>NZ_JBTLRM010000011.1:0-105795 GCF_054482755.1 Roseivivax sp. CAU 1761
CCACCTGGCTCAACGACTACAACACCGTCCATCCACATTCCGCGCTGGCAATGCGCTCGCCCGTCGAGTTCAGATCAGCGCTCAACTCCAGCCAGGCTGTCCGGTGAAATGGGGGGCACTCCAATCGTAACCATGGGATTGGAGACCTGAACTGTCCCCCGTTTCGCCCACACAGCCTTGCATGACTGGAGACAGTCAATCGCACGAGCGTGCTGCGCATTCTCAGCCGGCATGGTCTGACGCAAGAGCAGTCAACGGGCCGCGAGAAGGGTCGCGTTCATGACGGCAAGGTCGCCGCCTTGTACCTCGGGATCGTCCGACTGTTGCTGACGCAAGTTAGTCCAGGGCACCGAACCGCCTGCGACGTTCCTGAGGGCCGTCGCCCGCACTGACCTGCGTAAGGGCGGCGAGACGGACTTGCGCGTATCCTTTGAGGAACAGGGGCGATCTGCGTTCCTGCAACCTATGAAAGGATTGGCGATGGCCGTCCACAATTATCTTAACCCGCACCCACCCGAGTTCGATCGGTTTCTCTATGCGTCGGTGGGCGAGGATCGGAACGGCTATGCTGTGACTGTACTCTCCACGTTTGCGCGGCTTGGCCTTGATCCATGGAAGGAAACCGCTGAACTGGTCACGCTGGGGCGCGACGCCGCGCAAGCGCGATTGAGAACACTGCTTGCCCGGTTTCGTGACGTTCCTGCGCTCGCCAGTGATCACGGCAGGATTGCACGAGACCTGAGCCAGCTGCTTCCCGAAGGACCGACGTCAGCAGCCTTGCTGCGCTCTGCCTCGACTATGGCCGATGGCCGCCCGGGAGCAAGCGGAGCGATCTGGGCGGTGCTCGCGATCGTCTTTGTACTGTTTCAGATGTTCATGGTCGGCGGGTCGGGGTCAGGCGAATGACCGTCTCAACTGCAAGCATGGGCAGACCGGAACATGCGGCACACGAGTCCGGCACGCTATCGCCTTGCGAACAGAGCGTTCTCTGGGACATGGAGGAACACTTCTGGACCAGTGGCGCCGACAACGCGCGAGCAACCACTGCGACCAACGCCGTCATGGTCTTCCCCTATCCGCCCGGCATCCTCCAGGGCGATCACATCTGGACCCACCTTCGTGAAAGGACCGGCTGGCGCACCGTTGTCATGGCCGAACGGCGCGTGATGCGGTGTCATAACATCGCCATTCTCACCTATCGCGTCTCGGCAGAAAAACCCGAGGTGCCGATCTACAAGGCCCTCTGTGCCTCTACCTATCTCAATGATGAGGACACCTGGCTGAGGATTGCCCACCAGCAAACTGCGTTGAATTGATAAGCGCACGGGCAACCGACCTCCCGCAGGCGTCGAGGCTAACCTGCGTCAGTGCGGCGGGGCGCCGACTCCTGTCAGTTGAGACGTGCCCGCCGAGTATTTGGTGGTGCATGTTTTTCTGAGCACCTGAGAAGCGTGTGGCGTGTCGATCCAAAGGACAACATGCCGACACGCTTCTTATTCTCGGAGCGTCCAGAAAGGACACATTCAATGACTCCCGAACAAATCAAGACCGCCGACAAGATGAAATCCGTCAAAGCCGCTTGCGTGAACGCCCCCGCCGGACCCAAAAAAGCTGCAGCGATGAAACATTACCATGCAGCCGAGAAGGCGAACACGGCAAAAAACGACGCCGAGACCAACAAGGAACTCGACGCGGCGACCCGCGCCCTAACGTAAACGCAACCGTCTGGCGTTATCACCGGGGCCGCCTGCTGAGCAAGGCGGCCCTTTCATTTCAGGAGCGGCCCGGTCTGGTCCAGATATGCCGGGTCGAACTCGGCAAGTTCCACCAGCCCGCCATAGTCGTGAAACATCACGCGGCCGCCCCGAAAGGTCACCAGTCCACTCTCGCGAAGCTGCCGCAGGACGCGGTTCACATGGACCGCGCTCAACCCCAGCGTATCGGCGAGGTGGTATTGCGTCAGAGGGCAATCGAATCCTTCCCTGCTGCCGATGCCTACCAACGCCAGCCGCGATCCCAGCTCCAGCAGGAAATGCGCCATGCGGGCCTCAGCGTCACGGCGACCGATCCCGACGAGATGCTCCACTACCATCGCTTCGTCCCTTGACGCTGCCCAGAGTATTGCGGTCGCGAGGCGCGGCGTCCGCTCGAAGGCATCGAGAAGATCGCTCGTCTGCACTTCGGCGGCCTCAATGTCGACGATGGGCTCGAAGCTGTGGTCCGACGTGCGCAACAGGACGCTCCGCAACCCGAGGAAATCTCCCGGCACCTGGAAATCGACGATCTGCCGCGTCCCGTCGGCTTGCAGCTTGTAGGAACAGACCCATCCCGCGGACAAAATATACGCGGCCCGAGCCGACTGCCCCTGATGCACCATGTCACGCCCCGCAACGAAGGAGCGGCGACGCTGGTGCAGTCGTTCAAGCACGGCCAGTTCGATCTCCGACAGAGCGACGAAAGCCGAGAGCTTTCGGGTAAGAGGGCTGTCTTCGGCTGATGTCATGGAGGCTCCCGGCGTGACGTGACGCAGGAGTGGAAATCGGCCTGGACACTGCTCTGGATCAGTTCAGCATAGAGCACTTCCTGCGAGAAGTACGGATGTATCTGAACCTCGCCATCCCCGGGGATCACGATGCCACGGAAGGGACGCAGGATGTCGACCGCGAGCGAACATGCAGGCCAGGCCGCCCTGTCAATCTGCGAGGCGCTCCTGCTTGCCATGAACGATCGCGGGGTGCTCCCGGAGCACGAGATCGTGGGGGTTCTTCGCGACGCTGCGGCGACCCATGAGAATGCCGTTGGCACCGAACTCGACATGGAAAATCACCGGGCCGTCGCGGGAATAATCAACGCGATCATCGCTGGCGGAAACTCGGTTCGACGCTCATGATGCAATACCGCGGCGGTCTTGATCCGCAATCTCGAAGAATTGCCCCACCAGGTTGTCGCCGCCTTGCGCTCATCTAAGCCGGGCATTCGAACAAGGTACTTACGCCCGACGATCCTCGACCAGGAGCACGTCGATGTCATTTACTCCCCTCCACGACCGGGTCCTCGTTCGCCACATTGACGGCGACGAGACGACCAAGGGCGACCTCATCATTCCAGATACCGCCAAGGAGAGGCCTCAATTAGGCGAAGTTGTCTCCGTCGGTTTTGGGGAAAGGCGCGAGGACGGCGAACGCATCCCGAGGGACGTCAAAGCCGGCGACCGGATCCTGTTCGGAAAATGGTCCGGCACAGAAATCAAGCTCGATGGCGAAGACCTTCTGATTATGAAGGAAAGCGGCATTCTCGGGGTGATCACCTGAGTCCGAAACCTTTCACATCAACCCCAGTCTCAGGAACCCACACCCATGTCCGCCAAGGAAGTTCGATTCAGTACCGACGCCCGCGACCGAATGCTGAAAGGTATCCAGACTCTGGCAGATGCCGTCAAGATCACCCTCGGCCCCAAGGGCCGAAACGTCATTCTCGATAAATCCTGGGGTGCACCGCGCATCACCAAGGACGGTGTGACCGTCGCCAAGGAGATCGAGCTGTCGGACCATTTCGAGAATATGGGCGCCCAGATGGTCAAGGAGGTCGCGCAGCGCACGAACGACGAGGCTGGCGACGGAACCACCACGGCAACCGTACTCGCCCATGCGATTGTCCGGGAAGGCATGAAGTCGGTTGCCGCCGGCATGAACCCGATGGATCTAAAACGCGGAATCGACAGGGCCGTGGCCGCAGTGGTGGCCGAGATCAAGACCATGTCCCGACCGGTCGGCGACAGCGACGAGATCGCCAAGGTCGGCGCCATATCGGCCAATGGAGAATTCGAGATCGGGCGGCAGATCGCCGACGCGATGGCAAAGGTCGGCAAGGAAGGCGTAATCATCGTCGAGGAAAACAAGGGATTGGAGACCGAGATTGAAGTGGTCGAAGGCATGCAGTTCGACCGCGGCTATCTGAGCCCCTATTTCATCACGAATGCTCAGAAGATGATCGCCGAGCTGGATGACTGCGTCGTCCTTCTTCACGAGAAGAAGCTGACCTCTCTCATATCCATGGTGCCGTTGCTGGAGGCTGTGATTCAGGCCGAGAAGCAACTGTTGATCGTGGCCGAGGATATCGAGGGAGAGGCGCTGGCGATGCTGGTCGTCAACAAGCTGCGCGGCGGATTGAAGGTGGCGGCCGTCAAGGCACCGGGCTTCGGCGATCGCCGCAAGGCGATGATGGAAGACATCGCCGTGTTGACGGGCGGCCAGGTGATTTCCGTGGAAATGGGCACCAAGCTGGAGAATGTCACCATGGACATGCTCGGGTCCGCCAGAATGGTCACGATTACCAAGGATGACACGACGATCATCGACGGTGCCGGCGGCAAGGAGGCGATCGCGGCGCGCGGCAGACAGATCCGGGCGCAGATCAACGAGATTACTTCGGACTACGACAAGGAGAATCTGCAGAAGCGACTCGCTAAGCTTATCGACGGCATCGCCGTGATTCGGATCGGCGGGGCAACCCAGATTGAGGTGAAGGAGCGCAAGGACCGCGTCGAAGATGCGCTGAACGCCACCCGCGCCGCGGTCCAGGAAGGTGTCGTGCCCGGCGGTGGCGTGGCCCTGGTTCATGCCGGCAAGGTTCTGGCATTGCTTAAGGGCGAGAACAGCGAGCAGGATGCCGGCATTAAGATTGTCCGGCGCGCGATCCAGGCACCGCTGCGCCAGATTGCCAGAAATGCCGGGGTCGACGGATCGGTCGTGGTCGGTAAGGTCATCGAGAACGATAGCCGGAGCTTCGGTTTCGACGCTCAAACCGAAGAATACGGCGACATGCTGAAGGCCGGTGTCATCGATCCGACGAAAGTTGTCCGGATCGCACTCGAAAACGCCGCGTCCATTGCCGGACTACTGATCACGACCGAAGCCATGGTCGCGAAAAAGCCCAAGGAGTCTGATGCCGGTAGCAAAATATCCGACTTGGGCGGAATGATGTAAATGGACGCTGCCTTTCATCAAGTTGCCCAAAACTAGAAATCACATTCTTTATGGATATGAACGCGACCTGTTCAGAAAAATAATTCACAGTCAGGAGAAACGGAAATGACCAAAGGTAACAAGCAACGCGGCAACCGTGAAGCGAAGAAACCTAAGAAGGTAAAAGAAAAGGTCGTTGCAACAGCCGACTTCAATAAAGGTAAAGCCTTGACCAATCTCGGTGAGCACAAGAAAAAATAGTGAAAGGGCCAGGTGGTTGGCTACTACTGAATACGGAGTCTGATGGCCGCGTGGAGTGCCCCCCGTTTCACCGGGGTTGAGCGCTGATCCGAACTCGATGGGCGAGCGCATGGCAGCGCGGAATGTGGATGGACGGTGTTGTAGTCGTTGATCCACGCGGGGACGAGCCCGAGTACCGTGGCGGCGTCGGGCAGCGGGGTGACGCGGACGTAGTCGCGCTTGAGGGTCTTCACGAAGGCCTAGGCTCAGGACCCATTGATCAGCACGGCTTTGCGTGATTCAGCCTCCGCTCGAAGGAGGCTGACGATGAGCGATCTTTTCTGGCTGACCGACGCGTAGATGGAACGGCTGCGGCCCTACTTTCCGAAGTCGCATGGCAAGCCGCGGGTCGATGACAAGCGTGTTCTGAGCGGGATTATTTTCATCAATCGCAACGGCTTGCGCTGGCGTGATGCCCCGCGTGAATACGGCCCGCATAAGACACTCTACAACCGCTGGATCAGGTGGAGCCGCATGGGTGTGTTCGCCCGGATCATGGAAGGGCTCGCCGCCGAGCAGGCCGATTACCGGACCATCATGATCGACGCGACATATCTGAAGGCACACCGCACGGCCTCAAGCCTGAGCCTTCAAAAGGGGGGCGTGGCCGCCTGATCGGCAGGACCAAGGGCGGCATGAACACCAAGCTGCATGCCGTGACCGACCGGCAGGGCCGCCCCGTCCGCCTCTTGGTGACCGCCGGCCAGGTCAGCGACTACAAAGGCGCGCTCGCGCTAAAGCGCCAGTTGCCGCAGGCGAACTGGCTGATTGCCGACCGCGGCTACGATGCCGACTGGCTCCGTAAAGCTTTGGCAGACAGCGAAATTCGCGTCTGCATTCCGCCGCGCAAGTCGCGCACGGCCCCGATCAAATACGACAAGCGCCGATACCGGCGCCGCCACCGCATCGAGATCATGTTCGGCCGCATCAAGGACTGGCGCCGGGTTGCCACCCGCTATGATCGGTGTCCGAAAGTCTTCCTCTCGGCAATCGCGCTCGCTGCGACCGTCATCTACTGGCTATGAGTCCTGACCCTAAATTATGTGTTACGGACTCGTACCTCAACGATTGCCGCTGATCAGCAATTCTACCTTCGGTCCCAACAAGCCGAAATATTTGGAAAGAGCGAACTCAAGGGCGATCTTGCATGGCGCTCCTTCCCTCCCGCGTCGTCATTCCAGGCTTTGGCAAAGGTCCAGGAGCCAGGTCTTGAAAAGGCTGGCCGAGGGCGACAGCACGGCGTTGCTCGGGATCGCGAGGTAATACGCGAAGGACGTCGCGAAGCTGCGCTCGAACGGGTTAACCACCGCCCCGCTCATCAACTCGCTCTGGATCATGCTCCGGGCAAACAACGACACGCCGAGCCCGTTCACCGTCGAGCTGAGCTGGAAATGGCGGTCCTCCAGCGTCATCTGGCGCTGGGTCGACGACATTTCGAGCTGCGCGTTGCTGAACCATTCGGCCCACATCTGGTCGTCGTCGACATGCAGCAGCGTGCAGCGCCGCACATCGGCCAGCGTGCGCAGGTCGTGGCGCGCGCGGTAGTCCGCGCTGCAAACGATGACCATACGCTCGCACCACAGTCGGATCGCGTCGAAGCCGGGCCAGGTGCCGCGGCCCCATTGCACCCCGAGATCGGCAAACTCGGTCGGCCGCCCGAGATCAACATAGCTGTTGTTGTGGTTCTGGAAGGTCAGCTGCAGCGACGGATTGGCCTCCCAGAAACTGCCCAGCCGCGAGGACAGCCAGCGGCTCGCGAACATCGGCAGCACCGCGACCCGGACTACCTCGGCCTGCTCGCTGACCCGCTCGAGCCCGGCCTGCAGGGTCGCCAGCCCGCGCTCAACATGCGAGGCTAGGACCGTGCCGCGCGGCGTCGCCACCAGCCCGTCGGGGCGCCGCTCGAACAGCGGTGCGCCGATCTCGTCCTCCAATTTTTTGATATGGTAGCTGACCGAGCTCTGGCTGACGTTCAGAACCTGTGCCGCCACCGTCACGCTGCGGAGCCGAGCCACCGTTTCAAATACCTGCAGAGACTTAATATTCTTGATCCGGGACATGTTTGTTGGGCCTCGCCGGCCGGGTTGATTCAGTCGACCGTAGCCATCCAATAATTCGATATAGAGCCCCAATCTTTGTATTTCACGTCACGTCGCCGTGCTTCTAACGTCCGCCTTGACCGACACAACGGCAGGGGAGGCCAGATGTCGAACGCGGTTCTGGAGGTGCGCAACCTCTGCAAGTCCTTCGGCGGCGTGCGGGCGCTCCGCGATCTCAGCATCTCGGTCGCGCCCGGCCAGGTGCTGGGGCTCATCGGGCCCAACGGCTCCGGCAAATCGACCACCGTCAACACCCTGGCCGGGCTGTTCCCGGCGAGCTCTGGCGAAATCCGCCTCTCCGGCGCGCCGATCCATACGCTGCCGGAATGGGACCGGGTGACGCGCGGCCTGACCCGTACCTTCCAGACCGCCAGCGTGTTCCCGGAATTCACCGTGCGCCAGCAGATCCGGCTGGGATGCGAGGCAACGCGTCGGTCGCGGCCGATCGCCTCGGCCTTCGGCTTCGGGCGGCACCCGGGCGAGACCGCTGAGGTCGAGGCGCGGGTCGACCAGGCGCTCGAACTGACCGGACTGGAGGAGCTCGCCGAACGCGAGATCGCCACCCTCTCAGCGGCGCAGCAGCGCTTCCTAATGATCGCCACCGGGCTCGCCGCCGCGCCCAAAGTGATCCTGCTGGACGAACCCGCCGCCGGCATGGTGGCGCATGAGCGCCGGGTGCTCACTGACATGATCCGCCGGATCCGCGACAGCGGCGTCGCGGTGCTGGTGATCGAGCATCACATGGCATTGATCATGGAGGTCTGCGACCGCATCGCGGTGCTCAATTTCGGTGCCCTGATCGCCGAGGGCACGCCGGCCGAGATCCGAGAGAACCGCGCCGTCATCGATGCCTATCTCGGGGAGGCCGCGTGATGCTGGAAATCCGCGGGTTGCGCACCGGCTACGGCCCGATCGAGGTCGTGCACGGCATCGATCTCGACGTCTCGGAGGGCGAATGCGTGGCGCTGATCGGCGCCAACGGCGCCGGCAAGAGCTCGACCCTGAAGGCGGTCTGCGGCCTGCTGCCGGCGCGCGCCGGGAGCATCCGCTTTGCCGGCCAGGAGATCACCAACCGCAGCGGCCACACCATCGTCCGCGCCGGCATCACCATGTGCCCCGAGGGCCGGCAGGTGTTTCCCGGCATGACCGTGCTGCAGAACCTGCGGCTGGGCGCCTATGCCCGCCGCGATGCCGAGCAGGGGGCCGATGTCGCGCGGATGATGGACATGTTCCCGATCCTGCGCGAGCGCGCCGGGCAGGATGCCGGCACCTTGTCGGGCGGCGAACAGGAGATGCTGGCGATCGCCCGCGCGCTGATGGCGCGGCCCCGGCTCTGCATCTTCGACGAGCCGTCGCTCGGTCTTGCGCCGAAGATCGTTGCCGAGGTCGGCGAGACCATCGCCCGGATCAAGGCGATGGGCATGACCATCCTGCTGGTCGAGCAGAACTCGCTGATGGCGCTGCGGCTGGCCGACCGCGCCTACCTGTTCGAGGCCGGCGAGATCGTGCTGCAGGGCACCGGCGCCGAGCTGCGACAGCATCCCGAGGTCGCCAAGGCGTATCTCGGCCACTGATCGACCGGGCCCGGCACCGGGGACGGGAGACCCCGGCCGCGCCCGACCATGCAACACGGGAGGAGACCCGACATGACGACACGATCCTGGATCCCGGCCGGCACCGCGGCGCTGGCCCTGGCCGCCGGCAGCGCGGCGCTGACTTTTGGCGCCGGCAGCGCGGCGGCGGAGGAGACGCTGACCATCGGCGTCGCGGATGCGCTAACCGGCGGCGCCGCGGTCTACGGATTGCCGCAGGCCAACGCGGTGCAGATGGCCGCCGACGAGATCAACGCCGCCGGCGGCGTGTCGGTCGACGGCGAGACCTACAAGCTCGAGGTCGTCGCTTATGACGACAAGGCCAACCCGACCGAGGCCACCAATGCGGTGCGCAAGCTGATCGACCGCGACGGTGCCAAGTACATCCTCGGCTTCTGCTGCTCGGGCACCACCGGCGCGGTCGCCTCGTTCATCGAATACGAGGACGCGGTGATGCTGGTCGGCAATGCCGCCGAGCGCTCGATTACCACGCGTGAGATCCCCAACCTCGCCCGCACCCGGCCGCCGGCCGACTACACCGGCGCCGCCGCCGGCGCCTTCGTGGCGGCGCAGGGCCACAAGCGAGTGGCGGTGCTGGGCGCGCTCGAGATCTCGTTCTACGCCAGCTATGTCGACGCCTTCGAGGAGGAGTTCGCCAAGGGCGGAGGCGAGATCGTCACCCGCGAGGTCTTTGCCTCCAAGGACCGCGACATGACCCCGCAGCTGACCGAGATCCGCGAGATGGCGCCAGATGCGCTGCTGGTGGTGGGCTATGTCGAGCCGGCCGCCTTCGTCTACCGTCAGTCGGTCGAGCTGGGCATGGATATCCCGCGCTACGGCTTCACCAGCGGCAGCGAGGAGCAGTTCCTGCGGGTCGCCACATCGGAGCAGATGGAGGGCGTCTGGGACCTGCGGCCGACCGAGCTGACGCTGCAATCGACGGGCCCCAACGGCACTGTCTATCACGAGAACTACAGCGCCCGATTCGGCAGCTCGCCGTCGCCCAGCTCGCCCTATGCCTACGACCAGACCTGGGTGCTCAAGCACGCGCTTGAGGCTGCCGGCACGGTGGAGGACACCGCCGCGGTGGCGGCGGCAATCCGCGAGCTCGAGGTCCCCGACGAGGTGGTGATGCAGTACCTACCGGTGGGCGGCCGGATGTTCGACGCCAACGGCCAGGCCTATACCGAGAACGGCGCCTTCCAGTGGCAGGACGGGGCCTGGACCTATGTGCAGGACCTGCCCTCGGACCCGGAGGCCTATTCCGCCTTCCTCTCGACGCTCGACGAGTGAGCCTGGCGGGCGGCCCGTGCCGCCCGCACCTCCCCCCCGACCCCGCGATGCGACCTGTCAGCGGCCGGCCCGGACCAGGCCGAGCGGAGACCCCTTGATGATCGAAATCTTCCAGCAAATCATAAACGGCGTGGCGATCGGGGGGGTCTATGTCCTCATCGCGCTCGGCCTCACCACGGTGTTCGGCATCCTCGGGATCGCGCATTTCGCGCATGGCTCGGTGTCGATGTTCGGCGGCTACCTGACCTTCTTCCTGGTCGCCCAGCAGGGCGTGCCGCTGGCGCTGTCGATCCTGCTGGCGCTGGCCGCGGGGTTGGTGCTCGGCGTGCTGATCGAACTGCTGGCCTACCGGCCGGTGCGTAATGCCAGCCATATCAACGCCTTCATCGTCGCGCTTGGCCTGACGATGATGGTCGAGGGCATCAACCTGCAGCTCTTCGGTGCCGAGCAGGTGGTGATCCCCACCAGCTTCAACCGCGTGATCGCGGTCGGCGGCGTCACTCTGCCGGAACTGCGGCTCTACGTGATCCTCGCCGCCGCGGCGCTGATCCTCGCGATGACGCTTTTCGTCGAGAAGACCAAGACCGGTCAGGCGATCCGCGCCGTGGCCGAGAACCGCGACGCGGCGATCCTGATGGGGATCGACGTGCGCACCATCCCGCTGGTGGTCTTCGCCATGTCGACCGCGCTCGGCGTCGCGGCCGGGGTCATGGTGGGCGCGCTCTTCGCGATCGCCCCCGGGGTCGGCGAGAACCTCGTGATCAAGGGCTTCGCGGTGCTGATCCTCGGCGGCCTGGGCTCGATCCCCGGCGCCGTGGTGGGCGGCATCGTGCTGGGCGTCACCGAGGCGCTGGCCGCGGGCTTCCTGTCCTCGGCCTACAAGGACGTGATCGCCTTCGTGGTGATGATCGCGGTGCTGCTGCTGCGCCCGCAGGGCCTGATGGGAAGGGCATGAGCATGAAGACCGTCGCACGCTTCGCACCGCTCGCCGCGCTGGTGCTGTTCATCGCCCTGCCGCAGCTGATCGCGGTGAAATACTACCTGCACCTCGCCATCCTCGCGCTGGTCTGGGTGATCGTGGCGCAGGGCCAGAACCTGATCCAGGGCTATACCGGCTACGTCTCCATCGTGCAGGCCGGGTTCATGGGCATCGGCGCCTATTCCTCGGCCCTGATGGGCCAGCATCTTGGCCTGCCGGTCAGCGTCACCATCATGCTGGCGCCGCTGGTCACCGCCGGCTTCGCGCTGGTCACCGGCTATCCCAGCCTGCGGGTCAAGGGCCATTACTTCGCCATCGTCACGCTTGCCTTCAACATGGTGATCTTCATCGTGCTGCTGAACTTCACCGCCCTGACTCAGGGCGAGGCCGGCATCACCGGCATCCCGAAACCCGGCTTCGGGCGCGGCGCGCTGATCGATTTCCACGACCGCGAGGTCTACTATTACTTCGTGCTTGCAGTGGCGGTGGCCGTGACCCTCTTGGCGGCGCTGATCGTGCGCTCGCGCATCGGCCAGATCCTCGTGGCTATCCGCCAGAACGAGGACCTCGTCGGCTCGATCGGCATCGCGGTGTGGAAATACAAGCTATTCGCTTTCGTCGCCTCGGCGATGTTCGCGGGCCTCGCCGGCGCGCTCTACGCCCATTACCAAAGCTTCATCAATCCCGAGATCTTCGGCGTGGCGCAGTCGCTCGACGCCATCCTCGCGGTAATCCTCGGCGGCTCGGGCACCCTGACCGGGCCGGTAATCGGCGCTTTCATCGTTGTCTTCCTGCCGGAATACCTGCGCTTCGCAGACAGCTTCCGGCTGATTCTCTACGGGCTGATCCTGATCCTCGCGACGATCTTCATGCCGCGCGGCATCGTCGGCCTGCTGCGCGACCTCGGCCGCCGAGCAGGACGGCGATGAGCGGCGAGTCCCCCGCCCCGGCCGCTGCGGGAAGCGCCGGCGTGGAGGCCGAGGAGGCCACCCTGCTGGACCGGATCGCGGCCTTCGCCGCTGCGGAGGTGGCGCCGGCGGCGCCGCGTTGGAGCAAGGGTGAGGCGCCGGAGGCGGCGCTGCAGCACCGCGCGGCAGAGCTCGGCCTGACGCGGCTTTGCGTGCCGCGGGCGGCCGGCGGGCTCGGCCTGCGCTTCCGCGTTCAGGCGCGAGCCTGCGCGCTGCTCGCAGCGGCGGATTTCGGCTTCGCGATGTCGCTAGTCAACACCCACAACGCCGCCCGGCGGATCGCCGAGAGCGCCCCCGCGCCGCTCGCCGCGGCGCATCTGCCGGCGCTGCTCTGGGGCCAGACCGCGGCCTGCACCGCGCTGACCGAACCTGCCGCCGGCTCGGATGCCGGCGCGCTCGAGATGCGCGCGGTGCGCAGCAGTGACGGCTGGTTGCTCGACGGCGAGAAGGTGTGGATCGTCAATGCCCGCAACGCCGCGCTGGCCATCGTCTACGCGCAATGCGGCCAGCCCGGCGACCGCAACGGCATCGCCGCCTTCCTCGTCGACCTGACCGCGCCGGGCTGCCGGCGGCGGGCGCTGGGTTCCGATTTCGCGCAGGCCAGCGCCGGCACCGGCGGCTTCGTTCTGTCCGGGGTGGCGGTGCCGGCCGAAGCCATGCTGCTGCCGCCCGGCACCGCCTTCCGCGCCATCCTCGACGAGCTCAACGGCGCCCGCGCCTATGTCGCCGCGATGTGCTGCGGCATGCTGCGGGCGGCGCTCGACCGGGCGGCCGGTTACGGCGCCACGCGTCACAGCTTCGGTCGGCCGCTGGCCGGGCACCAGGCCTGGCGGCTGGCGCTGGCCCGCGCGGCGACCGACCTCGCCGCCGCCGAGGCGCTGACCGACCGCGCGGTGGCCGCGGTCGAGACCGGCGCCGAGGCCCGGCTGCTCGCCGCCCAGGCCAAGCTCAGCGCGGTGGCGGCGGCGCAGACCCACTTGCCGGCGCTGCTGCATGCCATGGGCGCCGAGGGGCTGCGGCCCGAGCATCCGATGGCCCGGCATCTCGGCGCCGCGCAGATCGCGGCGCTGGTCGATGGCTCGACCGAAATGCTGCTCGAACAGGTGGCCCGGGCCACCCAACCACACAGACAGACGGGGTAGGACATGCGTGTCTTCCAGATTGAGGACGATTGGGGCATCGACAACTTGCGGGTGGCCGAGCGCGACGCGCCGCGTCCGGGCCGCGGGCAGGTGCTGATCCGGATGGCGCGCGCGGCGCTGAACGCGCGCGACCTTATCGTGCCGGAGCGCGGCTATGGCCGGGCCACCGGGACGCTGCCGCTGATCCCAGTCTCCGACGGGGTCGGCACGGTGGTGGAGACCGGAGCAGAGGTGACCCGGGTCGCCGCCGGCGACCGCGTCTGCCCGACCTATTTCCAGAACTGGCAGGGCGGCGCGCCGAGCGCGGCCTCCTTCGCCTCGGCCCTCGGCGGCCCGCTGGACGGCGTGATGGCAGAGCTCGTCTGCCTCTCCGAGGACGGCGTGGTGAAGGTGCCCGACTACCTTGGCGACGACGAGGCCGCCACCCTGCCCTGCGCCGCGCTGACCGCCTGGAGCGCCATCGTCACCCAGGGCGCGGTGCGCCCGGGCGACCGCGTGCTGGTGCAGGGCACCGGCGGCGTGGCGCTTTTCGCGCTGGCCTTCGCAAAGCTGGCCGGCGCCCATGTCACGGTGATCTCGTCGCGCGACGAAAAGCTCGAGCGGGCCCGCGAGCTGGGTGCCGATGCCGGCATCAATTACCGCAGCACGCCGGATTGGGCCAAGGCCAGCCGCGACATCACGGCAGCGCGCGGCGGCTTCGACCTGGTGGTCGAACTGGGCGGCGCCGAGACCCTGCCGCTTTCGCTGAAGGCGGTGCGGCCGGGCGGCACGATCGCCATGATCGGCGTGCTCTCGGGGCTCGAGATGGCGGCCTCGCTGGGCCCGATCGTCGCCCGGCAGGTGCGGCTGCAGGGCGTCACCGTGGGATCCCGCGCCGGCCTCGAGGAGATGCTGGCGGCGATGGCGCAGCACCGCATCCGTCCGGTGCTCGGGCAGAGCTTCGCCTTCGAGGACCTGCGCGCCGCGCTCGAGCATCTGCGCGCCGGCGATGGCTTCGGCAAAACCACGATCCGGTTCTAAGCGATGGAGAATACCGGCATCTTTCACACCCGCCATTGGGCCAGCCTGGACCCTGAGCGCCTCGCCTTCCGGATGTGCGCGACCGGCGAGACGGTGAGCTTCGCCGCGCTGGAGGCCCGCGCCAACCAGGGCGCGCATCTGCTGCGCAGCCTCGGCCTCCGGCGCGGCGATCACCTGCTCGTTGTCATGGAGAACCGGCGCGAATTCCTCGAGATCTGCTTTGCCGCAGAGCGTGCCGGCCTTTACTACACCACCGCCAGCACCCATCTCGCGCCGCCCGAGATCGCCTATATCGCCGTCGATTGTGGCGCCCGCGCGATCATCGCTTCCGACCGCTTCGCGGAGGAGCTGTGCACTGCTGAGGCCGCCGACGGGCGCACCCCCGCTCCGGTCCGGCTGGCAGTGGGCCGGGTGCCTACCGGCTGTGCCGACTGGGCGGCGCTGGTCTCCGCCCAGCCCGACACGCCGCTGGCTGATGAGGCGCAGGGCCTCGACATGCTGTATTCCTCCGGCACCACCGGGCGGCCCAAGGGCATCAAGTGGCCGATGCCCGACACCCCGCCGGGCGGCCGCACCATGCTGATCGATCTGCTCTGCGGGCTGTTCGGCTACGGCCGCGAGACGCGCTATCTCTGCCCCGCGCCGCTCTACCACGCGGCGCCGCTGCGCCACGCCATGGTGACGATCAAGGCCGGCGGCAGCGTCCACGTGATGGACCGGTTCGACGCCGAGAAGGCGCTGCGCCAGATCGAGACGCAGCGGATCACCCACAGCCAGTGGGTGCCGACGATGTTCGTGCGCCTGCTGAAACTGCCCGATGCCCTGCGCCGCAGCTATGACGTCTCGTCGCTGCAGGTGGCGGTGCATGCCGCCGCGCCTTGCCCGGTCGAGATCAAGCGCGCGATGATCGATTGGTGGGGGCCGATCCTCCACGAATACTATGCCGGGACCGAGAATAACGGCTTCACCGCGCTCGACTCCGCCGAATGGCTGGCGCATCCCGGCTCGGTCGGCCGGGCCAAGCTCGGCGTGCTGCATGTCTGCGACGAGGCCGGGCAGGAGTTGCCACCAGGGGCGGAGGGGGAGATCTACTTCGAGAATGGTCACCAATTCGAGTATCACAACGACCCGGCCAAGACCGCCGCCAGCCGCAACTCGCAGGGCTGGACCACGCTCGGCGATATCGGCCGGCTGGATGCGGAAGGCTATCTCTACCTGACTGACCGCAAGTCCTTCGTGATCATCTCGGGCGGAGTGAACATCTACCCGCAAGAGACCGAGAACGTGCTGCTGGGCCATCCCGCGGTGCTCGACGCCGCGGTGTTCGGGGTGCCGCACGAGGAGTTCGGCGAGGCGGTGCAGGCGGTGGTGCAGACGGTGCCCGAGCGCCCCGGCTCCGAGGCGCTGGCCGAGGAGTTGATGGTGTGGTGCCGCGACCGCCTGTCGGCACTGAAATGCCCGCGCGGCGTGGACTTCCGGGCGCAGCTGCCGCGCTCCGCCGCCGGCAAGCTCTACAAGCGCCAGCTAAGGGACGAGTATTGGCAGGACCGACGGAGCGGCCCCGGCTGACATGGTGACCGACCGGCGTCCGAAGATCGCAGCTTGCATGTGCGGCGCCGGGCACCGACAAAACCGGAACGATCCGAACCGCGGCCAGCCAGGTGTGCCGACATGAACTGGGACGATCTTCGGGTATTCGCCGCGGTCGCGCGGCAGGGCGGCATCACGCCGGCGGCCAAGGCGCTGGCGCTCGACACCGCCACCGTCAGCCGGCGCATCGGGCGGCTCGAGGAGACGCTGGGCACGGCGCTGTTCGCACGCTCCTCGCGCGGGGTCGTGGTCACCGATTTCGGCGAAAGGGTGTTGCAGGACACCCAGAAGATCGAGACCATCGCGCAGGACATTGTGCCTGGCGACGGTCACCCCGACAGCGACCTGCGGGGCACCGTTCGGATCGGGGCCCCGGACGGCTGCGCCAATTTTCTGCTGCCACAGATCTGCGCCGACATCCAAACCGCCAACCCGTCGCTGTGCCTCGAGGTGATCCCGCACGGCCGGGGCTTCGACCTGCTGCGGCGCGAGGTCGATATAGCGGTCGCGGTCAATCCGCCCGGCAACAAGCGTACAGTGGTGCAGCCGGTGGCGGAGTATAACTTGATCTTCGCCGCGCATCGCAGCCTTCTCGGCGACGGCGAGGTCGACCTCGCTGGTCTGCCGCTTGCGGGCTATGTGCCGGAATTACTGCTCGACCCCGGGCTCGATATCCCTGAAGAGCACCGCGAGAGCGAGCCGATGCTGCGTTCGAGCTCGGTGATGGTGCAATGGCAGTGGATCTGCGAAGGCCGGGCCGCCGGCCTGCTGCACGATTTCGCCTTCTCGCTGGCCCCCGGCCTCGTGCGACTGCTGCCCGAGTTCCACATTCCGCGCAGCTACTACCTGGTGTCGCGGCGCAAGGACGGGCAGCTGATCGACACGCTGGTGGAGATCTTCCAGGTCAAGTTGAGCCAGGAGATCGCGCGGCTGCGGGCTCGCGCCAACGATGCCGCCCGCTAAACGCAGCCCGCGGCAGCGCACACTCGACGCCTGCCGTGGGCCGCTTGGCGCCTCTGACCGGCACCCGATTTTCTGCAACTCTACTTCGCTGAATCTCATATGGCTGCAGTGGTTTCGCAAGGCTAGGCTGCCCGAAAACGACGCTGCCACGGCACCGATGGCAGTGCGGCCGCCACGGGAGGGGTGGCGCGGAGCCGCGGCAGCGCCGCGCACCGGTCAATCGAGGCGGCACCGGTAAACGGTGCCTTGCTACGGGAGGGTTGTGGTTTGGTGGACATCGCCACGCGCATCGATGGCAGGCTGGCGCGCATCACCCTGACGCGGCCTGAGGCGCTCAACGCGCTGACGCTGGAGATGTGCCTCGAGATCACCGCTGCGCTGGACCAGGTGCGCGACGATGGCGCCGTCGCCGCGGTGCTGATCGAGGCTGCGGGCGAGCGCGCGTTCAGTGCCGGGGCCGACATGCGCGCGCTGTATCGCGCGGGGCGGGCGGGGAACCACCGCGTCGCGCAACGCTTCTGGCAGGCCGAATACCGCCTGAACGCGCAACTTGCGGAATATCCCAAGCCCGTGCTGGCACTGATGCAGGGCTTTGCCATGGGCGGCGGGGTCGGGCTCGGCTGTCACGTTTCGCACCGGGTGGTGGCCGAGACGACATGGCTCGGCATGCCGGAATGCTGCATCGGCGGTGTCCCGGATGTCGGGGCCACCAAGCTTCTGACGCAGGCGCCGGGCGCACTCGGACGTTATCTCGCGCTGACCGGGTACAGGCTCGATGCAGCGGACGCGCTTTATACCGGTTTTGCCGACCATTACGTCCCGCGCGATCGCTGGACCGAACTTGTCGCCGCAGTCGCTACCACCGGCGATGCCGGGCAGGTCGCGCGATTTGCCGAAGCGCCGGGGCCGTCGCGGTTGCAGGCCGCCCGGCCCGAGATCGACCGCTGCTTTGCCCCCGGCGGACTGGCGGAGGTGATCGCCCGGCTGCAGGTGTCCGCCGAAACGCTCACGCGCACGGCCTTGGCACGGATCGCCAAATCGAGCCCGCTTGCGATGGTGGCGGCGCTGGAATTGCAAGCCCGTTACAGCGGCGGCGGCATCCGCGAGGCGCTGACGCTCGAACATCGCTTCACGTTCCGCTGCCAGCAGCACGCGGATTTCCTTGAAGGTTTGCGCGCCATCATCGTCGAGAAGGACCTGGCGCCGCAGTGGCGCCATCCCCGGCTTAGCCCGCCGGAGCCCGGGACGGTCGACGCGCTTCTTGCGCCTTTGGGCAAGGACGAACTGAACTTCGACGGCCCGGATCGGGCCTGACACCATTCCCCCCGCGAGGGTCGGCCCGACCGCGTCCCGCACGGCGCGCGGCCCGTACTGCTGCGGCCGGACGACTGGAGACCACGATGACCCGGACACATGGCACCTTCCACCCCGGCCGCATGGCCGCACAGGAGCCCGATAAGCCCGCCATCATCCTCGACGACGGCACGACAGCCTACACCTACGCGGCATTCGAGGCACTGTCTCGGCGCTGCGCGCATCTGCTGCGCGCCCGCGGCCTGCGTCGGGGCGACCGCGTGGCCGTCCTGATCGAGAACCGCGGGGAATACCTGCCTCTGGTCTGGGGCGCATGGCGCATAGGCCTTCATGTGACACCCATCGCCACGCACCTCTCCAGCAAAGAAATCGGTTACATCCTCGACGATTGCGAGCCGCGCATTCTGATTACTTCAGCCCGGTTCGCCGACACACTGGCGCCGCTCACCGCGCCGCCGGACCGGGAGGACTTCATGCTGGACCGGGCGGCGCCGGGCTTCGCCGCGCTCGAGCCGCTCCTGGAAGACCAAAGCGACGGCCCGGTTCCCGATGAATGCGAAGGTGTCGATCTGCTGTATTCCTCGGGGACGACCGGACGGCCCAAGGGCATCTTCAAGCCGCTCCCCGAACGGCCCTACGGCACCCTAGATCCGGCCAACAGGGCGCTCTACGACCTCTATGGGCTCGACGAGACGATCTGCTATCTCTCTCCGGCCCCGCTCTACCACGCCGCCCCGTTGCAATGGACGTTGCGGACGCTGCGCGCAGGCGGAACCGTGGTCATCATGCGGAAGTTCGACGCTGAGCGCGCGCTGCATCTGATAGAAAACTGCGGCGTCACGCATAGCCAGTGGGTGCCCACCCATTTCGTCCGCCTTGACCGCCTGCCAGAGGACGTCAAGGCGCGTCGCGACCTGTCCCGGCACCGCTGCGCTATCCATGCCGCGGCGCCCTGCCCGCAAGACCTCAAGCGGCGCATGATCGCGTGGTGGGGGCCCATCCTGCGCGAATACTACGCCGGTTCCGAGGGGGTCGGGCATGTCTCGATCGGCACCGAGGACTGGATGCGCCATCCCGGTTCGGTGGGACGCCCGGTAGGCTGCGCCGTCCATGTTTGCGACGACGCCGGCGATCCCCTGCCGCCCGGCGTAACCGGCGTGGTCTACTTCGAAAGCCGCGCCCGTTTCGAATACCTCAACGCGACCGACAAGACGGCGAGCGTCCGCAATGCGCGGGGCTGGACCACACTGGGTGATGTGGGCCACCTGAACGATGAGGGGTTTCTGTTCCTCACCGACCGGCTGTCCAACACCATCATCTCGGGCGGAGTGAACATCTACCCGCAAGAGGTCGAGAACGCCCTGAGCTTGCATCCGGCAGTGGAGGACGTGGCCGTCTTCGGCTTGCCGAACCCGGATTTCGGAGAAGAGGTGATGGCGGTCGTGCAACTCGCACAGCCAGGCCTCGGCACCGGCGCCGCGGAACTGGACGCCTTCTGTCGCGCCCGGCTGAGCGCCGTCAAATGCCCGCGTTCCTATGATTTCGTCGCCACGCTGCCGCGGCAGGAGAACGGCAAGCTCTACAAGAAGGGCCTTATCGAACAATACACTGCGCGCGCCGCCGCAGCGGGAACTTGAGCCATGCAGTTTGACGCCGCGACGGATCTGGCCCCGGACGAGCAGGCTTTGCTCGAAACCGCCCGCCGCTTCGCCGCCGGGCCGCTGGCCGGGGCGGCGCCCGCGGTCGAAGCGTCGGGCGCAACGGACCCGGACCTGCTCCGGCAGGCGGCGGAACTGGGTCTGACTGGGATCGAACTCCCCGTCGCCCTAGGCGGAAGCGGCGCCTCCTTCGCCTGCAAATCCCGCATCTGCGAGGCGCTGGCCGAGGTCGATTTCAGCGCCGCGCTCTCCATCGTCAACACGCATAACGCAGCGCTGCGGCTGGCGCGGCACGGGACAAAGGCCGCCGTGGCGCGCTTCGTTCCTCCGCTGGTGTCGGGCGCTGCCACCGCCTGCACCGCCCTGACCGAACCCGACGCCGGGTCCGACCTAGCGGCGATGACCTGCCGGGCCCGGGCGGTGCCGGGCGGCTGGCAGCTCGACGGGCGCAAGGCGTGGATTACAAACGCGCGTCACGCTGCGACGGTGATCGTGTTCGCCCAGACCGGCGACGCCGGGGACGGGGCGAGCATCGGCGCCTTCGTGGTCGATGCCGATGCGCCGGGTGTCACCCGCCTCACCGAAGGGGCCGGCCCCGCCCTTGCCTCTTCCGGCGTCGGCGGCTTCGTGTTCGAGGCTTGCCGCGTGCCTGCCGATCATGTGGTGCTCCAGCCCGGCACCGCGTTCAAGGACACGCTGGCCGCGCTCAACGGTGCGCGCATCTGCGTAGCGGCGATGTGCTGCGGCATGGTGCGTGCCGCGCTCGATCACGCCATAGCCCACGGCACCGCTCGCACGGCTTTCGGCAGTACGCTTGCGGCGACTCCGGCCTGGCGCTGGCCGCTGGCGCAGGCCGCGGCCGATCTCGCGGCCGCCACCGGCCTCGTGCGGCGCGCCGAGGTCGATTTCGGCACCGGTCGGGACGCCCGCCGGATCGCCGCCGAGGCCAAGATCTTCGCCACCGACATGGCCGCCCGACAGATCCCGGTGCTGGCCCATGCCACGGGTGCCGCGGGCCTAAAGACCGAAGCGCCCTTCGCCCGCCATCTCGTCGCCGCCGGGATCGCCCGGCTTATCGACGGATCGACGGAGATGCTGCTCGACCGCGTCTCCCGCGATCTCGTGGCCTCAGGAACGACGCGATGACCCGATCCAGCCAGATGCCGGCCCCGAAGACGGTCGCACAGACGGCCCCGACACATGAAAGGACCCCCCAGATGAACGTCACCGACGCAATCCTCACGCGCAAATCCGTACGCGCCTTCCGGCCCGACCCGGTGCCGAAACAGATCGTGGAAGAGATCCTGAAGGTCTCTCTGCGCGCGCCGAGCGGTACCAACACCCAGCCCTGGCATGTCTATGTCTGCACCGGCGAGACGCAGCAGGCAGTGACGGATGCGGTGCTCGAGCAGATCGGTAGCGGTGGCGCGGCCACCTACCATGACGTCGGCTACTACCCCCAACGCTGGAACGAGGTGCATAACAGCCGTCGCCGGGCCGTGGGCTGGGGCCTCTATTCCCTTCTCGGCATCGAGCGCGGCGACACCGAACGCCGCAAGCGGCAGGGTCTGCGCAACTTTTCGTTCTTCGGCGCGCCGGTGGGGATCTTCGTGGCCATCGACGACTACCTCGCCAAGGGCAACTGGGCCGACGTCGGCCTGTTTCTGCAGACCGTCATGCTGGCGGCGCGCGACCACGGGCTGCATACCTGCCCGCAAGCCGCCTGGGTGCCCTACCAAGACGCGGTGCTGAAAACGCTCGGCGCCGCCGACGGCCAGTCGCTCGTGGCCGGCATCTCGTTGGGCTACGAGGATACTGACCGGGTCGAGAACAGCCTCGTCAGCGAGCGCGAGGATTTCGGCCGGGTGGTGCAGTTTCTCGGCTTCAAGGCCGACTGACCGGGATGCACCCTGCCCCCGCATATCAGGCCCGCCCGGGCCGCCCCGCCGGATCGCCGGCCGAGGCCAAGGCGGCGGCCGCGCCGCGCGCCGGCGCGCTGTCCTCGCTTCGGGTGGTGGAACTGGCCGGGCTCGGCCCTTGCCCGCTCGCCGGGCAGATGCTGGCCGATCACGGGGCCGAGGTCTGCATCCTCGACCGGCGCAGCGCCGCGCCGGAACCTCACAGCGTCAACCGGCGAGGCAAGCGGACGATCGCGGCCGACCTGAAGACGCCCGGCGGCGTCGAGATCGCCCGGCGCCTGATCGCCCGCGCCGATGTACTGATCGAGGGCTACCGCCCGGGCGTCATGGAGCGGCTGGGACTTGGCCCGGACGTGGCACTGACACTCAACCCCCGACTGGTCTATGGCCGGATGACCGGCTGGGGTCAGGACGGTCCCTACGCCACCTCGGCCGGGCACGACCTGACCTATCTTGCCCTCACCGGCGCGCTGCACGCGATGGGCCGGCGCGACGCGCCGCCGACGCCCCCGCTGAACCTCGTGGCGGATTACGGCGGCGGCGCAATGATGCTGTTGTTCGGGGTTCTCGCGGCGCTGGTCGAACGGGCCAAGAGCGGCCGCGGACAAGTCGTCAATGCCGCGATGACCGACGGTGTGGCGGCGCTGATGGGGCTGTTGCACGGCAAGATCGCCAGCGGCGCCATGACCGCCGACCGCGAGGCCAACATGCTTGACGGCGGCGCGCCCTATTACCGCTGCTACGAGACCCGCGACGGCCGTTACATTGCCGTCGGCGCGATCGAGCCCGGCTTTTATGCCGAGCTTCTGCGGCTGACCGGACTGCCGGCCGCATGGCTGGCGCAGCAGAACGAGCGAAGCCATTGGGCCGCGCAGATCGCCGAATTCGCGGCCGTCTTCCGCAGCCGCGACCGCGACGACTGGCGGACGGTCTTTGCGGGCAGCGATGCCTGCGTGGCGCCGGTCCTCGACTGGCACGAGGCGGTGCGCGATCCGCATGCGGCAGCGCGCGGCACCTTCCGGGAGCTTGCCGGGGTCTGGCAGGCCGCGCCGGCACCCCGGCTCGACCGCACGCCCGCCGCCACCCCGCCGCCGCCGGCCGGCCCCGGCGCGGACACCGACGTCATTCTCGGCGAACTCGGCTTCGCCGGCACAGAGATCGCCGAATTCCGGCGAGCCGGGGCCCTGACCTGACGGCCGGGCCCGACCCAAGGGAGGAACCCATTATGACCCGCACAAGACTTGAAAGGGAGGACAGCATGAAAACCTATCTCGCCGGCATCGCCGTGGCCGCGCTGGGGATCGTTCCCGCCGCCGCGCTCGCGGAGTATCCTGAACGCCCCATCACCATGATCGTCGCCTATAGCGCCGGCGGCGGCACCGATGTGGCGGCGCGCACGCTGGTCCCCTATCTCGAGAAGTATCTCGGCAACGAGGTCAGCATCTCGGTCAGCAACAAGCCCGGCGCAGGCGGCGAGGTCGGCTTTACCGCACTCGCCCACAGCAAGGCCGACGGCTACACGATCGGGTTCATCAACGCGCCCAACGTGCTGACCATCCCGATTCAGCGCAAAGCCCGCTACACGCTCGACGATATCCAGCCGGTTGCCAACGTGATCTACGATCCCGGCGCCTTCGGGGTTCTTCCCGATGCCGGGATCGGCACGCTGGACGAACTGATCGAATACGCGCGCGAGAACCCGGGCGAGGTCACCTACGGCACCGCCGGCGCAGGGTCGGACGACCATCTGGCGGTTCTGTCGCTCGAGCGCGAGCACGGTGTGCAAATGCGTCATGTGCCGTTCGACGGCAATGCTGACGTCCGCGCCGCGCTGCTGGGGGGACATATCAAGATGGCCTCGATGAATGTCAGCGAGATGGTGTCGGACTCGCAGGAGGGCACGCTCGTCGTCCTCGGGCAGATGGCCAGCGAACGCTGGGAGGGCGCACCGGATATCCCGACCTTCCAGGAACAGGGCTACGACATCGTTATGGGCGCCAACCGCAGCCTCGGCGCGCCCGCCGGCATCCCGGCCGAGGCACTTGAGAAGCTCAGCGCGGCGACCGAGCAGGCGATGAACGATCCAGAATTCCGCGCCGCCGCGGCGGAACAGGATCTGCCCCTGTTCTACATGAACGCCAAGGCGTTCACCAAATCCATGCAGGACCTGAGCGCGGAATATCAGTCGCTCTGGGACGCCCAGCCCTGGATCGAGCAATAAGATGGGGGCGAGGACGGCCGTGCCCGAGAGCCGGAACGGGATGCACGGGAGGCTGGCAATGACCCGGAACCTGATCGAACTGCTCGCGGCCCTCGGCGTCGCGGTCGTCTTCGCCGCCTTGCTGGCAGAGGCCGCGGGCTATCCCGGACAGTCGCGGGTGATGCCCGTGGCGGTCTGCGGGCTCGCCGTGATGCTCGCCCTGGTCTGGGCCGCGCAGAGCGGCCGGGCCCTCTCCCGCGGCACGCCGCGGGAGAACTTCGGCAATTGGGGCGAGATGCGGCGCCTGGCGGTGATCGTCGCGGCGATCGTGCTCTACACCCTCGCGGTGGGCTCGCTGGGCTTCTTCACCGCGACGATCGCGATGCTGCCGGCGCTTTCGGGAGCCCTGGGTTACCGCAACTGGAAGGTCCTGATCCCGGTGACGCTGTGCTTTGCCGGTGTCCTCTATGCGGTGTTCCGGCTGCTGCTGTCGGTTCCGCTTCCCCCAGAAACGCTGATCCGACTGATGGGCTGAGCGATGGATATCCTGGCAAACATCTGGGCGGCAGCGCCGCTCGTTTTCTCCCTGGACGTGATGCTGGCGATGGTGCTGGGCACCGCGGTCGGCATCGGGGTCGGCGCCCTGCCCGGGCTTTCGGCGACGATGGGAATCGCGGTGCTGATCCCGCTGACCTTTGCGATGCCGCCGCTGGTTGCGCTCGGCATGATCGCGGGGATCTACAACGGCGCCATGTATGGCGGCTCGATCCCGGCTATCCTGCTGCGCATCCCTGGAACCCCCGCCGGCATCGCCACCGTCTTTGACGGCTACGAGATGGCGCGCAAAGGCCAGGCCCGCGCGGCGCTCGACATTTCGCTCGCCTCTTCTGCGATCGGCAGCGCAGTAAGCGCGGTGGCGCTGCTTCTGGTGGCGCCGCCTCTGGCAGCGGTGGCATTAAAGTTCGGCCCGGCGGATTATTTCTGGCTGGCGATGTTCGGCATGATGACCATCGCGGTGCTGCTCAGCGACAATCCCGCCAAGGGCTTCCTGAGCGCCTGTTTCGGCCTCATCGTCGGGCTCGTCGGCATCGACTCGATTACCGGCACCGAGCGCTTCACCTTCGACGAGCTCAACCTGCTGAGCGGGGTCAACATCATCGTCCTGCTGACCGGGCTCTACGCCATTCCGCCCGCGGTAGGGCTGCTTCTGGGGCGCGGAGAGATCGATGCCTCCGGGCTGAGCCTTGGCGGCCCGCGCCACCGCATCGACTGGGCCGGGCTGGTGCCGGTCTGGATTCGCAGCTCGGCCATCGGGCTCTTCATCGGGTTGATCCCCGCCCTTGGCGGCAATGTCGCGGCGCTTCTGGCGTGGAACGAACAGCGCCGCGTCAGCCGCAATCCGGACTACGGCAAGGGCGCGCCGGACGGGCTCGCCGCGCCGGAATGCGCCAACAACGCCGACACCGCTGCGACGCTGATCCCGGCGCTGACCCTCGGGGTGCCCGGCAACGCGGTGGCGGCTGTGATCCTCGGCGCGATGCTGGTGCACGGGCTAAAACCGGGGCCGGAGCTGTTCCGGGACAATGCCACAACGGTCTACGGCTTCATGTTGACCATGCTGATCACCTCGGGGCTGATGTATGTCATCGGCCGGGTCGGCGCGCGGGCCTTTGTCAACGTGCTGCGGCTGCCGCCGCTGCTGCTCGGCCCGATGATCCTCGCGCTGACCACGGTGGGCGTCTACGCGGTGCAGAACAGCATGTTCGACGTCTGGCTGATGCTCGGCTTCGGCCTGATCGGCTTCGCCATGGAACGGTTGGAGATTCCCACCGCGCCGGCGGTGCTGGCGGTGATCCTCGGTCCGATGGCAGAGGCCTCGTTCCGGCGCGCGCTGCGCATCAGCGGCGGCGATTACGGCTACCTGGTTTCGAGCGCCATTTCGATCACGCTGGTCGCGTTGATCGTGCTCGTCCTGTTGACCCCGGTGATCCGGCATCTGCGGGCACGGCGCGCTGCAGCGGTATGACACCGCCCCTCCACGGAAAGGCATTGCCATGACAAGATCCCTCGCCCTTCGGCTGCACGACGCCGACAACGTCCTGATCGTGCTGGACTCCGTCGAGCACGGCACATCCCTGGCGCCGTTCGAGACCTCTGCCCACGGGCTCGTGCCACGGGGCCACAAGGTGGCGCTTGACGCGATCCCCGCCGGCGCGGAGATCCGCAAATACGGCCAGGTGATCGGGCGCGCCACGCGGGATATCCGCGCCGGGGAGCATGTTCATACCCAGAACGCGGCCATGGCCGACCACGCGCGCGACCATCGTTTCGGGCGCCTCGCCAGGGCGACCGAGCTAGTGCCCGCGGCCGAGCGCGCAACATTCCAAGGCTACCGCCGCCCCGACGGCAAGATCGGCACGCGCAACTACGTGGGCATCGTGACATCGGTCAACTGTTCGGCCGGCGCCGCGCGGCTGATCGCCCGCGAGGCCGAGAAGCGTGGCCTTCTCGACCTTTATCCCAATGTCGACGGGATCGTGCCCATCACGCACGGCGCCGGCTGCTGTATCGGCACCGATGACGAGGCCTTCCGCAAGCTGCAGCGCACCATCTGGGGCTACGCCACCCATGCCAATTTCGCCTCAGTGCTGATGCTGGGGCTGGGCTGCGAGGCGAACCAGATCCCCCTGATGCTCGAGGTCTACGGCAATCCCCCGCCCGAACGGTTCCGCTACCATGTCCTGCAGGACGAAGGCGGCACGCGCCGCACCGTGGAGCTCGGGCTGGAATGGCTCGAGGCGGCGTTGGCCCATGCCGATACCGCTCGGCGTGAGACAGTGCCGGCTTCCGAGCTTGTCGTAGCGCTGCAATGCGGCGGTTCGGACGGCTATTCCGGCATCACCTCGAACCCGGCCCTCGGTCATGCCGTCGACCTTCTGGTGCGGAACGGCGGCACCGCGGCCCTGGCCGAGACGCCCGAGATCTACGGCGCCGAACACCTGTTGACCGACCGCGCCGCCACGCCGGAAGTGGCCCGGAAGCTGGTCGCGCTGATCGACTGGTGGAAGGACTACGCGGCCCGCCACGGGTCAGAGATGAACAACAACCCTACCCCCGGCAACAAGGCCGGCGGCCTGACCACGATCCTCGAAAAGTCCCTGGGTGCGGTGGCCAAGGCCGGGTCGACCAACCTGAACGGAGTGTACGGCTACGGCGAGCCGATCACCGCGCGCGGCCTCGTCTTCGTCGATAGCCCGGGCTACGATCCGGTGTCGATCACTGGGCAGGTGGCCTCGGGCTGCACCATGGTCTGTTTCACCACCGGGCGCGGATCGTGCTACGGCAACAAGCCCGCGCCCTCGATCAAGATCGCCTCCAACTCGCCGATGTTCGATCGGATGCGGGACGACATGGACCTGAACTGCGGCACGATCACGGATGGCACCGAAAGCGTAGCCGAGGCCGGCGCTCGGATCTTTGCGGAGATGCTCGCGGTGGCGTCGGGCAAGCGGACGCTGTCCGAAGTCCTCGATCTCGGCGAGGCCGAATTCGCGCCGTGGCAGACCTACGCGCAGATGTGATCAGGAGGACACGGCCATTGGCAAGGCCGTGTCCTCGCGGCCGGTGTCCGGCCCGCCCCGTTCGCGCCGCAGGCCTCGACCCCGCCTCCAAGCATGCGGTCGAGTGCTTCACCAAGGCGATGGCGATCGAATGGGGTGCCGCCGGCATCCGCGTCAGCACGCTCGGCCCGACTTTCGTGCTGGTCGACCAGACGCGGTCGTCCTTCGACAACCCTGAGGGCCGCGCGCGGATCGAGGAGAAAATCAAGCTCGACCGCGCCGGCGAGATCGAGGACCTGATGGGCGTTGTGCTCTATCTCGCCTCCGACGCCGCGACGCTGGTCACCGGTAGCGCGCTCAGGATCGACGGCGGCTAGATCGCTAATACGCGGCTACGCGAGCAACTCTACTTGAACGTCAGTGAAACGCCGTTCCAGCGTCGTAGTACGTTCATGCCGCGCTTCCGACGCCGACGCCGTTCGAGAAAAAGAACGAAGCGGCTGCATTGCCGATAGGATCAATTTACGCCGAAATATAACCACCTGCCAGCGCGATCCATGCTTACCCTCAGTGTCGAGGACCAGGCGCACAGCACGCTCGCCCACTTCGGGAGAAGGACGGCCGAAATGTCCAGGGATTGGTTTGCCGCCCGCAATCAGTTTGCAATAATGTTCGGCGAGCGCTTCGACGCTTGAGTATCCCAAACCGCATGGACCGGGCCGGATACACAAAGTTCAGGAGACCCCCTACGAAGTCTTTCTAAACCAGCAGACCGTGTAGCATCCGGCTGCCCGCAAACGGGAATTCCATTTGCAACTGGTCGATCCGGTGCACCAGCTTGAGATTGGCATCCCCGACCGGCTGCGGCCTGTAGTAGACGCTGCTACGGCTGATACCGAGCGCCTTGGCCTGGCGCGACAGGCTCAACTTCGAGCTCCGATCCATCATCTTCTTGCGCTCGGCAACAGTCCCGCCTTGCCGAGCGCGCCGGACAAGAAATCGTTCTCCAGCGTCAGCTCTCCGATCTTCGCATGCAGGGTCGTCACATCGACCTTCGGGGCGGGATCGCCCTTCGGGGCTTCGCCGAATACGCCAGTCGCGCCTTCCAAAAGCTGGTCTCGCCATTGCTTGATCTGGTTCGGGCGCAGGTCGAAATCCTGCGTAAGCTCGACCAGGGTTTTCTCGCCCTTGATCGCAGCCACCGCCACTTTCGCCTTGAACGCCGGACTGTGATTCCGGGCCGGTCGTCGTCATAAGACTTCTCCTCGCTCGCAGCATCATGCTGCTCTTGCGCGGAAAATCCGCCCATTCCGGCTGTTCAGTTTTCCTCAGCCACCTCCAGGAACACGCCGAGCTTCTGCTCCTCGCACCAACGCGGTCGCCGTTCGACACCGACGATCACCTCATGCCGCATATCAGTCCCGGCTCGATACGACGTCGTCAACGACGTCAATAACGATGGAGTATGAGACATACGCCCGAAAGCAGGCAGGCGGTGACAATCGGGTGCTTACGTTTTTTTTCGGGAAGTGAACTGGCCGCCGTTTCGGCCGCACACTCAAGCATGACCATGGAGGCTTGGGCATATGCCCGGGCAGGTTCATTTCGCTGCATCTTCCCGAATTATTTCTGCCGCACGCTCGGCGATCATGAAGACCGCCGCCTGCGAATTGCCCGACACCTGCGTTGGCATCACCGAGGCGTCGACCACGCGCAGTCCCGCGACGCCGCGCAGCCGCAGCCGCGGATCCACCACCGAGGCCGCGTCGCCGCCCATCCGGCAGGTGCCGGCGGCGTGGTAGATCGTCTGGCCGTTGGCCCGCGCGAAGGCCAGCCAGTCCTCGCGGCGCGTGCAGTCCGGCCCCGGCGACATCTCGTGCGCCCGCCAGACGTCCATCGGCGCCGCCTCGACGATGGCGCGGGCGGCGATCATGCCGTCAACCATCACCCGGCGGTCTTCCTCGGTGGCGAGGAAGTTGGGCCGGATCTCGGGCTGATCGCGCAGGTGCGGCGTGGCGGCGTGGATGCTGCCGCGGCTCTCCGGGCGCAGCTGCGTCACTCCCAGCGTCATGCCCGGCCGCCGCTCCAGCCGCCGCTCGGCGGCATTGGCGTAGCTCGCGTGCATGAAAAAGAGCTGCACGTCCGGCCCCGCCAGCCCCGGCCGCGAGCGCAGGAAGCCATGCGCCAGCCCGGTGCCGAAGGTCAGGATGCCGCGGCGACGCAGGGCATAGTCCACCACCTCGCGCAGGAGCCGCGGGAAGCGGCTGAGCTCGTTCAGCGTCTCGGCGCGGCGCACCCGCCAGTTCAGCCGGGTGCAGAAGTGGTCGGAGTAGTTCTCGCCCACGCCCGGCGCCGCGACCCGTGGCGCGATCCCCAGCGATTGCAGCCGTGCCGGGTCGCCGATGCCCGACAGCTCCAGCAGATGCGGCGTCTGCACCGCGCCGGCGCAGAGGATCACCTCGCGCCGCGCCGCGATGCGCTCCGCCCCCGGCCCGTCGAGCGTCACGCCGGTGACGCGGCCCTCGGCGATCTCCAGCGCCGCCACCCGCGCACCGGTGCGGACCGCGAGGTTCGGCCGCCTGCGCACCGGGGCGAGGTAGGCGGCATGGGCGCTGGCGCGGCGGCCATTCCGCTGGTTGACCTGATACCAGCCGACGCCGTCCTGTGCATGGCCGTTGTAATCGGGGTTGACCGGATGACCCGCCGCCGCCCCGGCGTCGAGAAAGGCTTGCCCGATCGCCGGGCGCTCGACGACCTCGGCGATGTCGAGCGGCCCGTCGCGGCCGCGCAGCCCCTCCGGATCCGGCCCGGCGTAGCGCTCCAGCCGCCGGAACACCGGCTCCACCTCGTCCCAGCCCCAGCCGGTGCAGCCGGATTGCGCCCAGCCGTCGTAGTCCTGCCGCTGGCCGCGGACGTAGATCATGCCGTTGATCAGGGTCGAGCCGCCCAGCCCCTTGCCGCGCGGGATGGCGATCTCGCGGTTGCCGGTGGCGGGTTCGGGTGTCGAGGTGAAGCGCCAATTGTGGCGCGGGTTGGTCAGCAGTTTGTAGAAGCCCGCCGGTATGGCGATCCAGGGGCTGCGCGGCTCCGGCCCGGCCTCGAGCAGCAGCACCCGGACCGAAGGGTCGGCGCTCAGCCGGTTGGCCAGCACGCAGCCCGCGGTGCCGCCGCCGACGATGATGTAATCGAACTCCCCGGTCATCGCCGCCCCGCTTCCGGCGCCGGCAGCGCCTTGCCGGGGTTCATGCGGTTCGCGGGGTCGAGCGCGGTCTTGATCCGCCGCGCCAGCGCCACCTCCTCCGGGGATGCGAGCCGCTGCCACTCCGCCAGACGGTAGGCGCCGAGGCCGTGCTCGGCCGAGATCGAGCCGCCCGCCGCGGCCACCGCGTCGTGCACCGCGCGCTGGATCGCCGCGGCTTCCGCGCCCGGCGCGAGGCCGACATTGACATGCAGGTTTCCGTCGCCGAGATGGCCGAAGACGTTGGGCACCGCCCCCGGCGCGACCCGCGCCAGCGCCGCGCCGATCGCCTCCAGCACCTCGGGGATGTCCCGGATCGGCACCGAGACGTCGTGCTTGAGGCTCGGCCCCTCGGCGGCCTCGCTTTCCGTCACGCGCTCGCGCAGGGCCCAGAGGTCTGCCGCCTGCGCCTCGCTTTCCGCCACCACGCCGTCGGTCACCGATCCGGCCTCGAAGAGCGCCTCCAGCAGTTCCATCGCCGCGTCCCGCAGCCCGCTGAGGGACGACGAGGCCTCGACCAGCAGCAGCCAGCCCTCGGTCTCGACCGGCGTGGTCAGGCCGGCATGACGTGCCACCAGCTCGGCCGACCGGGGGGAGATCAGCTCGAAGGCGGTGAGCGTTTCGCCCATCCGGTCGGTGGCCTGACCGAAGACCTCCAGCGCCGCGGGCAGGTCGCGCGGGGCAAGCAGCGCCACCACCCGGTCGCGCGGCCTGGGCGACAGCCGCAGCACCGCCGCGGTGACGATGCCGAGCGCCCCCTCCGCGCCGATGAAGAGATGCTTCCAGTCCGCGCCCGCGTTGTCCTTGCGCAGCCGCCGCAGGCCGGAGACGACGCTGCCGTCGGCCAGCACCACCTCGAGCCCCAGCACGTGATCGCGGGTCATGCCGTGGCGCAGCACGTCGAGCCCGCCGGCATTGGTCGCGATGATGCCGCCCAGCGTGGCGGAGCCTTCGGCGGCGAAGGACACCGGCAGGTCGCGCCCGGCCGCCTGCGCGGCCTCGCGCAACGTCTGCAGAACCACCCCGGCCTCGACCTCGATGACCTGCCCCAGCGGGTCGAGCGTGCGGATCCGCGCCACCCGGGTCAGCGAGACCACCACCTGATCGCCGCTGTCGTCGGGCGTGGCGCCCTGCGCCAGCCCGGTGTTGCCGCCCTGCGGCACGATGCCCGCCCCGGCCGCGGCGCAGGCGCGGACCACGGCCGCGACCTCCTCGGTCGAGGCCGGGCGCACCACCGCCAGCGGCCGCCCGGTGACGCTGCGCCGCCAGTCGGTCGCGTAGCCGGCCATGTCGTCGCCGGTCAGCACATGCGCCGCCCCGACGATGCCGCGCAGGGTGTCGCGCAGATCGCTCATGCCGGCACCGGGGAGAGCGCGCCCATGTGACGCGCCATCAGCTCGATCTGGCAGCGCAGCATCGGCAGGCCCGGATGCCCCCGCGCGCCGCGCGCCCGCGCGGCGGCGAGGAGCGGGGTTTCTTCCGGGTCCATGATCGCCTCGGCCACCACCTGCCCGGCATGCAGCCCCGCGACCGGCAGCGGCAGCGGATCGCCCGGCCGCAGGCCCAGCGAGGTGGCGTTCGCGACAATGTCGTAGCCCGCCACATCGCCGGCCTCGGCCCGGCCCTCGGCCGCGCAGCCGGGATAGGCGGCGGCGACGCGCGCGGCGAGGTCCGTGGCCTTGGCCTCGGTCCGGTTCACCACCGTCAGCCCGGCCGCCCCGGCCTCGGCCAGCGCGAAGGCGATGGCCGAGGCGGCGCCGCCGGCCCCCGCCAGCAGCACCCGCGCGCCGGTCGGGTCGATGCCGGCGCCGCGCAGCCCTTCGACGAAGCCGATGCCGTCGAGCATGGCGCCCACCATGCGGCCGTCGGCCTCGCGCCGGACGCAGTTCACCGCGCCGATCCGCGCCGCGTCGCCCTCAACCGCGTCGCAGAGGTCCAGCATCGCCGGCTTGTGCGGCACCGTGGCGATGAAGCCGCCAAAGTTTTGCAGCGCGCGGAGCCCGTCGAGCGCGGCGCGCAGGCCCGCGGGCGCGACATGCATCGGCACCAGCACGCCGTCGATGCCGTGGCGGGCAAAGACCTCGTGCATGACCTGCGGCGTCTTCACGTGGTGGATCGGGTCGGCAAGGATGCCGAAGAGGCGGGTGTGGCCGGTGACGTCGGGCATGGTCTCGCTCAGGGCAGGGTGTAGGCGGTCTTGACGGTGGTGTAGAACTCGCGGGCATGGACCCCTTGCTCGCGCGGGCCGAAGCTCGAGGCCTTCCGACCGCCGAAGGGCACATGGTAGTCCACACCTGCGGTCGGCAGGTTGACCATCACCATGCCGGCCTGCGCGTTGGCGCGGAAATGCGACGCGTGTTTCAGCGAGGTGGTGACGATGCCCGAAGACAGCCCGAACTCGGTGTCGTTGGCGCAGGCGAGCGCGGCCTCGTAGTCCCTGACCCGGATGACGCAGGCGACGGGGCCGAAGATCTCCTCCCGCGCGATGGTCATGTCGTTGCTGACCTCTGTGAAGAGCGCGGGTTCGAGGTAGAAGCCCGGCGTCTGGCCTTCCAGCTCCCGGCCGCCGGTCAGCACCGCGCCCTCGCGGGTGCCGATCTCCAGGTAGCGCAGGTCGGTGTCGAGCTGCCGGCGGTCGACAACGGGTCCGATCTCGGTGCCGTCCTCCAGCGCGTGGCCCACCCGCAGCGCCTGCATCCGCGCGGTCAGAGCGGCGACGAAGCGGTCGTGGATGCCCTCGGTCACGATCAGCCGCGACGAGGCGGTGCAGCGCTGCCCGGTCGAGAAGAAGGCGCCCTGTGCCGCGGTCTCCACCGCCAGATCGAGGTCGGCGTCGTCGAGCACCACGAGCGGGTTCTTGCCCCCCATCTCGAGCTGCACCTTCTTCATCGGGGTCGAGCTCACGCAGGCCGCGGCGATGCCGCGCCCGGTGGCGGTGGAGCCGGTGAAGCTCACCGCGTCGATGCCGGGATGCTCGGCGATGCGCGCGCCGACCGCGCGGCCCGGCCCCATGACGAGGTTCAGCACCCCGGCGGGCAGTCCGGCACGGTGCAGGATGTCGACCAGCGCCCAGGCCGAGCCGGGCACCAGTTCGGCGGGCTTGAAGACCACCGCGTTGCCCCAGGCGAGCGCCGGCGCGATCTTCCAGGCCGGGATGGCGATGGGGAAGTTCCACGGCGTGATGAGGCCCACCACGCCCACCGGCTCCCGGTTCACCTGAACCTCGACGCCGGGCCGGACCGAAGGCAGCGCCTCGCCGCCCGGGCGCAGACATTCGCCGGCGAAGAAGGCCAGCACCTGACCGGCGCGCACCGCCTCGCCGCGGCCCTCGGCCAGGGTCTTGCCCTCCTCGCGGGCCAGTTCGCGACCCAGCTCCTCGGCCCGGGCCAGCACCTCGTCGGCGGCGCGGCGCAGCACGTCGTAGCGCAGCTGCGGCCCGGCGGCGGCCCAGCCCGGCTGCGCGGCCCGCGCCGCCGCCACCGCGGCGTCGACCTCGGCCGCGCCGCCCCGGGCGTAGCGCCCGATTACGTCGCGGGTGTCGGAGGGGTTGATGTTCTCGAACAGGTCGGCGGCCTCGGCCGGCGCGCCGCCGATGACGTTGTGGAAGGTCATGGAAGAAATCCTTGGAGGTCAGGTCACATGCAGAGGCCGCCGGCGACGTCGATCGTCTGCCCGGTCACGAAGCTCGCCTCGGGCGAGGTCAGCCAGAGCGCCACGTCGGCGACCTCGGCGGGCTCGCCCAGCCGGCCGAGCGGGGTGCGCGCGACCTCGGCCGCGTTCACCTCCGGGGCGACGCCGTTCACCATCGGCGTGGCGATGCGTCCCGGCGCCAGCGCGTTGACGCGGATGCCGTGCGGGCCGAGCTCGCCCGCCCAGTGCTTGGTCAGGCCGATGATCGCCGACTTGGTGGCGGCGTAGTGGCTGGCGACGATGGGAAAGAAGGTTTTACCCGCAACCGAGGAGGTGTTGACGATCGAGCCCCCGCCGCGTTCGATCATGCCGGGGGCAAGCGCCCGCACGCCGTTGAAGGTGCCGGTCAGGTTGACGTCGACCACCCGCCGCCATTCCGCCGGGTCCATCTCCCAGACCTTGTGGGCGCGGCCCTGGTGCTTGGGCGAGATGCCGGCATTGTTGATCAGCGCGTCGAAGCCGCCGCCGATCTCGGCCTCGGCCTTCGCGATGGCCTCGGCCAGCGCGTCGTAGTCGCCCACGTCGGCCGTCATCGCCACGCCCTGCCCCGGCAGGCCGGCCACCGCCGCCGCGACCTCGGCCGCGTCGATGTCGAGCACGCCCACCACCGCGCCGCGCCGCGCGAAGGCCTCTGCCAGCGCCAGCCCGATGCCCTTGGCGGCGCCGGTGACCAGCACCCGCCTGCCGGCGTGGCTGTCGCGCGCGGCGTGGCGCGCGGCCGTCACTTCCCTGTCGGGCATGCTCATATCCCCAGATAGGCCTGGCGCACGTGGTCGTTGACCAAGAGCGCCTCGGCAGTGTCATTAAGCACGGTGCGGCCGTTCTCCAGCACGTAGCCGCGATCCGCCGCCTTCAGCGTGTGATAGACGTTCTGTTCCACGATCAGCACCGTGGTGCCGGCAGCGGCGACGCGTTCGATCACCTCGAAGACCTGCGCCACCACGATGGGCGCGAGGCCGAGCGACGGCTCGTCGAACATCAGCAGTTTCGGCCGCGCCATCATGCCGCGCGCGATGGCGACCATCTGCTGCTCGCCGCCGGAGAGCGAGCTGGCATGCTGCTCCAGCCGCTCGCCCAGCCGGGGAAACAGCGCCAGCACCTCGTCGAGCGTGTCGGCCTGCCGGTCCCGCGCGTGGCGGCGATAGGCCCCCATCAACAGGTTCTCGCGCACCGTCATGTCCGGGAAGAGCTGCCGCCCCTCCGGGATCAGCGTGATGCCGAGATCGACAATCTGGTGCGCCGCCAGTTTGGTGATGTCGCGCCCCTCGAAGGTGACGCTGCCGCGGCGTGGCGTCACGAGGCCCGAGATGGTGCGCAGAAAGGTGGTCTTGCCGGCGCCGTTGGCGCCGACGATGGTGACGACCTCGCCGGGATCGACCTTCAGCGACACGTCCTGAAGGATCACCGTGGCGCCGTAACCCGCGTCGACTCCGCTGACCTCAAGCATGGGTAAACTCCTTGCCCAGATAGGCCTCGATCACCTGCGGGTCGCGCACCACCTTCTGCGGGTCGCCCTGCGCGATGATCTGGCCGGAGTTGATCACGATGACGCGGTCGGAGAGCGACATCACCGCCTGCATGACGTGCTCGATGGCGATGATCGACACGCCGGTGTCGCGGATCGACAGCATCAGGTCGACGGCACGGCGCACGTCGGTCTGGTTGAGACCGGCCATCACCTCGTCGAGCAGCAGCACCCGCGGCTGCATCGCCATCACCCGCGCCACTTCGAGCCGCTTCAGCCCGCCGATGGTCAGGCTCGCCGCCTCGGTGTCGAGGTAGTGGCCGAGCCCCATGCGGTGCGCCGTCTCGCGCGCCGCCTCGCGGGCGTCGGAGACATTGGCGTGGCGGTGGAAGGCGCCGACCATGATGTTCTCCTCGACCGTCATCGCCGCGAAGGGCTGAACGATCTGGAAGGTCCGGCCGACACCGAGCGCGGCGAAGTCGCCGGGGCTCGCGGGCTGCTGCCAGCTGCCATCGGGCGCGCGCACCGAGACGGTGCCCTGATCCGGCGGCAGGAAGCCCGAGATCATGTTGAACACCGTCGTCTTGCCGGCGCCGTTGGGACCGATGACGCCGAGGATCTCGCCCTCGCGCAGGGTGAAGCCCACGTCGTTGGTGACGTGCAGGCCGCCGAAATGCTTCTGCAGCCCCTCGACGCGCATCACCTCCTGCCCCGGCACGCGAGCCTCGGCGGGCGGCGCGGCGGTGGCGGCGGCGGCCTCGGTCGCGATGGCGCCAGCCTGGCCGGGCGCAGCGCGGCGCGCGCCTGCGAGCTTCTGGCCCAGCCCGACGATGCCGTTCGGCAGGAAAAGCACCACCAACATCAGCACCACGCCGTAGACGAAGCCGTGCAGGCCGATGGCCTCGGCCCCAAGCGCGCCGCGCGCGAACTCGGTGATCGGCACCAGAAGCACCGCGCCGAGGAGCGGCCCCCAGACCGTGCCGATGCCGCCGATCAGCGCGAACATGGCGATCTGGATGGAGAACTGCAGCGAGAACATCGACGCCGGCTCGATGTAGCTCAGGTACATCGCATGGAAGGTGCCGACCATCGCCGACAGCGCCGCCGAGATCGCCACCGCGACCAGCCGCACCCGCACCGTGCGCACGCCGGCGGCCCGCGCCGCGCTCTCGCGTTCGCGTGTGGCGACGAGGTAGAAGCCCAGCCGGTTGGAGCGGATCGCCCAGGCCACGCCGAGGCAGACCAGCATCATGCCGAAGGCGATGATCAGCGCCGGCAGGCGTTCGCGGAAGACCATCCACTCCCAGCCGATCTCGAGCGGGATCATCAGGCCGGTGGCGCCGCCGGTCAGGTCGCGGAAATGCAGCGCGAGGACGCGGAACACTTCCAGAAACGCGATGGTGGCGAGCGCGAAGAACGGCCCGTGCAGGCGGAAGCAGGGCCAGGAGATCACCAGCGCCACCAGCGCGGCGATGCCGGCGCCGGCGAACATGCCGATCCAGGGCGTGATGCCGAGGTTGGTGAGCATCACGCCCGCGTAGCCGCCGATGCCGTAGAAGATCGCATGGCCGAGCGAGAGCTGCCCGGCGTAGCCGCCGACGATGTTCCACGCCGTCGACAGCGCCGCAAAGATGCAGATGGTGATGAAGATGTGGTAGACGAAGGGGTCGTCCATCGCCACCGGGGTAACGAACAGCGCCACCAGCAGGATCGCGAGCGCGCCAAGGCCGAGCTTCTGGCCCGACAGGCGGCCGGCGGGGGCGGTCTGGGTCATGGTGGTGTCGGTCATGAGACGTGGCTCAGGTTCATGCGGGTGCCGAAGAGCCCCGAGGGTTTCAGGATGAGGATCAGCAGGAAGATCCCGAAGACCACCGCCTCGCGCAGGTCGGAGCCGACGTAGAAGCCCGAGAGCGCGTCGACGAGGCCGATCACCAGCGCGCCGAAAAAGGCGCCGGGGATCGAACCGAGCCCGCCCAGCACGGTGCAGACGAAGGCGATCAGCACGAAGTAGGTGCCGATGGTCGGCGAGGCCGGGTAGAGCGGCGCGATCAGCACCGAGCCGAGGCCGACGCAGGCGGCGCCCAGGCCGAAGGTCAGCACGTAGACGAAGCGGTCGTCGATGCCCATCAGGCGAGCGGCGGCGCGGTTCTGCGCGGTGGCGCGGATGGCGCGGCCGGTGCGGGTCGACTTCATGAAGACCTGCAGGCCGACGACCAGCGCGATCGCCGCGCCGAACACCCAAAGCTGCCCGGTCAGCACCCGCACGGGGCCCAGCGTGACCATCTCGCGCACGCCCGAGGTCGGCGTGTTGGCGATGTCGGCGCCGAAGATCAGCAGCGCGAGATTGATCAGCGCGGTCGACAGCCCGACCGTGGCGAAGATCTGCACGTGCTCGTCGCGCGCCGCCATCAGCGGCTGGATCAGCAGCCGCTGGGTCAGCGCGCCCATCACGAAGAGCGCCGGCACGACAGCGGCGGCGGTCAGGTAGGGATGCATGCCGCCCTTGGTGCTGAGCAGGAAGGTCAGGTACATCCCAACCATGAGGAATTCGCCGTGGGCGAAGTTGATCACCTTGACGATGCCGAAGATGAGCGTGAGGCCCACCGCCACGATGGCGAAGAGCCCGCCCAGCATCAGCCCGTTGGCGACGACTTGCAGGAAGGTGTCCATGACTGCCGGGTCTCCGGGTAGGATTGGCAAGGCACCGGGCCGCGCGCGGGGAGCATGCGCAGGCGGCCCGGGCCGTCCGGGGGCTTACTGGCCGATGATCGGCTCGGCGACGGCGGCGTCCGCGGGGTAGACGGTGACGAGCTTGCCGTCCTGCCACTGCATGCCCATCATCATCGCGCGCTCGTTCTGGTTGTTCTCACCGAACTTGATACCATAGCCCGCGGCGGTCTCGCCCTCGGCCACGTCGACCGCCTGCATCGCCGCGACGATCTGGTCGGCCTCGAGCCCCTCGCCGGCGTCGATGCCCTGCAGCACCGCCAGCGCGCCGACGTAGTTGTTCAGCGAATGGCCCGAACGCGGATCCTCGCCGTATTTCTCCTGATAGGCGGTCAGGAACTCCTCGAGGCCCGGCGTGAACTCGGTGTTGACGGCGTATTGCGTGAAGTCGACGTCGTAGACGCCCTCCATCTTCTCGCCCACCGCCTCGGCCGTGGCAGTCAGCGAATAGCCGCCGCCGCCGCCGATCACCGCCTTCGGCGCGAACCCGGCCTCGGCGGACTGGTTGAGGAACAGCACGGAATCGTTCTGGTAGGAGGTCTGCAGCACCACGTCGACGCCGCGGTCCTTCAGGTCGAGCACCAGCGAGGACATGTCGACGGTGTTCGCCGGATAGCCCTGCACGGTGACGATGTTGAGGCCCTTCTCCTCGCCGTAGCGCTCCTGATGGCCCGCGACCGAGGTGCCGTAGGCGCTGTCTTCGTGGATCACGCCCACGGTCAGTTCGCCCGGCTCCACGCCGAGGCCCGGCGCGATCTGCTCGAGGATCATGTCGACGATCATGATGCCCATCGACTCCGCGGTCGGGTTGGTGCGGAAGAGGTATTGCAGGCCGCGGCTGGTCACCTCATCGGCCACCGCGCCGAGCTCGAAATAGGGGATGCCCGAGAGCTCCGCGACCTGGCTCGCGGCGATGGAGCGCGAGGAGGAATAGGTGCCGAGGATCGCCACGACGCCTTCGCGGCTGATCAGCCGGCGGGCCTCGCCGATGGCCTGGTTGTTGTCGACGGCATCGCCGCGCACCAGCTCCACCGGCTCGCCCTGCACGCCGCCTGCGGCGTTGATCTCGTCCACGGCGATCTCCACGCCGCGGTAGCTTTCCTCGCCCAGCAGCGCCAGGCTGCCCGAGAACGGGAACAGCGCACCGAACTTCACCTCGGCCTGTGCCGCTCCGGCGAGCAGCGCCGATACCGCGGTCGCGGTCAGCAATCCCTTGAACGTCATGATGTCTCCTCCCTTTGGGTTGTGGCGGCGCCTCCCCGGCCCGCCCGTGTCGAGCTCAGTAGTCGAGGGCGTCCTTGCCCATGAACGAGGTGATCGGCGGGTGCGCGCGCTCGTCGGTCACGACGTCGATCACCGTCACCGTGTCGCGGCCCATCGCCGCCTCCAGCGCCGGCGCGAAGTCCTCCGGCCGGTCGACGCGCACGCCCTCGCAGCCGACCGCGCGGGCGATCGCCGCGTGATCGACGGCGGTGAAATGCACGACATCGGTATGGGCGCCGAAGAGGCTCAGCTCGGCGTGCTTCTGGTAGCCGAGGATCTGATTGTTGAGCACGATCACCACAACCGGCAGATCCATCCGCCGCGCGGTCTCGAGCTCGCCCCAGACGTGGCCGAAGCCGCCGTCGCCGGTCAGGCAGACCACCGGCGCATCGGGCCGCGCCGCCTTGGCGCCGAGCGCGAAGGGCAGCCCCCAGCCAAGCCCCGCGAGGCCGCGCGGCGTGATGAACCGCTGCCCGGCGCGCTTCGCCGTCAGCCCGTTGGCGACCCAGATCGAGGCATAGGAGGCGTCGGCCACCGCGATGGCGTCCTCCGGCAGCACCGCGTCGAGGTCGCGCATCAGCCGCTCCGGGCGCAGCGGCGCCGCGTCCCAGTCGATCAGCGTGTCGAGGTCGCGGCGATGCGCCGCCCGGCCCTCGGCGATGCGGGCCTCCAGCGCGCTGCGCCGCGACGCCATCGCGGATGTGCCCGCCGCCTCCAGCGCCTCGGCCAGCGCCGCCAGTGTCAGCTTGGCGTCGCCCTTGAGGCGCAACGCCTCGTAGTTGCGGCCGATCTCGGCCCCGTCGATGTCGATATGGATGTAGCGCGCGTCCTGCGGGTAGAGCTGCCAGCTGTCGGTGCCGTTCTGGTTGGTGCGGTTGCCGACCAGCAGCACCACGTCGGCCCCGGTGACCAGCTCGCGCTGGTGCGCGGCGCGCGCGCCGGGCGCCATGAAGTAGCCCACCACGCCGAGCGAGAGCGGATGCGTCTCCGCCACCGCGCCCTTGCCCATCACCGTGGTCGCCACCGGCAGGCCCAGCTCCTGCAACCGTCCGAGCTCCGCCACCGCGCCGCTGCCGTGCACGCCGCCGCCGGCGATCACCACCGGCCGCTCGGCCCCGGCCAGCAGCGCCGCCGCCTCGGCCACCCGCGCCGGATCCGCGCCCATGCGGTCGAGCGGCCAACGCCCGAGGTCGGCCTGCCGCCGCGGCGCCTCGGCCGACAGGTCGGGCCGCTCGTCGAGCAGGTCCACCGGCACCATCAGCACCGCCGGCCCCGGCCGTCCCGAGGCCGCCGCGGTGAAGGCCATGTCGACGTAATCGTCGATGCGCGAGACATCGGCGACCCGGCGCACCCATTTCGACACGCCGCCGAAGAGCGCGAAGTGGTCCATTTCCTGGAAGGCGTTGCGATCGGTGAACTTGCGGTGCACGTCCTGCACGATCGCCACCACCGGCACGGAGGCCTTCTGCGCCTCGGCCAGACCCGGCACCAGTAGCGTCGCGGCCGGTCCGTTCTGCGCCGTGACCACCGGCACCTTGCCGGAAACGCGGGCATAGGCGTCGGCCATCGCCGCGCCGCCGTTCTCGGTGCGGTAGCCGACCTGCCGGATGCCGTGATCGGGTGCGGCGAGGATCAGCGCCGAGGGCAGCGACTGGCCGAAGATCTCGGTCACGCCGTGCCGCGCCAGCGCCGCGGCCATGATCTGCGCGCCGGTGACGTTGCGGGTCGGGGTGTCGTGTCGGGTCATCGCTCAGGCCTCGCCGTTCATCAGGAGCACGATCTTGCCGACGTGCTGGCCACCATCCATGCGGGCATGAGCGGCGGTGACCTCGGCCAGCGGATAGGTGCTGTCGATCGGCGGCTTCACCCGCCCCTCGGCGAGGAGCGGCACCACGTTCTCGATCAGCGCGCGGGCGAGCTTTGCCTTCATCGCCACCGGCCGCGCGCGCAGCGTGGAGGCGGTCAGCGTGCCGCGCTTCATCAGCAGCGGCAGCAGGTCGAGTTCGGCCTTGCTGCCCTGCTGGAAGGCGATCTGCGAGATCCGGCCGTCTGGGGCCAGAAGCTCGATGTTGCGCTGCAGGTAGGGCCCGCCGACCATGTCGAGGATCACGTCGGGGCCGGTGCCGCCGGTCATCTCGCGCGCCGCTGCGACGAAATCGGTCTCGCGGTAGTTGATCGCGTGATCGGCGCCGAGCGTCGTGGCGGCGGCGCATTTCTCGGCGCTGCCGGCGGTCACGATGACGGTGGAGCCGCGCGCCTTGGCAAGCTGGATCGCCGTGGTGCCGATGCCCGAGGTGCCGCCGTGGATCAGCAGGGTCTCGCCCGGCTGCAGCGCGGCGCGCTCGAACACGTTGGACCAGACGGTGAAGAAGGTCTCGGGGATCGCCCCGGCCTCGGCCATGCTCAGACCCTCGGGCACCGGGATGGCGATGGCGGCGTCGAGCACCGCCCAGTCGGCATAGGCACCGGAATGCACCAGCCCCATCACCCGGTCGCCCGGGGCAAAGCCCTCGACCCCCTCCCCCAGCGCCGCCACGACGCCGGCAAGTTCCAGCCCGAAGACCTCGGAGGCGCCCGGCGGCGGCGGGTAGTTGCCCTGCCGCTGCATCACGTCGGGGCGGTTCACGCCCGCGGCGCGCACCTCGATCAGGAGCTGGCCGGGGCCGGGTTCGGGGCGCGGGCGGCTCACCACGCGCAGCACCTCGGGGCCACCGGCCCCCTCCGCGATCACCGCCCTCGTCGTCTCGGTCATTCGATTGGTCCTTCGGTCATGTCGGGTTGGAGCAGCACCTTCATCGCCGTGCCGCCGCGCGCCAGCTCCAGCGCGTCGAGGCCCCGCGACAGCGGCAGCCTGTGGGTGATCAGCGCGTCGAGCCGCGGCCCTTCGCGGGTAAGCAGGTCAAGCGCCGCGGCGAAGGCCGCCGGCGTGGTGTCATGGGCGCCGCGGATCTGCTTCTTGCCGCGCACCAGCTGGGCAAGGTCGATCTCGGCCGGACGGGCGTGGATGCCGGCGACCACGAGAACGCCCTCGGGCCGCAGCGCCGCCAACCCCTGCCCTACGGAGGCCGCTGCGCCGCTGGCCTCGATCACCCGGTCGGCGCTGCCGCCGAAGGCGCGCGTCAGGGCCGCGTCCAGCGTCCCGTCGGCCAGGTCATGGCGCCGCGCGAGGCCCAGCCGGCCGGCGACTTCCAGCCGCGCGGTGTCGTTCAGGCCGACCAGCAGCACCTCGGCGCCGCGGTCCTGCGCCACCACGGCAGAGGCCGCGCCGATCGGTCCCGGGCCCAGCACCACCACCCGGTCGCCCGGCGCGATCTCGGCCAGATCGACCGCGTTCACCGCGATCGCCAGCGGTTCGGCCAACGCGGCGCGGTCGAAGGCCAGCGCCTCGGGGATCGGGTGCAGGGTCGAGGCCGGCACCCGCACCCGTTCGGCGAAGCCGCCGTCGCGGTGCAGCCCGACGATCTGCCGTGCCTCGCAGGCCGAAGGCCGGCCGGCGGTGCAGCCCGGACAGCTACCGCAGGTCAGCGTCGGCCAGCAGACCACGCGCTCGCCCGCGCTGCGGTTGGCGACCCCGGCCCCCACGGCGGTCACCGTGCCGGCGAATTCGTGCCCGATGGTCACCGGCAGGTGCTCGGCCATGAAGCCGTAGCCGGCGTCCCAGGCCACCGCGTGCAGGTCGCTGCCGCAGATGCCCGCGGCACCGACCGCGACCTCCACCATGCCCGGCGCGGGCAGGCGGTCGGCAAAGCCGGTCTCGACCAGCTCCGCGCCGGGCGCGGGCCGGGTCTTGCGCAGGGCAAGCATGGGTCTGTCTCCTCCGTCCTTCCGCCTTTGCGGCGCCGGGCCGGCGTGTCACGATGAAAGGGTGGCGTCAGTGTCCGTTATGTTTTATTTGTTATAACAGACGATGCAGAAGGAGCGGGGCAGATGTCAAGACACTCGGCGAACATTGCGAAATCTGCCGTGGGATCAGACGATTGGGCCCGTCCTCTCGAACGCGAGAACCTCAGCGACCGGGCCTACCTGGCGATTCGCGGCGCGCTGATGCGCGGCCAGCTGAAGCCGGGAGAGCGGATGCGCCTGCGGCCGATGTCGGAACGCTTCGGCATCTCGCTGACGCCGATGCGCGAGGCGCTGCTGCGGCTGGTCTTCGAGCGCGCGATGATCTTCGACGAGCGCGGCACCGCCACGGTGCCTCAGCTGACCCTGCCGCAACTGCTGGAGATCCGCGGCATCCGCATGGACCTCGAGGGCAACACCGCCGCCGCCGCCGCCACCGCCGCCACCGAGGAGGAGATCGCCGCGCTCGAGAGCATCCAGGCCGGCATCGCGGAGTGCCACGCGGCAGCGAACTTCGACGACGCGGTGCATCTCAACACCGAATTCCACCTCGCGCTCTGCCGCGCCGGGCGCATGCCGATCACCTACGATCTTGTGGAGAACCTCTGGGCACGCTGCGGCCCGATCCTGTCGCATCTCTATGACGCCGGCGTGCCCGAGAACTGGGTGCCGCACCCGCACGAACGGGTGCTGGAGGCGCTGCGCCGGCGCGACCCGGAGGCCGCCGCCGCCGGCATCCGCTTCGACATCGAGATGGGCGGCCAAGGGCTTCTAAATCATGTCGCCGGGAAATGACGGCTGAGACACGCGCGCATCAGTTCGGAGATCGAGGGAAGCGCAAGCCGTCTAGCCGTGGTCAACAACAAAGTCGTCCGGAGCGGTGGGCGGCGCGGGCCAGCCCGCCGGGCCAGGCGAAGGCGTCCCAGCTGTCGTGGCGCAGCTCGGCAGGGCGACCTCGCCGGGTTCGGCGTGACCATCGGCACCGTCTTCGGACGCATCGCGGGACAGGCGCCCGCGGTGCTGACGGGCTTCCGGCTGTGCTTTGCCTCGACCGCCTCGGGCACGATCCTGCACTGTGAGGTTGCGGATCGGGCCCGACGCGGTGGCGCATGGCCCGCAGCGGTCGACCTTCAGCCCGAGATAGGTGACGGTGACGCCGGTCTTAAGCGAGTGCCGTAAAACGGCGGTTCGGTGCGCGGCCGGGCCCAGTTGGTCTTGGGCGTCGTCCGGCCGGTGGTCGCCACGCCGTCCCGTCGGGTGGAAGTCGGAGGTGTCGCCGCAGGCGGCGTTGAACGCGGCCGCGGTGGCGGTGAGCGCGTTGGCAATGCGCTACTAGGCGTTAACTACGTCTTGCCGCCGCCCATGAGGCAGGCGTTGGTGCGCGCGACAGCGTGCCCGAGAGCGCGGGCCGGAAGCGGACGCAGTGCGCCTCCATCCACGGCAGGCAGTCCTCAGCGAGCCGGATCGCCGTGCGGGCGAGCTGTGCCGGCCCGCCATGCAAGCAGCGGAAGTTGCGGATGTGGCGCGAATTGCCGCCGTGGCAGGGCTTCGGCGCGGCCTCGAGGATCAGAACCCGGGCGCCGGCCTCGGCGGCCTCGATGGCGGCGCGGAGCGCGGCGTTGCCGCCGCCGATCACTGCGACGTCGTATTGGTCGCCTAAAGCAGGTCTCCATCGTCGAGAGGCACGGTGCGGGCGCGCACGGCGCGGACGCGGACGCGCTGCGCCGCCTCGATATGGGCGCGCATGGCTGCCTCGGCCGCGGCGCCGTCGCGGGCGGCGAGCGCCTCGAGCACCGCGCGGTGCTCGGTCACCGCCGCGGCGGCGCGGTCGGGTTCGGTCAGGGTGGTCGGCCCGAGGATCATCAGCGCGCGCTGCAGGCTCTGCATCGAGCGCGCGAGGAAGCGGTTCTTGGCGGCATCGAGCAGGGCGGCGTGGAACTGGCGGTTGAGCTCGACGGCGCGCGGATCGGTGCCGAGCCCGGCCAGCTCGTCGTTCAGCGCCGCCAACTCCTCGATCTCCAGCGCCGAGGCGGCGCGGGCGGCGAGCCGCGCCGCGGTGCCCTCGAGCACGGCGCGCATCTCGTAGAGCTCCATCACCTCGGCGTAGTCGAGCGCCCGGATGGTGGCGCCCTGCCGCGGCACATGGGTGATCAGGCCGTCGGCCTCGAGCTGGCGGATCGCTTCGCGCACCGGGGTGCGGCTGACGCCGAGCCGCTCCGACAGCTCGATCTCGCGCAGCCGGTCGCCGGAGGTCAGCCGCCCCTGCCGGATCTCGTCGAGCAGGCGGCGGTAGGTCTGCTGCCCCTGGCCCTCTCCGGATGTGTCGTCACCGCGCGCCACGGGTTCCCCCTTGCAGTTTGTGTGCAGTTGGATACAAACGGATGCAGAGGATGTCAACCTGCGGGAGTACGCCATGTCCGGCGCGCCGAGATCCGAGACCGCCGAGGCATGGTCCCCCTGGACGCGGCGCGCCATCACGCTTGCCGTGGCGGCGGCCGGCACCGCCGCCTTCCACGCCGCCGGCCTGCCCCTGCCGTTCCTCTTCGGGCCGCTCTTCGCCTGCCTCGCCGCGGCGCTCTGCCGGGTGCCGCTGGCGGATTTCGGGCAGGTCTCGGTGGGCGCGCGGACGATCCTCGGCGTCGCGGTCGGTGCCTCGCTCACCCCGGCGGTGCTGGGCCGGGTGCCCGAAATGGCGCTGTCGATCGCCATGGTGCCGGTCTTCATCGCGGTGATCGGCGCCGTCGGCATCCCGTTCTTCCGCCGGGTCTGGGGCTTCGACCGCGCCACCGCCTATTACGCGGCGATGCCGGGCGGGCTGCAGGACATGGTGATCTTCGGCATCGAGGCCGGCGGCGATGCCCGGGCGCTGTCGCTGATCCACGCCACCCGGGTGCTGTTCATCGTCACGCTGGCGCCGATCCTGCTGGTGCAGGTCTATGGCAGCACGCTCGACAATCCGATGGGGGCGCCGGCCGCCGAGCTGCCGCTGTCGGAGATGGCGTTGATGGTCGCGGCGGCGCTGATCGGCTGGAAGGGGGCGGAGCGCATCGGCCTGTTCGGCGCCTCGATCCTCGGGCCGCTGATCGTCGCCGGCGCCCTGACGCTGGGCGGGGCGATCCACACCCGTCCGCCGGCCGAGGCGATCCTTGCCGCACAATTCTTCATCGGCGCCGGCCTCGGCGTCCATTTCACCGGCGTCACCCTGCGCGAGCTCGGCCGCGACGTCGCCGCCGGGGCGGCCTACGTGGCGGTGCTGGCGGCGCTGGCGGCCGGCGCGGCCACGCTGGTGACCTGGCTCGGGGTGGCGGGCGATGTCGAGGCCTTCCTCGCCTTCGCGCCGGGCGGCCAGGCCGAGATGACGGTCCTGGCCATCGTCGCGGGCGCCGATCTCGGCTACGTCATCGCGCACCACCTGACACGGATCGTGCTGGTGATCCTCGGCGCGCCGATGGTCGCCGGGATCAGGCGTCGCGGCCGCGCCGGACCTCGGGATTGATCATGGTCTCGGGCGCGCCCGTGGCCTTCACCGGATCGAAGATGTCGGCGAATTGCAGCTCGAACTGGTCCTAGCCGCAGACTGGAATTGCCGCCACCGTCAGAGGTCTGGCGATTTCGGGGCGGACGTTTGGGGGGCCACGCCCGCTCCTCCTGCATAGGCCTTGAGATCAATCAGCGCAGCCAGCATGAGTGCCTGATCTTCGAGAGGCTCGAGTTTGACGATCAGGGTCGGGCCGCACGTGTCAAAGAATCCGGGCGTCGCCATTCTTTTGATCGCGGAATTATCCCCGAGAAACCCACCCACGTGAATCTGCGGCGTCTGGGTTTGAATGAACGGGTCGAGCCCGGGGATTTCCTCCTGTGTCTTGAGCGACATGAGATCATAGGTGGGGTAGATGTCGGCGTAACAGCGGGCTCCATAATCCCCGGCTTGCGTAATCTCGGGGCTATCCTCGCGCGCGCCAGGATGCTCGGTCCATACAAGACCCCAGTCCGACTCGAATTTCGGCATTCCGTACTTCTCGCGCAAACTGTTTGCGAGGACCTCAGCTGTGACGCCGGGCTCTGTCATCAGGATACGCGATATCCCAGCCAGGCGCGCAGGATCGGCTTTGTCCGGAATGAGCGCTATCTGCTCCAGTCCCCTCGCGGCCACGAGCACCGTGAAATCCTGCAAGGGCAACGGCGTTGACCGGGGCGGCAGCGTGGCGGTCCAGCCCACCTGCATGTGAGCGCGCAGGCGCTCGGCGGCCTCGACCATGTCAGTCCCGAGAGTGACCCCGAGCATGTCGGCCGGGAAGCTGCCCTCCGCAACCACTGGCGCATCGACCTTCGGGCGGGCAAATATGTCGGTGACGACAGGCGCGACATCGGAAAGCTGCAGCGCGGCTAGTGGAATGTTCGACCCGTCGTCCACGACGCTCGCTGCGATGGGACGCACGGCGATGACGAGGGTTCTGGCGGTTTCAGGACCAAATATCCAAGCCTTTCCGATTTCGAACGAAACGAGAAGATTGTCTGCATTCCGCGCTGCCCCGGTGGCCGGACGCGGCGCGCGCCATGCGTCGAAGGGCGCCGGAAGAACAAGCCACATCTCGGAGATCGTTTGGTCCGGCAGGACGAGCGACCCCCCCACCAGATGCGATCCGGGCACCTGCAGCGCAGCGCCGATCGCCTCAGTCGAGGGCCCGAGATAAGGGACAGGATGAACCTCCTCTTCGTCATCTTCCGCCACCTGCATGTTCCACCTCAAGTGCAGGGTACCATTGGAAGACGCGCCAAAAAGCGCCTCCGGTTCGGCCGTCATGGGGTCAACCGGGACCACCGAAGAGACCAGCGCCGCAAGGTCCGCTGCGCGGTAAACATCAAAAACGGGACCGTCTTCCTGCGGCAGCCGGTAGAGTTCTTGAATGGGGTCGATCTGGCTGTGAAGGCGGTATGGCGGTCCGCCGTTGATGGCGACCCGGATCGTCGACCTTCCCTGTTGATCCAACACGATCGCGCTCTGCGCAACAGCATCGAACACGAGAAAGGGCCACTCGGAGCCCTGCTCCGCAGCAAGTTTCTGGGCCTCGGCTTCGCCAGCCGGGATGAAGACAGGAGATTGCGCGATATCGGGGATGAATTCCGTCGGAAACATCGTCCGGGAACTCCCCGCTATATCCCGCACGCAATTATCCAGGATATTGGCATCAAGTGGAAAGCCTTCTGCCTGAAAGTCATATCCGCGGAGATGGACTTGGCAGAAAAATTGCACCGATATCTCGGAAGAGAGACCGCCAGACGTTTCAGAGAGCCGTTGCCGGACCGCCTCCGCCAAGTTGCGTGCTTGAAACGGGTCGAGGAGGGAGCCAGCCGTTAGAACCGGGCCAAACGCTTCGGTTCGCTGAAGAAGAAGACGTCTTCCCTCATCGGGCGCTGGCAACTCTGCCGCGATCAGTGAAAGAATCTCGTCGCGCGGCAACAAATCTATTGCCGTCAAAGCATCATAATCGTTCCCAACGATCTCTTCCAGATTCGCGGTCACAAAATACGCGGTAAAACTTTTCTGATTTTCAATGATCTGATCATAGCTCGTTCCATCAGGAAGAGTCATGATACTGTCATATACTGATAGTGGTGCATCAGTTTCACTGGCTGCCTCCTGAGCTGACACCTTACCTGGAACGCATGCGACAAGCGCGGATAGAACAGTTGCAACCAGAAACAATTGAAAGAAGATCGTGTGCGAGGCCCGGACCATCATCATTTTCAGCCTTCCAATGTTAAAATCCTCTCCGCAGAGAGCGACCTCCAAAGCAATGCGATTATGGTGAAATCTGTCTGTGTGGGAATGCTTGGCCTTTCCCCGTAAAACGAAAAATTGGCAGCTACATATTCATAATGATCGCGGACGTTCCATCGTCCACACATTCCCCGCTGTTCCCCGCTTGCGAATAGTGGATCCAGATCACCCTTTGCGGCGCCAACAGGTTCAAGCCGTCGCAGGGTCCGCGACCACCCTCTGGCGTGCCATTTTCGGCACTGGACCCGTAGCCGAATATGGATTGCGCCAGTTGCAGGCCGATCGCCCGGGCGGTGGCAAGAGGCACCTGCGTGGACTGAACAACGCAATATGTCTGCCCAGGCTCAGTGAGTGCGATACCGTAAACTCCGGCGCCCGAGAACTCGTGCGTACCCGGATCCATACCTGGGGCAAGCGCAAAGCCTGCCTTGCGAAGATCAAGTATGACGTGCTCTGGCGAACCGTAATTTCGCATGCACGCTTCGGAGGCTGCGTACATCGCATTCGCCGCGGGTGTGAGCCCTTGCGCGAGGGTTGCAGAACCGCTGCCGGCTGAAACCCCGGACAGAAGCAGCAAGAGAATGCTCTTAAAATAATTCATCGTTCCGCTCCAAAATGTCTGCTCCCGCTGAGAACGAACTCACCGGAGAAAAGATTTACGATCATCATCACATCTGGATCGTCGATCCAGTTCTTCACCATTCGCCAGGACACGGACGGCACCGCAGGTCCAGGGTCAAAGGAAGCTCCCGGAGCGGCGGCAAGTATCCCGCCGACGGAGATTGCGTTTGTAAAACGCTCCGATACCAGTTCAACAAATATCCGATCCATTTCTTCAGCCGACGGGAAGTCCATGTTGAACCCGGCGACGGTGCAGGTAATTACCGCCTTGGAATCACTCAGGGCGAACAAGCTTTGCTCTATCCACGCGATTCGGGCTGCCGGTTCAAACGGCGCATAGCGGATGGCGCGCACGTTCGCGTCCGCAGAAAGGCCATGGGCGACCACGCCCTCACGTCGAGAGAGACCTTCCACGTAGGCGTCGCGATCGACAAAGGCGCTTCCGCAAAATTCGATGAAATGGTCCAATCCACCCGCCAACCAGAGCTCGGTCTGAGAGCGATCCTGAACCCCGGCTTCCTGCGCAGAGGTCGGAGCCCAGAGCGCTGAGAGCGCCAGTAGCCGGATGCAGATCCTGAAGACAGTTCGTGGCCGCATGGCAATATCGCGCCCCACAGTGTCTATATATATGAAATAGATATACAAAATGACCCAGAGTGGATGCTACCCGGTCTTCTGAGTTGAGAAACCATATCACTTTCCGACGCGTTCCTGAAGACACCGGTGGGGCACGAGATCCAGATCAGCCCGGGCCAGTTCCTGACTCCGCATCTCGGCGCCGCAACGGCGGCCCACCAGACCCCGACGCGGGCCAGCCAGGGCGGGATCACGACCAGCCACCGCCTTCCGCTTCGCCGGATGCGACCGGATACCAAGCGCGATCGGCACCTCGGCCTTCTGGTCGGCGATGGACGACTGCCAGACCGGCGCCTCAGGGGAGGTCGGCCGCGACGTCCAGACCCGCTGGTCGCGGATCCGCTAAGGCGCGCTTCGAGCCGACGCGCCGCCGGTGAAGAACCGACGGCGCGTCTTGCTGACCCGGGGCCCCGGGTCGCGCTACTCCGCGAAGTCGCGCATCACCGCGATCAGGTCGGATTTGCCCTCGAAGCCGATCCCCGGCAGTTCCGGCATCACGATATGGCCGTCCTCGACCGCGACGCCGTCGGGGAAGCCGCCATAGGGCTGGAACAGGTCCGGGTAACTCTCGTTGCCGCCCAGGCCCAGCCCGGCGGCGATGTTGAGCGACATCTGGTGGCCGCCATGCGGGATGCAGCGCCGCGGCGACCAGCCCATCTCGTCCAGCACGTCGAGGGTGCGCAGGTATTCCACCAGCCCGTAGGACAGCGCGCAGTCGAATTGCAGCCAGTCGCGGTCCGGCCGCATGCCGCCGTGGCGCAGGAGGTTGCGCGCGTCCTGATGCGAGAACAGGTTCTCGCCGGTGGCCATCGGGCCGGGATAGAATTCGGCCATCGCCGCCTGCAGCCGGTAGTCCAGCGGGTCGCCGATCTCCTCGAACCAGAACAGCGGGTATTGGCGCAGCATCCTGGCGTAGGCGATGGCGGTCTCCAGATCGAAGCGGCCATTGGCGTCGACCGCGAGCTGCGCCTCCGACCCTATCTCCGCCAGGACCGCCTCGATCCGTCTTTGGTCCTCGTCGAGCGCGGCGCCGCCGATCTTCATCTTCACCACATTGTAGCCGCGGTCGAGATAGCCGCGCATCTCGGCCCTGAGCGCGCTGTCGTCCTTGCCGGGGTAGTAGTAGCCGCCGGCGGCGTAGACGAAGACCCGCGGCTCGGCCTCCCGGCCCTTCTGCTCGGCCAGCAGGCGGAACAGCGGCTGGCCGGCGATCTTGGCCACCGCGTCCCAGACCGCCATGTCGATGGTGCCCACCGCGACCGAACGCTCGCCATGCCCGCCGGGCTTCTCGTTGGCCATCATCGCCGCCCAGACGCGGTGCGGGTCGAGATTGTCGCCGGCCTCGGTCAGCAGGCTTTCCGGGTCGGCCTCGAGGATGCGGTCGCGGAAGCGTTCGCGGATCAGCCCGCCCTGCCCGTAACGGCCGTTGGAGTTGAAGCCGTAGCCGACCACGCGGCGGCCGTCGCGGACCTGGTCGGTGACCACGGCGACAAGGCTCGCGGTCATCTTGCTGAAGTCGATATAGGCGTTGCGGATCGGCGAGGCGATCGGCTTGGTGACCTCGCAAATGTCGAGGATGCGCATGGCGGGGGTCCTTCTGGTGGCCTGTCCTGCGCCGCTGATAGCGCGCTGCGGCGCCCGTGGGCCAATGCCGATGCGGCGTATATTCATGCGCGACGGGCATTAATCGCGGGGTCGGTGGCGCGCTGCCAGAAGGCCTCGCAATGCGGTGACATGCGGGCGCGGGGGCGGTAGATCACCACCTCCACTGGCACCTCGAACCCCGCATTGCCGGCGCGCACCAGCGTGCCGCGGGCGAGATCCGCCTCGGCCAGCGACAGCGGCAGGAAGGCCACGCCCTGCCCCTGCTTGGCCATTTCGAGATTGGTCGCGGCGAGCACCGAATGCAGCACCGGGGTCAGCCCCGGCGCCCCTGTCCGGGCCCAGTGCGCCTCCAGGATGGCCGAGAGGCCGGAGGCCGCGGCATAGGCGAGGCCGGGCGCCGCGGGCCCCGTCCCGAGCCGCCAGCGCGGCCCGCCATCCGCGCCGGGGGCGCAGAGCGGCACCAGCCGGTCGGCGCCGATGGCGTGGCTGCGGAACTGCCGCTCCGGCAGGCCCTCGGCCTCGGTCGGCGCCTTGTGGCAGATGAAGAACTGCGCCTCGCCGCCCTGCATCAGCCGGCGGCACTGGCGGTGCGAATCCGACACCATGTTGAGCGCGCCGGTGCCGGTCGGCCCGTCGATCGACAGCAGCCAGCGCGGCACGAAGGTGTAGGACAGCGCATGGGTGGCGGCGAGGGTCAGGCTGCGCTGGCTCTGGCCGACGGCCTCCAGCGCCTCGGCCCGCGCCTCGGCGAGGCCGCGCACCAGACCCCGCGCCCGCGGCTCGAAGGCGCGGCCGGCGGCGGTCAGTGTCACGCTGCGGGTGCTGCGCGTCACCAGCGCGGTGCCGAGCGCCGCCTCGAGGCTGCGGATGCGGCGGCTGAAGGCCGGCTGCGTGGTGCCCCGCGCCTCCGCCGCGCGCGAGAAGTTGAGCTGCCGCGCCAGTTCGAGGAAGTCTTCCAGAAGCCCCAGGTTCATGCCGCCCTCCCTGCCCCGCCATATATGCGCGCCAGGCATGAGGCATGGCAAGCGCGGCCCGTCCCGGGCTCAGCCCGACCCGAGGTCGGCGGCGTCGAGCTGCATCGGGCTCTGCGCGTTGGCGGCGCGCAGCCGTTCGGCGAGGTGATCGTCGAAGAGCCGCACCCGCGCCGTCAGGGTGTGTTTCTCGGGGTAGATCGCGGTGATGTTGGCGGTCTGGTGATAGTCCGGCAGCAGCACCCGCAGGCGGCCGTCGCGGACATGGCGCGCGATGTCCCATTCCGAGCGCATCATGATGCCCTGCCCGGCCAGCATCCATTCGCGCGCCATCTCGCCGTCATTGGTGCTGAGCCCGCCGGCGACCCGGGCGCTGTGGCTCTCTCCGTCGCGGCCGTCGAAGCGCCAGATATCGTAGATGTCGTGCTCCTGCCGCAGCACGATGCAGTCGTGGCGCTGCAGCTCCAGCAGAGTCTGCGGCGTGCCGAACTCGGCAAGGTAGGAGGGCGCGGCACAGATGAAGCGGCGGTTGCGCTGCAGCAGGCGCTGCACGAGGTTGCTGCTCGGCAGGGTGCCGAAGCGGATGTTCAGGTCGAACCCCTCCTCGACGATGTTGACCGGCGCGTCGGTGACCACGAGCTGCACCTCGACCTCCGGGTAGCGTCGCTTGAAGCTGGAGACCGCCGGCGCGATGTGGTCGCGGCTGAAGCCGAAGGCGGCATTGATCCTGAGCAGCCCGCTCGGCGTCTCGCGCGCCCGGTTCAGGCTGCTCTCGAGATCCTCGATCTCGGCCAGGAGGCGCGCCGCCTTGCGGAAATAGGCCTCGCCCTCGCCGGTCAGGCTGATGCGGCGGGTGGTGCGGTGGACCAGCCGCACGCCCAGCCGCTCTTCCAGCCGCGCCAGCCGCCGGCTCACCGCCGAGGCGGTGATGCCGATGTCGCGCGCGGTCTCGCTCATGTTGCCGCGCCGCGCCAGCCGCACGAAGAAGCCCAGATCGCCTTCGCTCATTATCAACCTCAACGCACAGATGAAGTGCATGATATGAAATTATAGATTTCCGAGAAGCAGTCTAGGCTCCCCCTGTCCGGCGTCGAGGAGGCGCCGGGCGACCTGCCGGGCGGGCCATTTTGCCGGTCCCGGACAGGGTGCAACCGGGGGGCCGAGACGACCGCCAGAAGGCCAAAGCGGCCGGCTGTCCGGTGGCTTCCCCAGGCACGGCCCATCGGGCCGGATTGCCCGCGACGGCCCGGCGCATCGCCCGGGCGTCCGGGTCCGAGGAGGAGGACATCATGAAGATCACCCTTGCAGGACTTGCCGTGGCGCTGGTCGCGGCCGCGCCGCTGGCCGCGCAATCGGTCGCCGACTTTCCCGAGCAGCCGATGACCTACATCATCCCGTTCAACGCGGGCGGCGAATCCGACATCTCGGCGCGCTTCCAGCAGGCCGAATGGGAGGCGGTCACCGGCCAGCAGGTGGTGATCCAGTACCAGCCCGGCGCCGGCGGTGCGCAGGCCTGGTCGCAGCTCAACTCGCTGCCCGGCGACGGCTACACGATCATGGGCATCAACCTGCCGCATACCGTGCTGCAGCCGCTCGCGGGATCGGTGGGCTACGCCACCGAGGACCTGACCCCGGTGCATTACTTCCACTACACCCCCGACGCGATCTTCGTGCGGGCCGAAAGCCAGTTCGAGACCCTCGAACAGCTGGTCGCGCATGCCGAGGCCAACCCCGGCCTCGTGACCTTCGCCGGCTCGGGCTCGAACTCCTCCAACAACCTCGCCGCCATCCGCTTTAACGAACAGGCCGGGGTGACCACCACCTACGTGCCGTTCTCGGGCACCGGCCCGTCGATCACCGCAGTGCTCGGCGGCTCGACCATGGCGGGCTTCAACTACGCCACCTCGGGCGTCAGCCAGGGCGATGCCATGCGGATGCTCGCCGTCGCCTCCGAGGAGCGCCTGCCGGCCTTCCCCGACGTGCCGACCTTCAAGGAGCTGGGCTACGACATCGTCGGCGGCGCCTATCGCGGCGTTGCGCTGCCCGACAGCGCCTCCGAGGAGCTGCGCCAGCGCGTGTCGGACATCGTCTCCGAGATCAACGCCCGGCCCGACTTCGTCGAGAAGATGGAGAGCGCCGGCTTCGTGCTGACCGACATCACCTACGACCAGATGGACGCCTTCGTGGCCGAGCGGGTCGAGGAATACACCGCCGGCGCCAAGGCGCTCGGGATCATCCAGTAACGCGCCCGACATGGACGTCCTCGGCTACCTCCTGAATGCGCTGACGCCGTTCAACCTGGCCCTCGCCCTCGCGGGCGTGGTGCTGGGCACGGTGATCGGCGCGTTGCCCGGACTTTCGGCGACCATGGCGGTGGCCGTGCTGGTCCCCTTCACCTTCACCATGGATCCCGCCGCCGGCCTCATCGCCCTCGGCGCGATCTACACCGGGGCGATCTATGGCGGCGCCTATGCCGCCATCCTCGTCAACACGCCGGGCACGCCCTCGGCCATCGCCACCACCTTCGACGGCTTCCCAATGGCCAAGCGCGGCGATGGCGGGCTGGCGATCTCGCTCGCCACCCTGGCCTCGGTCGCCGGCGGCGTGGTCGGCGCGGTGGCGCTGCTGGTGCTGGCGCCGCCGCTCGCCACCGTGGCGCTGGCCTTCGGCCCGACGGAATATTTCTGGCTGGCGATGTTCGGCCTGACGCTGATCGCCGCGCTCTCGGTCGGCAACACCGTCAAGGGGCTGATCGGCGCCTGCCTCGGCCTCTTTCTGTCGATGGTCGGCGTCGCCGTGGTCGGCGGCGACGTGCGCTACACGCTCGGGATGCAGCGCTTCCTGGCCGGCATCGACCTGACCTCGGCGATCATCGGGCTCTATTGCGTGCCGGTGATCCTCGACCTCGTCGCCAGCCCCGACCCGCATCTGAAACCCTCCGAGGTCGGCGGGCTCCGGGTCCGCGAAGGGCTGCGCCACGCGCTTACGCGCAAGGTCAACGTCATCCGCTCCTCGGTGATCGGCACGGTGATCGGCATCCTGCCCGGCGCCGGCGGCTCGATCGCCGGACTGGTCTCCTATTCCGAGGCGCGGCGCTCCTCGGACGACCCCGAGAGCTTCGGCAAGGGCAACCCCGACGGGGTGATCGCCACCGAGGCGGCCAACAACGCCACCGTCGGCGGCGGCTTCATCCCGACGCTGGTGCTGGGCATCCCCGGCACCCCGCCCGACGCCATCATCCTCGGCGCGCTGCTGGTGCAGGGCATCAAGATCGGCCCGACGCTGTTCACCACCGACGCCAACATCGTCTACACCTTCATCTGGGGCCTGTTGATCGCCACCGCGCTGATGCTGCCGGTGGGGCTGCTGATCGGCCGCTACGCCTATTCCTCGATCATCAAGGTGCCGAAGGCGGTGCTGGCGCCCACGGTGGCGCTGCTGACGATCATCGGCGCCTTCGCGATCCATTCCAATGTCGAGGATGCCCAGCTCATGGTGGGCCTGGGCCTGATGGCCTGGCTCCTGAACCGCTACGGCTTCCAGCCGTCGCCCATCGTGCTGGGCCTGGTGCTGGGCTCGATCGCCGAGCAGGGCTTCGGGCAGACCTACCTGATCGGCAATGCCTCGGGCCGGCTGGTGGAGATGTTCTTCCTGCGCCCGATCAGCCTCGGCATCATCGCCGCGGCGCTGCTGACGCTGCTGTTCCCGATCTGGTCGGGCTGGAAGGCCCGGCGCCGGGCGCAGCTGGCCGCCGCCGGCGCGCCGCTCAGCGATGCCGGCACCGAGGTCGTGGCCGAGCGCAAGCCGCGCGACCCGGCCGGCATGGCGCTGGCGGGACTGTTCATCGGCCTCGGCCTCGCCATCTTCGTCGGCGCGGCGGCGATGTCGCCGCTGGGCTCGGTCTTCCCGCGCACCATCGCGGTGGCGCTGGCGGCCTTCTCGGCGCTGCTGATCGTGCTGAACCTGCGCCGCCCGCGCGGTCCCGCGGCGCCCGTCTTCACCCTCGACAGCGGCGCCCGGCACCGCCTCGCGCTCGGCGCCATCCTCTTGGCCTGGGTCGTGCTGATGCCGCTGATCGGCTTTCTCGTCACCAGCGTGGCGGCCTTCGTCGCGATCATGGTGGTGGCCGATTACGACCGCCCGCCGGCCCGGGTCTGGGCCGCGTGGATCGCCGCCGGCCTGCTGATCTGCCTCGGCTTCTGGTGGCTGATGGCGAATGTCCTGCTGCTCAGGATGCCCGCCGGGCTCCTGATCTGAACCGGAGAACTACATGAGCAAACGCATCCACAAGATCGCCGCCATCGGCGGCGACGGCATCGGCGTCGAGGTCGTCGATGCCTGCCTCGAGGTCCTGGACGCCTTGGCCCAGAAGGACGGCGGCTTTTCCTTCGAGGTCGAAAGCTTCGACTGGTCGACCGAGCGCTACAAGCGCACCGGCGCCTTCATGCCCGAGGACGGCGCCGCGCAGTTGCGCGCCTTCGACGCCATCCTGTTCGGCGCCGTCGGCGCGCCGGACGTGCCCGACCACCTGACGCTCTGGGGCCTGCGACTGGCGATCTGCCAGCCGCTCGACCAATACGCCAATGTCCGCCCCACCCGGATGCTTCCGGGCATCACCTCGCCCTTGCGCGGCGTCGACCGGACCGAGCTCGACTGGGTCATCGTGCGCGAGAACTCGGAGGGCGAATATGCCGGCCAGGGCGGCCGCTCGCATCCCGGCCTGCCGCTGGAAGTGGCCACCGACGTGTCGATCTTCACCCGTGCCGGGGTCGAGCGGATCATGCGCTGCGCCTTCCGGCTGGCGCAGGACCGGCCGCGCAAGCGTCTGACCGTGGTGACCAAGTCCAACGCCCAGCGGCACGGCATGGTGCTCTGGGACGAATGCGCCGCCCGCGTGGCACAGGAGTTCCCCGATGTCACCTGGGACAAGATGCTGGTCGATGCGATGACCGTGCGCATGGTGATGGACCCGGCCTCGCTCGACACCATCGTCGCCACCAACCTGCATGCCGACATCCTGTCGGATCTCGCCGCGGCGCTCTCGGGCTCGATCGGCGTGGCCCCCACCGCCAACCTCAACCCCGAACGCGACACGCCCTCGATGTTCGAGCCGATCCACGGCTCGGCCTTCGACATCACCGGCAAGGGCGTCGCCAACCCGGTGGCGACCTTCTGGACCGCGGCGATGATGCTGGAGCATTTGGGCGAGGCCCCTGCCGCCGCGCGGCTGATGACGGCGGTCGAGCGCGTCACCGCCGACCCTTCGCTGCACACCCCCGATCTCGGCGGCAGCGCCACCACCCGGCAGGTCACCGACGCGGTGATCGCCGCGCTCCGCAGCCGCAACGACTGAAAGGCAGGACGATGAGGGACAACCACCTGACAATCGCCGTGATCCCCGGCGACGGCATCGGCAAGGAAGTGATCCCCGAGGGGCTTCGCGTGCTCGAGGCCGCCGCCAAGCGGCACCGCCTCCACCTGCGCTTCGCCGAGCACGACTTCGCCTCCTGCGACTACTACGCGAGGCACGGCCAGATGATGCCAGAGGACTGGAAGGCGCGCCTCGACGGCAGCGACGCGCTGTTCTTCGGCGCCGTGGGCTGGCCCGAGACGGTGCCCGACCATGTCTCGCTCTGGGGCTCGCTGATCCAGTTCCGCCGCCAGTTCGACCAATATGTCAGCCTGCGTCCGGCCCGCCTGATGCCCGGCGTGCCGAGCCCGCTGGCCGGCCGCCAGCCCGGCGAGATCGACATGTGGATCGTGCGCGAGAACACCGAAGGCGAATATTCTTCCATCGGCGGCAAGATGTACGAGGGCACCCCGCGCGAGGTGGTGATGCAGGAGACGGTGATGAGCCGCCACGGCGTCGACCGGGTGCTGCGCTACGCCTTCGAGCTGGCGGCCAAGCGGCCGCGGGCGCGGCTGACCTCGGCCACCAAGTCGAACGGCATCTCGATCACCATGCCCTATTGGGACGAGCGGGTGGCCGAGATGGCCAAGGACTATCCCGGCGTCGCCGTCGACAAGTACCACATCGACATCCTGACCGCGCATTTCGTGCTCAACCCGGACCGCTTCGACGTGGTGGTGGCCTCCAACCTCTTCGGCGACATCCTGTCCGATCTCGGCCCCGCCTGCACCGGCACCATCGGCATCGCGCCCTCCGGCAACATCAACCCCGAGGGCGCCTTCCCCTCGCTGTTCGAGCCGGTGCACGGCTCGGCCCCCGACATCGCCGGCCAGGGCGTCGCCAACCCGGTGGGCCAGATCTGGGCCGGCGCGATGATGCTCGACCATCTCGGCCACAGTGCAGCCGCCGCCGAGATCGTCACGGCCATCGAGCGGGTGCTGGCCGAGCCTTCGCTGCGCACCCGCGACCTCGGCGGCAGCGCCGACACCGAAACCTGCGGCAAGGCCGTGGCCGACGCCCTCGGATAATACCCGGCCCCCGCCCCTTCTTCCTCTTGCCCGGAAAACTGCGCGGCGAATGCGGCCCCCTCCGGGGGCCGCCGAAGGGCCGCGCCCCTCCGCATTGCCTCGTCGTCCCGATGCCATAGCGCCCTCCCGCAGGCCCTGGGCCGGGCGCCGCGAACCGGCCCTGGGAAGCGGCAGATCGCCTTCGCTCGACGCCATCTTCTGCCAGCCTCGCGACCGCCGTGCGTGTCGAGGTCGTCGCGGGCCTCGGTCAGCAGGCGCGCCGGCACGGCCCCGCGGACGCGCGCGCGTTTCGGTGGCAGCGCCGATGCCGAGACCTGCGGCGCAGCGGTGGCCGACACGCCGGGGCCGCGGGCGCCCGGACCCGGCGGCGATGCGCGGCGCGCGGCGCCGGCCGACCGAAAGCGTCGCGGCGATGAAGCCCGGGCCGCCCGGTGGGGCGCTCCTCCTCCCATCCGGCCTGCCGTCCGGCATTCGGCAGACCGCGCGCCGGCGCGGCGCCCGCCGCGGCTTGACAGACGCCCCCGCCGCGCCGTACCCCCCGGCCAGGATAAGGACATCCGTCAGCGCCGCCCCAGCGCCAGAGAAGAGATCGGGGGCGGAGGCTGGTCCTTTTGCCCCGCGCATACTCTGGCCATCACGACAGCGATGGTGGCCCACATGACGACAGCGCGCGTTTTCTTCCTGCTCCTTATTCTCGGCACCGCCTTCTGGGGCGTGTCCTTCTCGCTCGTGAAGGTGGGCGTGGGCGACGGCTCGCCCTTCGTCTTCCTCGCCTACAAGTTCGCGCTGGCGGCGCTGGTGCTGGCCTGCGTCTTTGCCCGGCGGCTGCGCCGGCTGAGCGTCAAGGCGGCGCTCGCGGGCGTGCTGATCGGCCTGCCGCTGATGCTCGGCAACGTGTTCCAGACCATCGGGCTGCAGCAGACCAGCGTCACCAATGTGGCCTTCATCACCGGGCTCGACGTGCTGATGATCCCGCTCTTCAAATGGGGGCTGTTCCGGCGGCGGGTCGCGGGGCGGGTCTGGGTCTCCTGCGGCCTGGCGCTCCTCGGGCTCTACCTGATCGTGGCGCAGGACGGGCTGCGGCTGAACGCCGGCGATCTCTGGACCATGGTCTGTGCGGTGTGCTTCGCGGCCTACGTTCTCTGCGTGGGGCATTTCGCCCACCGGCACGACCCGATGCAGACGGTGATCGTCGCGCTGGCGATCTGCGGGCTGGGCTGCGGCCTGGCCGCGGGCGTCGATGCCCGCGCGGTCTGGCTGCCAGAGCATGCCGCCTTCTGGAGCGGCATCGTCTTCGCCGCGCTCTTTGCCACCGCCTTCATGTATGGGGTGCAAAGCGCCGCGCAACGTCATATTCCTGAAGAGAAAGTTGCGCTGACCTACCTCTGCGAGCCGGTCTTCGCCGCGCTCGCCGGGGTGGCGCTGCTGGGCGAGGCGCTGAGCCTGCGCACGGTGATCGGCGCCGGGCTGATCCTGTCGGCCATGGTGCTGGCCGAAGTCGAGCTGCGGCCGCGGCGCCGCCGTGCCGCGCGGACGGGCGGAGGGCTGGGCCAAGGCGCCGGCGGTCTCTGACCGTCGGACCGCCCCGGGATCGGCATCCCGCCGGCCAGAGCGCCGCGGCCGCCCGGCGGCAGGCGGGCGGGCTGCCCCGCCCGCAGGCTCCGGCTCAGTTGAGCTTGCGCAGGATCCCTGCCAGCGTGTTGAAGACCTGCGCGATCTCGTCCTCGGAGATGATGAAGGGCGGCGACAGCGCGATGATGTCGCCGGTGACGCGGATCATCACCCCGGCCTCCCAGGCCAGCTTCATCGCCTCCCAGCCGCGGGCGCCGGGCGCGCCCGGCCGGGCTTCTAGCTCGATCGCACCAACGAGGCCGAGATTGCGCAGGTCGGCCACATGCGGCAGGCCGCGCAGCCCGTGCAGCGCGTCTTCCCAGGAGGGCGCCAGCGCCATCACCCGCTCGAACAGCGCGTTCTCGCGGTAACTGCGCAGCGTCGCCCGCGCCGCCGCCACGGCCAGCGGATGGGCCGAGTAGGTGTAGCCGTGGAACAGCTCGATCGGCGCGCCGGCGCGCTCCATCGCCGAGCCGTAGATCTCGCGGCTGACGATCACCGCGCCCATCGGAACCACGCCGTTGGTCAGCCCCTTGGCGGTGGTGATGATGTCGGGGGTGACGCCGAAGAATTCGGCCGCCGAAGCCGCGCCAAGCCGGCCATAGGCGGTGATCACCTCGTCGAAGATCAGCAGGATGCCGTGGCGATCGCAGATCTCGCGCAGCCGCTTGAGGTAGCCCACCGGCGGCAGCAGCACGCCGGTGGAGCCGGCCATCGGCTCGACGATCACCGCGGCGATGGTCGAGGGGTCGTGCAGCGCGCAGAGCCGCTCCAGATCCTCGGCCAGCTCGGCGCCGTGCTCCGGGCAGCCGCGGGAGAAGGCGTTGCGCGCCGGGTCATGGGTGTGGCGCAGGTGGTCGGTGCCGGTCAGCAGCCCGCCGAAATGCTTGCGGTTGTTGACGATGCCGCCGACCGAGATGCCGCCGAAGCCGACGCCGTGATAGCCGCGCTCGCGGCCGATCAGCCGGGTCCGCGCGCCGTCGCCGCGCGCCCGGTGATAGTGCAGCGCGATCTTCAGCGCGGTGTCGACCGACTCGGAGCCGGAATTGGTGTAGAAGACGTGGTCCAGCCCCTCGGGGAACAAAGCCGCAAGCTCGGCCGAGAGCTCGAAGGCCTGCGGCGTGCCGAAGTTGAAATGCGGCGCGTAGTCGAGCGTCGCGACCTGCTTCTGCACCGCCTCGGTGATCAGCGGGTCGTTGTGCCCGGCATTGACGCACCACAGCCCGGCGGTGGCATCCATGACCTGCCGGCCGTCCTGCGCGGTGTAATACATCCCGTCGGCGGCCACGACGAGCCGCGGATCGGCGGCGAAGTCGCGGTTGGCGGTGAACGGCATCCAGAAGCTGGACATGTCGTTGATCTTGGCGTGGTGGGTCATCGCGGCCTCCCTGGAGCGGTGCATGGGGGCAGATTGCACCGCTCGCGAAACCGAACAATCCTGCTTTGCGGCCCCGTTTCGGGTTGAACGAAATCAAGGATTTGGCCATTCTTCGCTTTGGATCGAAAGCGGGAAAGCGCCATGCCGACACCCGGTGAAAGCCACGACGCCCTGGTCGCCCGCCGGCTGCGGGTGGTGCGCCGCGCCCGCGGGTTGTCGCAGCGCGAACTTGCGCGCCGCACCGGCGTGGGCTCCGGCACGATCAGCCAGATAGAGGCCGGCGCGACCCAGCCCTCGGTCTCGGTGCTGAAGAAGATCCTCGACGGCGTGCCGATGGATCTGGCCACCTTCTTTAGCTTCGAGCTTCCGGAGGCGGTCTCGCCGGTGGTGCGCAAGTCGGAGATGGTGGATATCGGTGCGCCGGGCGTCGCCTACCTGCTGCTGGCGGCCAGCCGGCCGGGGCGGGCGCTGCAGATGCTGCACGAATTTTACGAGCCCGGCCGCGACTCCGGGCGCCGGGCGCTCGCGCACGAGGGCGAGGAATGCGGGCTGGTGGTCGCCGGCACGCTGGAGCTGACGGTGGGCGACGAGGTCTTCGAACTGGCCCGCGGCGACGGCTACTACTTCGCCAGCACCACCCCGCACCGCTTCCGCAACACCGGCGAAAGCGTCTGCGAGGTGGTCAGCGCCTGCACCCCGCCGAGCTTCTGAGCGCGGCGGGGCCGCAGGCGGGCCAACGGCCGGCCGCGCATTGCTGCACGGAACCCGCCGCGGGTGGACGGGTCGGGCGCCCGGACCCGCGGCGTTCAGCGTCCCGTTACGCCCGGACGCGGGCGGAGGTCGGGTCGTAGAGCGGCTTCAGGCTCGCCTCGGCCCGAACCCGGCGGCCGGCCACGTCGATCTCGAAGCCCGAGGCCAGCATCTCCGCCGCGCTCTCGCCCGGCCGGCAGGGCACGTAGCCCAGCCCGACCGCGCCGCCGAGGGCATGGCCGTAATTGCCGGAGGTCAGAAAGCCCGTGATCTTGCCGTCGCGCAGGATCGGCTCGTTGTGGTAGAGCAGCGGCTCCGGGTCGGTCAGCCGGAACTGCACCAGCCGCCGCTCCAGGCCCGCCTCGCGCTTGCGCAGCACCGCCTCGCGGCCGATGAAATCGCCCTTGTCGACCTTCACCGCGAAGCCCAGGCCGGCCTCCAGCACATGGTCCTCGTCGGTGATGTCGTGGCCGAAATGGCGGAAGCCCTTCTCGATCCGGCAGCTGTCCATGGCGTGCAAGCCGCAGAGCGTCAGGCCCTCCGCGTCTCCGGCCTCGGCCAGCGTCTCGAAAACATGCGCGGCCATGTCGCTGGAGACATAGAGCTCCCAGCCGAGCTCGCCGACATAGGTCACGCGGTGAGCGCGGGCGAGGCCCATGCCGATCTCGATCTCGCGCGCCATGCCGAAGGGGTGCGCCTCGTTCGACAGGTCGTCGGGCGAGACCCGGACCATCAGGTCGCGCGACCGCGGCCCCATGACCGAGAGCACCGCCTCGCCGGCGCTGACATCGGTGATGGTGACGAACTGCTCGCCGACATGGCGGCGCAGCCAGACCAGATCGCGCTGCAGGGTGGCGCCGGGCACCACCAGCAGGAAGGCGGTCTCGGACAGCCGTGTCACCGTCAGGTCCGACTCGATGCCGCCCTTGGGGTTCAGCATCTGGGTGTAGACGATGCGGCCCAGCGCCACGTCCATCTGGTTGGCGCAGAGCGCCTGCAACAGGGCCAGCGCGTCCCGCCCCTCGACCCGGATCTTGCCGAAGCTGGTCATGTCGAAGAGGCCGACGCCCTCGCGCAGCGCCATGTGCTCGGCGCGCTGGTTGTCGAACCAGTTCTGGCGCTGCCAGCTATAGGCATAGGCGGCGTCCTGCCCGTCCCGCGCGAACCAGTTGGCGCGTTCCCAGCCAGAGGATTCGCCGAACACCGCGCCGCGTTCGGCCAGCGCAGTGTGCAACGGCGAGCGGCGGATGCCGCGGGCGGTGGCGAACTGGCGGTAGGGGAAATGGTCGGCGTAGAGCAGGCCCAGCGTCTCGCTCACCCGCTCCTTCAGGTAGCGGCGGTTTCGCTGGAACGGCTGGGCACGACGGATGTCGACGTCCCACAGGTCGAAAGGCGGTGTGCCGTCCTGCATCCACTGCGCCAGCGCCATGCCGGCGCCGCCGGAGGACACGATGCCGATGGAGTTGTAGCCCGCCGCGACCCAGTAGCCTTTCAGCTCCGGCGCCTCGCCGAGGTAGTAGCGGTCGTCCGGGGTGAAGCTCTCGGGGCCGTTGAAGAAGGTGTGGATGCCGGCCTCGGCCAGCATCGGCATGCGCGCCACGGCCTTTTCGAGGATTGGCTCGAAATGGTCGAAATCCTCGGGCAGCTGGTCGAAGCAGAACTCCTCGGGGATGCCCGCCATGCCCCAGGGCTTCGCCTTGGGCTCGAAGGCGCCGAGCAGCAGCTTGCCGGCATCTTCCTTGAAGTAGGCGCATTCGTCGGGAACCCGCAGCACCGGAAGCTGGGCGAGGCCAGGGATGTTCTCGGTAACGATGTAGAAATGCTCGCAGGCATGCAGCGGCAGGGTGACGCCCGAATCCCGCGCCAGCTCGCGGCCCCACATGCCGCCGCAATTGACCACGTGCTCGGCGGCGATGTGGCCGCTCTCGCCGCCCGCCTGCCAGTCGACGCCGGTGACCCGGCCCTCGGCGCGGGTCACCGCGGTAACCTTGACGTTCTCGACGATGCGGGCGCCGCGCATCCGGGCACCCTTGGCCAGCGCCAGCGCGATGTTGCCGGGATCGGCCTGCCCGTCGCCCGGCAGGTGCACGCCGGCGATCACGTCCGAGGTCTCGAGATGCGGGTAACGCTCCTTCACCTCCTGCGGCGACAGCTCATCGACGGCAACGCCGAAGGCGCGGGCCAAAGCCGCCTGCCGCAGGATCTCCTCGCGCCGCTCCTCGGTCAGCGCCACGGTGATCGAGCCGCATTGCCGGAACCCGGTGGCGAGCCCGGTCTCGGCCTCCAGCTCGGCGTAGAGATCGGCGGAATACTTCGCCAGCCGGGTCATGTTCTGGCTGGCGCGCAGCTGCCCCACCAGCCCCGCGGCGTGCCATGTGGTGCCCGAGGTCAGCTGCTTGCGCTCCAGCAGCACGATGTCGGTCCAGCCGAGCTTCGCCAGATGATAGGCGACGGAACAGCCCGAGATGCCGCCGCCGATGATGACGACGCGGGCGCTGCGGGGAAGATCGGCCATGGGGAGCTCCGGGTCCGGGGATGGGGGACAGGCGGCGGCGCGCGGGGCGCCGGGGCGGCGGTCTCCGCCCTCGCCTGCAAGCTGCCCGCGCCGGAATGAAAAATCAAATGAATTTTTCACTCAGGCAAAAAACTGCGGGATACCTATGAGAGAGGCCCGAGATCCGATTGTGTTTTCAGGGCGCTCGGCGCAATCTCGGCCCGGATGACAGCGACCGCCCTTCCCCATCATGTCGGCGACGACATCCGCGCCCTGCGCAAGGGCCGCGGAATCACCCTGTCGCGGCTCTCGGGTGCAGTCGGCCGCTCGGTGGGCTGGCTGAGCCAGGTCGAGCGCGGCCAGACCACGCCCTCGGTGGACGATCTCGGCCGGCTGGCCGAGGAGCTCGGGGTCAATATCAGCTTCTTCTTCCGCTCTGCCCGCCGCGCGCCCGAGGAACGCGGCGTGGTGCTGCGCCGCGCCGACCGCACGCCGATCGGCTCCGAGGAGACCGGCCTGACCGAGGAGCTGCTGTCGCCGGCGCTCGACGGCAGTTTCGAGATGATCCGCTCGACCTTCGCGCCGCGCTCCGCCGGGGCCGGGCTGCGGCGCTCCCGCGGGACCGAGAATGGCGGCGTGCTGATCGAGGGCCGGCTGGTGCTGATCCTCGGGGCGCAGGAGCTGCAGCTGGAGACCGGCGACAGCTTCCAGTTCCGCAACCGCGACTATGGCTGGCGCAACGAGGGCGATGCCGCGGCGCGGGTGCTCTGGGTCGTGGCGCCGCCGATCTACTGACCCCGAACGGCTTCGCGCGGGATAAATCCATTCTATGGATCACGCGGTTTAATCGACCTGCCCGGGGGCCCGCGCTGCTGTAGTGTCGGGGCAGTCACGACAGCCCTCGGTGCGCCCATGAAGATCCCGCCTGTCCATATGGAGCCGACCCGCTCGGGGTGGTACGCCGCCCTCGGGCCCCGTCCGCCTGCCCGCAGCTTAGACGCTGATGTTGCCTGCGATTTCCTTGTCATCGGCGCCGGCTGGATGGGCCTGCACTGCGCCCGGCGGCTGGCCGAGCTGGCCCCCGAGGCCCGCGTCGTGCTGGTCGATGCCGGCCGGATCGGCGACAATGCCGCCGGACGCTGCGCCGGTTTCGCGATCGATCTCGCGCATAATCCGCGCAACAAGCACTTCGCGGAAGATAAAAAGGGCAACGAGGAAGAATACCACGTCAACGTCGAGGGCATCGGCTATCTGCAGCGCGCCGTGGAGGAGCTGGGCGTCGACTGCGACTGGGACCCTTCGGGCAAGTACCACGCCGCCGCCAGCCCGCGCGGGGTGGCCTGCCTCGACGAGATGGCGCAGGCACTGAACCAGATCGGCAAGGCGCATCGCCGCCTCGGGCGGGACGAGATCCAGGCCCGCACCGGCTCGAAGCACTACGTCGCGGCGATCCACACGCCGGGCACCGTGCTGATGCAGCCGGCGAAATACCTCACCGGCATGGCCGCCGCCCTGCCCGAGAACGTCGCGGCCTACGAAAAGACCCCGGTCACCGGCATCCGCTACGAGGCGCCGCGCCACCTTTGCGAGACCCCGGGCGGCAGCATCGCCGCCGGCAAGGTCTTCCTGTGCAACTCGGCCTACCTGACCAAGAGCGGCTTCTTCCCGCACACCGCGATCCCGGTCTACACCTATGCCTCGATGACCCGGCCGCTGAGCCCGGCGGAGCTGAAACGGGTCGGCGCCAGCGGCCCCTTCGGCGTGATCCCGGCGGAAAGCTTCGGCACCACCATGCGGCTCACCGCCGACAACCGGCTGTTTCTGCGCAACGTCTATTCCTACGCCCGCAACTTCCGCTCGCAGCGCGCCGATGTCGACCATGCCCGCCGGCACCACGAGGAAGCCTTCCGCCGGCGCTACCCGGATCTTGCCGGCATCGGCTACGCGCACAGCTGGGGCGGGCTGCTGACCATGGCGGAAAACGGCGGCATGGTCTTCGGCCAGCTTGCCGACCGGGTCTACGGCGCGGCCTTCTGCAACGGCACCGGCGTCGCCCGCGGCACCGCCTTCGGCAAGGCGCTGGCCGAGCTCGGGCTCGGCCAGAGCTCGCGCACCATCGACATTCTCAACGCCCGCCCGAAACCCAATCGCGGCTACCCCGACTGGCTGACCGAGATCGGCGTGCGGGTCACCACCAAATGGCGCTTCTTCCGCGCCGGCCAGGAAACCTGAAGGAGGCCTCATGATGGCAGATCTCAAGGGCATCAACCTCGCGATGCAGACCCCGTTCGACGCCAGCGGCGAGATCGACTTCGCCGAGTGGGAGCGGCTGATCGAGGCCTATCTGGAAGCCGGCGTGCACGGCCTCGTGCTGGGCGCCGGCACCGGCCAGCACCCCTATCTGACCGAGGCCGAGGCCAACAAGCTCTACGAGACCGGCATCCGGCGCATCGACGGGCGCTGCAACGTCATCTGCCAGACCTCGGCGCTCAACATGGGCGAGGTGATCCGCCGCACCAAGCACGCCGAGGATGCCGGCGCCGACGCGGTGATGATCCTGCCGCCCTACCTCGAAGGCCCCGAGGACGACGACGGCATGTTCGAGTTCTACCGCGCCATCGACGCCGAGATCGGCATCGACATCGTCGGCTACAACATCCCGCAGGCCACCGGCATCGCCGTCTCCCCGGCGCTGCTGGCGCGGCTGTCGTATCTGAAAAACTACAATTACATCAAGGACAGCGGCGGCGACCTTCACGTGCACCAGAGCTACATCCAGGGCAAGTGCAAGGTGCTGAACGGCGCCGATCCGACCACCGTCTACGCGATGATGGCCGGCGCCGTGGGCACCGTCTGGGGCGGGGCCAACTACATGCCGCGCGAGGCGGTGGAGCTTTACGACCTCGTCACCGCCGGACGTTATGCCGAGGCGCTGGAGCTCTGGCAGAAGATGCTGCCCTCGTTGCTCTACGCCTGGTCGAACTCCTACCTGCACTGCGTGCTGGCGGCAGCGCAGAGCCGCGGCTTCGGCACCGGCCATGTGCGCGCGCCGCTGCGCCCGATCAGCGACGCCATACGGGCCGAGATGCTGGCCACCCTCGCACCGCTGAACGGGGCGGCGCATGGCTGAATACCACGCCATCGCCCGCAACTTGCGGATCCCCGCGCAGATCCTCGTCGGCGACAGCTGGCGCGGCGCCCGGAGCGGCGCGACCTTCGACACCGTGAACCCGGCCACCGGCGAGACCCTCGCCGCCCTGCCGGCCTGCGCCGCGGCCGATGTCGACGACGCCGTGGCGGCGGCCCGCGCGGCCTTCCGCGCCGGCGTCTGGGAGGGGCAGCACCCGTCGATGCGCAAGGGCGTGCTGCACCGCCTCGCCGCCCTGATCGAGGAGAACGGCACCGAGCTCGCGGTGCTGGAATCGCTCGATTCCGGCAAGCCGATCTCGGATTGCCTGTCGATCGACATTCCCGAAACCGCCAATTGCCTGCGCTGGCACGGCGAGGCGCAGGACAAGCTCTACGGCCAGATCGCGCCGAGCGCGCCGGACGCGCTCGGCCTGATCGTGCGCGAGCCGGTGGGCGTGGTGGCCGCGGTGCTGCCGTGGAACTTCCCGCTGATGATGATGGCGTGGAAGATCGGCCCGGCGCTGGCCACCGGCAATTCGGTGATCGTCAAGCCGGCCGAGCAGACCAGCCTGACGGCGCTGCGTCTGGCGGAACTGGCGCTGGAGGCCGGGGTGCCGCCGGGCGTGCTCAACGTGTTGACCGGGATGGGCCCCGATGTGGGCGAGCCGCTCGGCCGACACGGCGATGTCGACGCGCTGACCTTCACCGGCTCGACCGAGATCGGCCGCCGCTTCCTGACCTATGCCGCCGAGTCGAACCTCAAGGAGGTCTGCCTCGAGATGGGCGGCAAGAGCGCCGCGGTGGTGCTGGAGGGGCCGCAGGACCTGGCCCGGATCGCCCGCATCCAAGCCGGCGCGATCTTCTGGAACATGGGCGAGAACTGCACCGCCAACAGCCGCATCATCGTGCACCGCTCGCATTACAAGGCCCTGCTGGCGGAACTGGCCGAGGCGGCGAAGGACTGGGCCGTCGGCGACCCGCTGGAGCCCGGCACCCGCAGCGGCCCGCTGGTCGACGCGGCCCAGCACCGCAAGGTCACGGGCCTGGTGGAGACCGGCCGCGCCGAGGGCGCGCGGCTGATCGCCGGCGGCGCGGGCGTCGGCGATCTCGGCTTCGCGCCGACGATCTTTGCCGATGTCACGCCCGAGATGACGATCTTCCGGGAGGAGATCTTCGGCCCCGTGCTCGCGGTCTGCCCGGCCGACAGCGACGACGCGGCGATCGAGCTGGCCAATGCCACCGAATACGGGCTGGCCGCCACGCTCTATACCGGCGATCTGGGCAAGGCGCATCGCTGCGCCCGGCGCCTCCAGGCCGGCACCGTCGCGGTCAACGGCTACAGCGAGGGTGAGATCTCCACCCCCTTCGGCGGCATGAAGGCCTCGGGCTTTGGCGGGCGCGACAACGGCATCGCCGCGCATGAGCAATATACCGAGCTCAAGACCATCTGGTTCGACCTGTCGGAGGCATGATGCGCGCGGTTCGGATCAACGAGGGCGCGACCGGCTTTGCGGTCGAGGAGGTCGCCCGTCCTGCGCGCGCCCCCGGCGGCGCGCTGGTGCGGCTGGAGGCGGCGATGGTCGCCTCCTACATGGGCGCCCTGCCCTCGGGCGCCTGGGTCACGCCGCCGCGGCCCTTCACCCCGGGCCAATGCGCCATCGGCGTGGTCGAGGAAGGCGCCGGCCGGCTCCGCCCCGGCCAGCGGGTCTATTTCGACGCCTTCACCGGCAGCCGCGACGCCGCCGACCCGGCCGAGGATCACGGTTTCCTCGGCTGCTTCGGGCTCGGCGCCGGCGCCGCGGCGCCGATGGCGGCCTGGCCCGATGGCAGCTTTGCCGAGGTGATTCACGCGCCGGAAGCCTGTTTCACCCCGCTGCCCGAGGCCGTTGCGGTGCACCGGCCGGAGCTTCTGTGCCGGCTCGGTTGGCTCGGCACGGCGCTGCAAGGGCTGGAGCGCGGCGGTTTTGCCGCCGGCGAACGGGTGGCGATCAACGGCGCCACCGGCGCGCTCGGTGCCGGCGCGGTGCTGCCCGCCCTCGCCCTCGGCGCCGCGCGGGTGCATGTCCTCGGCCGCCGGCAGGCGCATCTCGACAGCCTTGTTGCGCTCGACCCCGAGCGCGTCGTTGCCGGCCCGCCCGAGGCCGGCGCCTGTGAGCTGCTGCTCGATTGCAGCGCCGGGGCGGATGCCTCGGTCAGCGCCGCGCTGATCGCCGGGCTGCCGCGCTTCGGCCGCGCGGTCTTTGTCGGTGCGCTCGGCGCGCCGCTGCCGCTCGATGCCGGGCTGGTGATGCGCAACAGCCTGACGCTGCGCGGGTCCTACTGGTTCACCGCGCGGACCCGCGCGCGGCTGCTGTCCCTTGTCGCGGCCGGCCGTCTCGACCTTGATCGCTTTTCGGCCACCGCCTTCCCGCTGGCCGAGATCGACGCCGCCATCGCCCATGCCCGCGACGTTGCCGGCGGGCTCAGCCACACCGTGCTGGTGCCCTGAGCCTCAGCCGATCCGGGTGGACACCACCCGCGACTGGATCTCCTGCCCCTGCGCGATGATCCAGTCGCGGAACTTCACCGCGGTCCGGTTCAGCCGCAGGTCGCGCGGCTTGACGAGGTAGAAGGCCCGGTCGGTCCGCACCTCGGTTTCGGTCGGGTTGATCAGCGATCCGTCCTTCAGGAAGCCATCGGTCATCCCCCGCCAGCCCAGCCCGATGCCCTGCCCCGCCACCGCCGCCTGCAGCAGCGTCTGCTGGTCGGAAAAGGTCATCCGGGCATGCGCCCGCTCGATCGGCACGCCGACGCGCTTGAAGAAGGCCGACCAGTCGTCACGCGGACGGAACCGTTCCTTGAGATACAGCAGGTTGCGGGTCTTCAGCTCCTCCAGCGGCACCGGCCCGTCGCGCGGGCCGAAGAAGTCCGGCGTGCAGAGCGGAAAGTAGACCTCGTCGAACAGGGGCCAGGCCTCGAGGTCGTCCCAGTCGCCGCGGCCCAGCCGGATGGCGAAATCGCCGTTCTCGGAGGCCGGGTTCACGTCGCGGCTGAGGATCTTCAGGCTGAGATCGATGTCGGGGATCGCCGCGCTCAGCTCCGGATGCCGCGGCAGCAGGAAATGCGCCGCCGCCGAGGACGAGACGCAGAAGGTGACGAGGTTCTGGTTTTCGCGGTGGGCGATCTGCGTCAGGCCGACCTGGATCTCGGAAAAGCCGCGCTCCACCGCGTGGTGCAGCACCTCGCCGGCCTCGGTCAGGGCGGTCAGCCGTCCGCGCCGCTCGAACAGGCGCACGCCGAGATGCCGTTCGAGGTTCTTGATCTGGTAGGAGATCGACGGCTGGGTGACGTTCATCTCCGCCGCGGCGCCGCCGAAACTGCCCAGCCGGGCCGTCGCCTCGAAGGCGAAGAGCGCGTTCGGAGAGGGGATCTGGCGGCGGAGGGTTCCGGACATCTGGGGCGCTCGTCTGGCTGCCGGCCGGGGAGGGACCGGACCGGATTTGCGATAGACGGGTTCGATCCCGTCGGGATCCGCTTCCGTCGAGCGGGATCATATCCGGGTGCGAGCCTTCCGGCAATGCGGCGCCGTTACTCATAAACTGGCTCTATCCCAAATGCAGCTTTTTGAACACCGGGTCCGAGGGCCGCGCATGATACCGTGACGTCACGCCAATTAAACAAGAACGACACGGAGGTAGACGGCCATGCGCCGCTTTTTCAACTCGCTTCTGGCCGGTGCGCTGACGCTCGGTCTGGCCACGCCGGTCCTGGCCCAGGACGACGTCATCAAGATGGGCACCCTGTCCTGGGAGGACCTGACGCCGATCACCGGGATCACCAAGAAGGTGCTGGAGGATCAGGGCTTCACCGTCGAGGTCACCGAGTTCTCGGAATGGGGCATCGCCTTTGCCGCGCTGACCAAGGGCGACGTGGAGATCCTCACCTCGCAGACCGATTACGTCACCCACGATTACTGGCAGCGCAACAATGCGCGGCTGGAGAAGCTCTCCCCGGTGTCGCACGGCCTCTATCAGGGCATCGCGGTGCCGAAATACGTCACCATCGACTCGGTCGAGGAGCTGAACGCCAATGCCGACAAGCTCGGCGGCAAGATCGTCGGGCTGGAGCCGGGATCGGGCCTGATGCGCGAGGCCAATGACGCGCTCGATCAATACGCCCTCGACCTCGACCTGATCGAGGGCAGCACCGCGGGCATGACCGCGGCGCTGAAATCCGCCGTCGACCGCGGCGAGTGGATCGCCGTGACGCTCTGGGAGCCCTCCTGGATGGTCCAGAAGTTCGACACCAAGTTCCTTGCCGATCCCAAGGGCGTCTTCGCGCCGCCGCAGACCTATTACTGGATCGCCCGCGACGGCTTCTCCGCGGAAAAGCCGAAGGCGCGCGAGGCCATCGCCAGCGTCTTCGTGCCGCTGGCCGACATCACCGCGATCAACGCCGCGGTGAACGACGGGCAGACGATGGACGACGCCATCGCCGGCTGGCTCGAGGCGCATTCCGAGCTGCTCGAGCGCTGGAAGACGATCAAATCCTACTGAACGAAGCGGGGCGGCCGTTGGGGCCGCCCCATCACAGCGACGACGGGGCAGCAGACATGGACACGACCGAGGTTCTCATCGACTGCGAGGCGGTCTGGAAGGTGTTCGGCGCGCGCAGCGCCGAGGCGATCCGCGCGATCACCGAACGCGGCCTGAGCAAGACCCAGATCCTCAAGGAGTTCGGCTGCGTGGTCGGGGTCTCGGATGCCAGCCTGCAGGTCCACCGGGGCGAGATCTTCTGCATCATGGGGCTCTCGGGCAGCGGCAAGTCGACGCTGATCCGCCTGCTCAACCGGCTGATCGAGCCCAGCCTCGGACGGGTCCGGATCAAGGGGCAGGACATCGCCCGGATGGACGCCGCCACCCTGCGCGAGACCCGCGCCCGCCACATCGGCATGGTGTTCCAGAGCGTCGCGCTGCTGCCGCAGCGCAGCGTGCTGGAGAACGCGGCCTTCGGCCTCGAGGTGCGGGGCGTGCCGCGCGAGGCGCGCAACCGCGCCGCCCGCGACGCGCTCGACAAGGTCGGGCTCTCGGACTGGACGGCGCGCTACCCGGCGGAACTCTCGGGCGGCATGCAGCAGCGCGTCGGCCTCGCCCGCGCGCTCGCCGCCGATCCCGAGATCATCCTGATGGACGAGCCGTTCTCCGCCCTCGACCCGCTGATCCGCCGGCAATTGCAGGACGAGTTCCGCCAGCTGACCAAGGATCTCGGCAAGTCGGCGGTGTTCATCACCCACGACCTCGACGAGGCCATCCGCATCGGCGACCGCATCGCCATCATGAAGGACGGCGCGCTGATCCAGGTCGGCACCGCCGAAGAGATCGTGATGAACCCGGCCGACCAGTATGTCGCCGATTTCGTCGCCGGCATCTCGCGGCTGCACCTGATCAAGGCGCGCACCATCATGTCGCCGCTGGCGAGCTGGCAGCGCCCGGTCGACGACCTGCCGCGGGCCACCCCGGAGGCCGATATCGGCACGCTCATCGCCGAGATCATCCGCTCCGGCCGCGATGCCGTGGCCATCACCGGGGGCGCCGAGGGCGCCGAGCCCGCCGGCATCGTCACCACGCGCGACCTGCTTCTGGCCGTGCAGGGCGACGCCACGCCGGCGGCAGCGGCGGCGTGAGGCCCGGCATGGACCAAGTCGTCACCCTCTTCGACCGCTCGGTGGACAGCGCGCTGTTCTGGCTGACGGACCACGCCGCCTTCGTCTTCGACGGGCTGCGCGCGGTCCTCGACGGGCTTTACGGCGCGCTCCTGTGGCTGCTGACGGCGCCGCCCTCCTATGTCGTGGCGGTGCTGATCGGCGCCCTCGCCTGGCGCGCGCTCAGCCTGCCCGCCGGGATCGCCACCGCACTCGCGCTGATGGCCTGCGCCGCCATGGGGCTCTGGGTCGAGACCATGGAGACCCTCGCCCTCGTCCTCGCCGCCTCGACCATGGCGCTGCTGATCGCCGTGCCGCTCGGCATCCTCGCCGGGCTGATGCCGCGGCTCGACCGGGCGCTGCTGCCCGGGCTCGACCTGATCCAGACCATGCCGCCCTATATCTACCTGCTGCCGGCCATCGCGCTCCTGGGCTACGGCGAGGCCACGGCGCTGATCGCCACGGTGGTGGTGGCGATCCCGCCGGCGGTGCGGCTGACCTCCGTGGGCATCCGCCGCACGCCGGTGGAGTTCCTCGAGCTCGGCCAGGCCTCCGGGGTCACGCCGGGGCAGATGTTCTTCAAGATCCGCCTGCCCTTCGCCGTGCCCTCGATCATGGCGGGGATCAACCAAAGCCTGATGATGGCCTTCGGCATGGTGGTGATCGCCGGCATCGTCGGATCCGGAGGCCTGGGCGAGACGATCTATGCCGCCATCCGCACCCTCGACATCGCCACCTCCATCAACGCGTCCATCGCCATCGTGGTGCTGACCATGGTGCTCGACCGGGTGACGCAAGCCGCCGCGAGGCCCCGCTGATGCTCTTCGATCCCGGCGCCGTCCTGGCCCCCGCCGTCGACTGGCTGAACGCCAATTTCCATCCCCTCTTCGCCGTGATCACCCGCGCCATCGAGGCGGTGCTGGGCGGCTTCGAGGCGGCGCTCCTGCTGCTGCCGCCGTGGGCGCTGATCCCGCTGGCGATGCTAAGCTGCTATGTCCTTGCGGGGCGCCGGGTGGCGCTGCTGGCCGGCGCGGCGCTCGGCTATTGCTGGGTCATGGCGCTGTGGGTCGAGACCATGGAGACGCTGGCGCTGGTGGTGGTCGCGGTCGCCGTGGCGGTGGCCGTGGCCTTCCCGCTCGGCATCCTCGCCGCGCGGCGGCCGCGGGTGGAGGCGACGCTGCGCCCGGTGCTCGACGTGATGCAGACGGTGCCGCCCTGGGTCTACCTGATCCCGGCGGTGATGATCTTCAGCCTGGGCCAAGTGCCGGCGATCATCGCCACCATCGTCTACGGCGTGCCGCCGATGCTGCGGCTGACCACGCTCGCCTTCAAGGGCGTGCCGACCGACCTCAAGGAGCTGGGCGCCGCGCTCGGCGCGCGGCCGCGGACGATCCTGTTCCGGATCGAGCTGCCGGCCGCCCTGCCGACGCTGGTGGTGGGTCTCAACCAGTGCATCCTCTTGTCGCTCGCCATGGTGGTGCTAACCGGGCTGGTCGGTGCCGGCGGGCTCGGCGCCGAGGTCACCCGCGGGCTGACCCGGATGGAGATGGGCCTCGGCCTGCGCGCCGGGCTCGCCATCGTCGCGGTGGCGGTGCTGCTCGACCGGGTGTCGCGCGGGGCGCTGGAACGGCGGCCCGGGGCATGAGCGCGGGCGCGGAAAGCGGTGCGGCCGGACGGGTCTGGCTGATCACCGGCATCTCGCGCGGCCTCGGCCTCGCGCTGGCGCGCCACGTTCTGGCGCGGGGCGAACGGGTGGTGGGCACGGTGCGCGGCGCCGCCCCGGCGCTGCCGGCGGGCTCCGACCGGCTGCGGGTGCTGACCGCCGACCTCTCGGCGCTGGAGCGCATCCCCGGCCTCGTGCAGCAGGCGGCGGCGGCCTTCGGCCGGATCGACGTGGTTGTGAACAATGCCGGCCACGGGCTGCTCGGCGCGGTTGAGACCCTGCCCGATGCCGCCATCGACCGGCTCTTTGCGGTCGACGTGCACGCGCCGATCCGCCTCTGTCGCGCCGTGCTGCCGCTCCTGCGCCGACAGGGCCAGGGCCACATCGTCAACATCACCTCCATCGCCGGGCGCGCGCCGGGGCCGGGCACGGCGCTCTACGCGGCGGCGAAACACGCCATGGAGGGCTTTTCGGCGGCGCTGGCGCAGGACCTCGCCGGCAGCGGCATCCGGGTGACCGCGGTGGCGCCGGGGCAGTTCCGCACCGGTTTCCTCGACCACTCCGACCGCGCCGGGGGCGACCCGGAAGGCGACACCGTCGGCACCGCCATGGCGGCGCTGGCCGGGGTCAGCGGGCGCCAGATCGGCGATCCCGACCGGGCGGCCGAGGCGATCCACGCGCTGGTCGCGGCGCCCGAGGCGCCCCGCGACCTGCTGCTCGGCTCCGACGCGCTCGACCGGGCGCGGCGGCAGCTTGACAGCCTGACCCGGGAGATGGCGGCCTGGGAAGCGGTGACCCTGGGCACCGATTACCGCTGAGGTCCCGCCCCGCAGCCGGCCACCAGCGCCCCGGCCAGCGCCGCCGCCTGCGGCAGCACCGGCTGCAGCCGCGACCAGTCCTGCCCCGCGCCCTGCGCAAGGTTGAGGAGCCCCACAGCGCGGCCGCCGACCCGCAGCGGCAGGTTGACCTGCCGGTGGGCACCGAGCGCCGCCACGATCTCGGGGTCGGGATAGGTCGCGGCGATCTCGTCGGCGCCCTCGGCGACCTTCTCCAATGCACACAAAGACTTGGGCAGCGTATGGCGCGTAAATTGAAACAACATCCATTCATGAAACGGGGGCAGCGCGGTCTATACCCGCACCGCCCCCGACGTCATTTGATCCGGGTCAGGACCGCCTCGTGATCCTCGAGAATGACGCGCAGCGTATCCACCATTCCGTCGTATTCGAGGGTGTTGATCAATCCGCGATACCTGTGAGGCGTCCGCATTTCCCAAGTATGGCAGGACCCGGGCGCAACGCCTTCCTTCATGTCCGGGGGGATTACGTCGTTGCCCTGGTCATCCCAGAAGATCACGGTCTGCATGCCGCCATTCCCTGGCGTGACGCAACCGCTTCCCCGCATGCGCTTGGCGCTCAGGACATCCCGAACCTGACTGACATGGATCCGTTGCTTGGGGGGATAGTTTCGCACGCCGATCATGTGCGAGACCTTTCCGTCCGCAAAGGCATCACCGTTGCCCTGTGCGACCTGCAGGACAATGGTATCCTCGTAATCGTCGATCTTTCTCCGTGCTGCGACGGCCATCAGCTGCACATCGGGGCTGGTGTTCCCCGTCTCCTGGATTGCCCGGCCGACATATTCTTCGCCGCCCAGGTTGGAGGTCCAGTCGAGGATTTTGGGCTCATCCGTCAGCGGCCCCTGCAACCCGTATCCCAGGAACCTGTACCCTTCGGCCTTCAGGCGGGAGACAGCGTCGCCGGCATCCATCCCGAGCTCGTAGCCCAGAATGGCCGGCAACACGCCGCCGCCGGCAGACATGAACTCCGGCACCTCCGACGGAGCACGTGCAAGAGCTTGCGCCTTCGTCTTCGTTTCCGCGTCTTCGCGCCCGCCGGCCTGGGCCCATTCGAAGCCCTTTTGCAGCCGCTCGTGAAGCGTTGCGTGATCCATGAATTTGACAGTGATCCTCGACACCAACCCTTCGGGCGAGTGGGAAACCTCGATCAGGTTGCTGTATCCGGTGTCCCGATACTCTCGGGCCATCGATCCGCAGCCGGGCTGGGCCGCCTCATCGAGACCCATGCGGTCGCCGAGATTGTTCGACGCGGAGAAGAACACCGTGCTCGTTCGGCGCTCCTCGAGGGTACAAGACATCTCGAAGGTTCGCTCGACCCATGCCCGGGCGTCGTCTTTCGTCACGTCCGAGTTGGTCTCGGCCAGGTCGAAATACGCGGTCACCTCGAAGACGCGACTGGTTTCGATGCCGATGCCCCCGGACGGATCGACTTCGGACCCGACGACGTACGTGCCCAGGACCCCGTTGTCGAACTTGGACTGGGCGGCGAAAGAGGTTTGCAAAGCGGGCGTGCGCGTGGCCGCGGTTGTCAGCACTCTCTCGGCCACCGCCCGGGCCGTGCGCTCGTATCCCGGGTGCAGGGCAAGCTCGGCCGAGCTGTCCTCGAATTTGGGGTTCCCGCGGATCTTCCCTTCGCGGGTGAAGAACGCGCCGTTGTTGTCCCGGAACCAGGTCACCGCTTCGCGCCGTGTCATGGGAATCTTGAACCCCTCATGGGGCACCGGAAACTTGCTGGTCAGCAGGCCATCAAGCAGCTCGGCGGCCGCCTCACCGCGCGGGTCCCGGGACAGGATCTCGTTGATCGGGTCCTCCCCGGGGGCAAGGTCCGCCGGCGCCTTGTTCGCGGGGGCCGCCTCGTCTTCCATCGGAGGAACTTCGATCCCCATCGCCGCGGCGTGAATGCGCGCGCTGAAGCCGTTCGCCTGCACGGTCTCCATGACGAAAGCGCGTCCCGCTTCGTCCTGACCGAAGGCCACGGCGACCGTGGACGCTCGCCCATCGCCGTCGAAGACTTCGTGGACGCTGGCCTCCGGCATCGGATCGAGGCCATTCAGAACGGTGGAGCAATCCGCCTCCGCGATCAGGGAGCCGCCCGCGCCGTAGTGGAACACGAACCCGATCTCGGGGTCCTGGCAGCTGATGACCTCCCCGTACTTCGCCGTCAGCGCTGCCTCAGCCTGTTCGAGTCGGCCCGGCTCCTGGTAGCGCAGGGCCGCCGCACGGAACACGGTACCGACCGCCCCGCCTTCGGAAGCGCTGTCGACGATGACGATCTCATCCCCGCCCGCCCGCTCGAACATGGTGCGGGTCCCGAGAACGGTGCCATCCTCGAGCGTCAGATCCATGCTTCCGAGAGCGTCGTACCCTGTCAGCGATGCGCGAACGTCGGCCAGGGTCATCCCGGTGGTGATGTCCGCCACCACGCGAGGCTTGGCGCCAAACTGGTATGCGTCTTCGCTGGCGAGTGCAGGCATTCCGAGGGCAATCAGGCAGCTTACCGGAAGAAGTATTCGGTGGCCGTACGTCCAAGTTCCAAAGGTCATTCCAAATCCTGACTGATGTCTTGGCCGGCATATACGTCACCGATTCTGTCATTTTGTAGGCGCATCCGGCACTGAGCGCGCCAAGCTGCGGGATCATCCAAATGGGCACACCATGCGTATTCGGCGGTCTCTCCCGCGGCATACGCGATCAGATGGGGCCGGAAACGTGCCACATCGGCAATCGAGGCGCCCGATTTGCCGTCAGGCCCCGAAATACCCTGTCCGCACCCTGAAATGCCTTCCCGGAAAGTTGCCTCGACGGGCCGTCAAGGCGTCCCAGGTCATCCGCACGTCAACGTAGGTTGCCCAAATGCGATACTTAACTTGATAAACGCGATACTTCCCTTGTTTCTCGCGATACTCAACCTGACATTTTTCTTACGCGTTTTCGGATTTCCTGCCTGAAGCCGGCCTTGGAGCGGGGTTTCTCGCACCCTGGAATCGGGAAATAGATGCGGGAGTTGTCGAGGCGCGTTGTCCGGGCCGCCGATGCCGAAGGGTCCGGCCCGTATCGCAATGAACACGCGCGGTGGGCTGCCGTCATTGCGGTGTTTCCATGCTAGGAAATCCGGTGCAGATGTCCGCAGGAACTCGTCCCCATTAAGCCGCGGGCAGGGTCTCACTGGCTTAGGCGCGCGGATCTGAAGTGCCGGCTCCTGAAAACAAGGCCCCCTGCGAAACCGAGTAAGATTTTTCGAGAACGTCGTACGAAAAATGTTGAGTTTGCCCGAGCCGGGCAGGCGGCCCCGGAGGCCCCAATCTCACGTTCGATATTTTTCTTACGTTTCTGCCCAAACGCGATACTTAATTAAGAAGTAACGGGGAGAGACCTCACAGAACAGCTTCAGGCAACCCTTCCGCGAACCCGCAGGGTTTCCTGCGCCCAAAGACGGGCGGCTCTGCATCGCACGCCCCTATTCATGACAGAAGTCATTCCAAGCGGCGAAACGATTTCACCAGACGTGCTCAGACGATGTCTGACCACCGAGAATGAACCGAGCACTCGTCGCGCCGTCCCGAGAACGAGACCGATCCCGGCCTGTGCGGCAGGGGCATCCCCGCCCAAGGGGCAGGTTCAACGTGAAGACCGCGGCCGAGACCCTGGGCGTCTCCTGCTCGAACCTGCATGCTCGGATAAGCGGGCCGTTGTCGCTCAGGGCGACAGCAAACGATCGATCACCACCGCCCCGGGGACGCAATCTTGGTCGCGTCGCCGGGCCGCCGTTCTGCGGTCGCCGGGGTCCCGGCGGGGGCGGATCAGTCCGGTCCGCCGAGCGTCAGCGTCACCGTGCCGAGCCCGTCGATCCGCGCTTCGATATGCTGACCCGGCCGCACCGGGGCGATGGGGTGCAGCGACCCGGTGAGGATCCATTGTCCGTGGCCGAGCCCGCCGCAATGCCCGCCCACCATACGCACCAGAGCCGCCAGCGAGTCGAATGCCGAGCCATGCGGCACGGTGGCCGGGCCCGAGAGGATCCCGGTGCCGTCGACCGCGATGACGGTCTCGACAGTGCCGAAATCGCGCCCGTCCCAGCCGTCCAGCGGCGTGGCGCAGATCAGCGCCTCGTTGGCCTGCAGGTCCGCCAGCTTGGCGAAGGGCTGCTCGGCGGCCGGGCCGGTCAAACGCTGCGCCACCAACTCGATCACCGCGGCCGGGCGCACCGCGGCGCGCAGGCGCGTCTCGAACTCCGCATCCTCAGGCGCCGGCAGCGGCCCCACGACCTGGAAGGCCACCTCGAGCTCCAGCCCCACCGGGCCGGGCACCGGGACCCAGGCGCCGCCGTCGAAAAGCCGCGGCACGGGGATCGGCGCCATCGTCCGGCCCGACCCCGGCGCGCCGGAGATCTTGAACCCCGCCGGCGGACCCACCGCCTCGGTCAGCGCCTGGTGCACCGCATAGGCCTCGTCCGCCGTCTCGGGCAGCGGCCCGTCGGGGGCGAAGGTTGACCGGGCGCGATGCGCGGCGATCAGGCCCCGGGTGAAGTCCGAGAGATCCGGCATGGCCGTCCTTTCCGTGCGCGGTGGGTCAGGCGCCAATCAGCGCGCCCTGCGCGATCAGCGCGTCGATGCGGTCGGGCGCGTAGCCGTGCTCGGCCAGGATCTCGCGGCCATGCTGGCCCAGGACCGGCGCGGCGCGGGCGACCCCGCCCGGGGTCTCGCCGAACTTCACCGGCAGGCCGATGGCGCGGGTCGTCCCGGCGACCGGGTGCTCGGTCTCGACGATCATCTCGCGCGCCAGCGCCTGCGGGTCGCGGTGCATCTCGTTGATCGACAGGACCGGGCCGGCGGGCAGGCCCACCGCCTCCATCCGCGCCAGCCAATCCTCCGTCGTGCGCTTCGTCAGATGCGCCTCGAGCAGCGGCACCAGTTCGCTCAGGTGGTCCATCCGGTCGCGGTTGCTGGCAAAGCGCGGGTCGGCGCCGAGCTCGGTCGCGTCGATGGCCTCGAGCAGCCGCAGCCAGTTGCGCTGGTTCGCGGCGCCCACGTTGATCCAGCCATCGGCGGTGCGGAAGGACTGGTAGGGCGCGTTCAGCGGGTGGCCCGATCCCAGCGGTTCCGGCACCTGCCCGGTGGCGAAGGCGATGGCCGATTGCCAATAGGTCAGCGTGATCCCGGCCTCGAAGAGCGAGGTGTCGACGGTCTGGCCCTGCCCGGTCTTCTGGGCGTGGCTGTAGGCGGCGATGATGCCCATGGCGGCGATGATGCCCGCGGTGATGTCGGAGATCGGCGCGCCGGGCTTCACCGGCGGCCGGCCCGGCCCCTCGCCGGTGATCGACATCAGCCCGGACATGCCCTGCGCGATCAGGTCGAACCCGCCGCGATCGGCATAGGGCCCGGTGCGGCCGAAGCCCGAGATCGCGCAGTAGACGAGCTTCGGATTGACCTCGCGCAGGCTCTCGTAGGACAGGCCGAGCTTGGCCATCGTGTCGATGCGGTAATTCTCGATCACCACGTCGGCATCGGCCAGCAGGGTGCGCAGCGCCTCGACCCCGCCCGCGTCCTTGAGGTTCAGCGCGATGCCCCGCTTGTTGCGGTTCATCATCAGGTAGGCGGCGCTTTCGCCGTTGATGTCGGGCGGCAGGAAGCGACGGCTGTCGTCGCCGTCGGGCTTCTCCACCTTGATCACGTCGGCGCCCATGTCGGCCAGCATCATGCCGGCGGCGGGGCCGGCCATGATATGCGCCAGCTCGACCACCTTCATCCCCTGGAGGGGGCCCTGCCCGGTCATTTGCCCTGCCATTCCGGCGCGCGCTTGCCGAGGAAGGCCTCGAGCCCGTGGCGGAAATCCTCGCTCATGTAGCACAGGGTGATGAGGTCGGAATCCTCCACCTCGATCGCCGCGCGGTTGCGGCGCAGCGCCTCCTTGGTGGCGCGCAGCGTCAGCGGCGCCATGCCGCCGACCTGCTGCGCGAGCTCCGCGGCGCGCGCCATCAGCGCCGCCTCGTCCGCCAGCACCTCGGTGACGAGCCCGGTCGACAGCGCCTCCTCGGCCTCCATCAGCCGCGCGGTGAAGATCATCTCGCGCGTCCGCCCGGCGCCCAAGAGCTCGCTCAGCCGGGCGAGGTTGGCGGCGTTCAGGCAATTGCCCAGCGTGCGCGCGATCGGAAAGCCGAATTTCAGCCGCGCGCTGGCGATGCGGATGTCGCAGGCCGCGGCGATCGAGGCGCCGCCGCCGGTGCAGGCGCCGTGCACCGCCGCGATGGTCGGCAGCGGGCACTTCTCCACCGCGTCGAGCACGTCGTTGATCCGCGCCTCGTAGTCGAGCGCGTCCTGCGCCGTCTCGAAGGCGCGGAACTGCGTCATGTCGGTGCCGGCGGCGAAGGCCTTGCCGCCGGCGCCGTGGATCACCACCGCGCGGACCGAGCCGTCGGTGGGCACCGCGCCGCAGTGCGCCGCGAGGGCCTCGTACATCGCGAAGGTCATCGCATTGCGCGCTTCCGGACGATTGAAGGTGATCCAGAGCGTCCCGTCGCGGGTCTCTGCGCGAATGTCGTCGGTCATCTGTAGAAGTACTCCACGAGGAAGAGCGGAATGGAGGGCACGTAGGTGCAGACCATCAGCACCGCGAGCAGCACCAGGACGAACCAGATGTTCACCTTGGAGACCGCCCAGATATTGGCCCGCGCCACCGCGCAGCTGGTGATCAGCACCGAGGCGACCGGCGGCGTCTGCTGACCGATGGCGAGGTTCAGCGTGACCACGAGGCCGAAATGCACCGGGTCGATGCCCGCGGCGTTGATCAGCGGAATGACGATCGGCACCACCAGGATGATCGCCGCCGCCGAGTGCAGGAAGAAGCCCACGATCAGGAAGAAGAAGTTCAGGATCAGCAGGATCAGCCATTGCTGGGAGGTGATGTCGAGGATCGCCCGGGCGATCTCCTGCGGGACCTGGGCGCGGGTCAGGAAGCCGCCCATCAGGTAGGAGGCCGCCACCAGCAGCATGACGACCGCGGTCTGCATGCCGCCGTCGAGCAGCGCGCGGCGCAGATGCCCGAGGTCAAGGTTGCGGTACCAGGCCGACACGACCAGCGCCGCGATCACCGCCAGGCCCGCGGCCTCGGTCGCGGTGACGTAGCCGCCGAAGATGCCGCCGAGGATGATCACCGGCAGGGTGAAGGCCGGCAGCGCGTCCACGAAGGTCTCGCGCAGGCGCGGCATGTTGAACGCCTCTTCGGTCGGCAGGTTGTAGCGCCGGGCGAAGACGTAGGCCACGAACATCAGGCCCGCCGCGCCGATCAGGCCGGGCACCACGCCGGCCACGAAGAGCTGCTCGACAGAGGTGTTGGACGAGGCGGCGTAGAGGATCATCGGGATCGACGGCGGGATGATGATCGCCAGCGAGGCCGAGGACGAGGTGACCGCCGCCGACAGCTCCTTGGTGTAGCCGCGCTTCTTCATCTGCGGAATCAGGATGGAGCCCATCGCCGCCACGTCGGCCACCGCCGAGCCGGAGATCTCGGCAAAGAACAGCGACACGCCGATGTTGACCATGGCGAGGCCGCCGCGCACGAAGCCGATGATCGCCGAGACGAAGTTGATCAGCCGGTCGGTGATGCCGCCGGCATTCATGATGGCGCCGGCCAGCACGAACATCGGGATGGCGATCAGCGAGAAGCTGGTGGCGCCCGAATACATGTCGAGCGCGATGGTCACGAGGGAGTTCATGCCCTCATAGGCCAGAAGGCCCAGCACGCCGGCCACCGCGAGCGCCACTGCGATCGGCACGTTGACGCAGATCAGCGCGACCAGCGCCAGGAAAATCAGGAACATCAGCATCAGCGGCTGCCCTCGAGACGGTGGGACTGCTTTTCGAGCTCGGCGTCGACCTCTTCCTCGATCTCGGCATGTTCGAGCGAGATGCCGGCGCGGGTGCTGCGCCAGTAATCGGGCAGGCTCAGAAGCTGGCAGAGGATGAAGAGCACCGCGCCCAGCGGGATCACGGATTGGGTGAATTGCACGGGCACCCAGGTCAGCGAGACCAGGTAGCTGCCCTGCAGCACGTCGAGCACCCGGAAGCCGGCCCAGGCCATGGTGAGGAAGAAGACCAGGATCACCGCCTCGCCGATCAGCACCGAGACCATCCGCGCCCGCACCGGGAGCAGCAGCAGCACGGTGTCGAAGCCGATATGGCGCCGCTTCAGCGCCGCCAGCGCCGAGCCGTAATAGGTGATCCAGGCCAGCATGATCGCCGCCACCTCGTCGTACCACGAGAAGCTGCTGCCGGCGAGCCGGGCCACGACGGCCACGATGACGACGCTGGTCAACAGCACCATCAGGAACACCGTGAAGGCCTCGAGGATCAGGCCCATGATTTCGGAAAGTCGGTTGATCTGGTTCATGTCACCTACCGGGTCGAGCGGCCGCAATCGCGGACACCGCGGCAACAGCGCGGCGTCCGCAACGCGGCCTCTCTTTGTGCGAAGTCGCCCGGCCGCGCGGGGCCGGGCGGGTGTCGCCGTGGCGAAGGGTCAGCTGGACTCGCCGAGTCCCAGCACCTGCTCGATCATCTCGCCGCCGCCCTCGACCTCGGCCGCGAAGGCATCGTAGATCGGCTTGGAGGCTTCGATGAAGGCGTCCTTGTCGGCCTCGTTCACCTCGACGCCGGCATCCTTGATGACCTGCAGCAGCTCGGTCTCGAGCTCGGCGGCCTTCTCGTAGGTGAAGTCCTGGCTGGAGGCGGCGCAGTCCGACAGGATGGTCTTGACCTCGTCCGGCCAGCCGTCCCACTGCCCCTTGGAGGTCAGGATGTAGGCCGGCGTGTAGACGTGGCCGGTGATCGAGAGGTATTCCTGCACTTCCTGGAACTTGGCCGAGGCAATCTGGGCGTAGGGGTTTTCCTGGCCGTCGATCACGCCGGTCTGCAGCGCGGTGAACACGTCCGAGAACGACATCGGCGTCGGGTTGGCACCGTATTGCTGGAACATCTTCACCCGCCAGGTGCCGTTCGGGGTGCGCAGCTTCACGCCCTTCAGGTCGTCCGGCACGTTGATCGGGCGCACGTTGTTGGTGATGTGGCGGAAGCCGTTCTCGGCGAGACCGACGATGTGGTAGCCGTTCTCGTTGGCCGCGGCCTGGAAATCCTCCATCATCTCGCCCTGCACGCGGCGCATGTGGTCGCGGTCCTTGATGATGTAGGGCATCTCGAAGACGCCGAAGGTCTCGTCGACCGAGGACATCACCGAGGACGGCAGCGCGAAGGCGACCTGGTTCAGCTTCAGCTTCTGCAGCAGCTCCTGGTCCGAGCCGAGCTGCGACGAGCCGAAGGTCTGGACCTCGACGGCATCGCCGCCGGCGTCGTTCACGCAGGCCGCGAAATTGTCGACCGAAGCCTCGAACAGCGAGCCCGGATTGCCGACATGGCCGAATCTCAGGGTCGTCTCCGCCGCCATGGCCTGGCCGGCACAGAGGGCCATGACGGCCGCGCCTGCAAGATACTTTTTCATCTCTTGGTACTCCTCCCTTAGCGTATCCAAAGACTTCTTTGGTGACCGTCGCGCGCCGAAGCGCGCGACGCCTGCTCCCCGCGCGCTTGCCGCGCGCTTGTCTCCTGCCCTGCGCGAATTACTCGGCGGCCGCCTTCTGTCCTCCCTTGGCCGCAGACAGCGCCTCCATCGCCGCCTGCACGCCGCCCTTGCTGTGCGGCACGCCGGCATCCCCGAGACCCATTTCCACGCCGCCCAGCGTGCCGATCAGCATCAGGTCGTTGAAATCGCCCAGATGTCCGATGCGGAAGACCCGGTCCGCGACCTTGGACAGGCCGTTGCCGAGCGACAGGTCGTAATTCTCCAGGGTGGTCCGGCGGAAGGCGTCGGCGGAATGCCCCTCGGGCATCATCACCGCCGTCAGCACGCCGGAATACTGCGCCGGGTTGGCGCAGAGCACCTCGAGCCCCCAGGCCTCGACCGCGGCGCGCGTCGCTGCGGCGTGACGGGCATGGCGGGCAAAGACGTTCTCCATCCCCTCCTCGCGCAGCATCTCGATGGCCTCGTTGAGACCGTAGAGCATGTTGGTCGCCGGGGTGTAGGGGAAATAGCCGGTCTTGTTGGGGCCGAGCATCTCCGACCAGTCCCAGTAGGAGCGCGGCAGCGTCGCCGATTTCGACGCCTCGAGCGCCTTGGCGCTGAGGGCGTTGAAGGACAGGCCCGGCGGCAGCATCAGGCCCTTCTGCGACCCGGTCACGGTGACGTCGACGCCCCAATCGTCATGCGCATAGGGGATCGAGGCCAGGCCCGAGATCGTGTCGACCATGAACAGCGCCGGGTGGCCGGCGGCGTCGATGGCCTTGCGGATGTCGGCGATGGGCGAGACCGACCCGGTCGAGGTCTCGTTGTGGACCACGCAGACCGCCTTGATCTCGTGGTTTTTGTCCTCGCGCAGCCGCGCCTCGATCCGCTCGGGATCGGCACCGCCGCGCCAGTCGCCCTCGATGAATTCGGGCTTCAGGCCCAGCCGCTCGGCCAGCGCCTTCCACAGGGTGGCGAAATGGCCGGTCTCGTACATCAGCACGGTGTCGCCGGGCGACAGCGTGTTGACCAGCGCCGCCTCCCAGGCGCCGGTGCCCGAGGCCGGGTAGATGACCACGTCGCCTTCGGTGCCGAAGACCCATTTCATGCCGTCGAGCGCGGCCTTGCCGACCGCGGCGAAGGCGGGCCCCCGGTGGTCCATGACCGGCATGTCCATCGCGCGCAGGATGCGGTCCGGCGTGTTCGACGGTCCCGGAATTTGCAGAAAGTGGCGTCCAGCCGGCATCTCTCTCTCCCCTTGCCCGCTCCGGTCCGTTTCTGGGTGCGGCGCTGCCGACCCACCGTGGCGGATTGACGGAATGTGATTATGAATTCATTATTCAAGTCAAGGATGATTTACCGCTCACCTGCAATTCGGGACAGATTCATGCTCACACAGGGGCTCAGATCGCGCCTTGCCTCCGGTCTCGAAGGCGAGGTGATGTTCGACGACTTCTCCCGCGGACGCTACGCCACCGACGCGTCGCATTACCAGATCATGCCGGCCGCGGTGGCGACCCCGCGCAGCGATTCGGACATCGCGCTGGCGCTCGATGCGGCGCGCGAGAGCGGCCTGCCGCTGACCATGCGCGGCGGCGGCACCTCGCAATGCGGCCAGACCATCAACAGCGGCCTGATCCTCGACTGCTCGCGCCACCTGACCGGCATCCTGGAGCTCGACGTGGCGGGCCGGCGGGCGTTGGTGCAGCCGGGGATCGTGCTCGACGAGCTCAACCGTCAGCTGAAGCCGCACGGCCTTTGGTTCCCGGTCGACGTCTCCACCGCCTCGCGCGCCACGATCGGCGGGATGACGGCCAACAATTCCTGCGGCGCGCGTTCGCTGCGCTACGGCACGACGCGCGATAATGTCATCTCGATCAAGGGCTTGCTGGCCGACGGCACGCCGTTCGATTTCGGCCCCGGGTCCGAGAACCACGTCCCCGAAGAGATGCTGGCCCGGCTCTCCGCGCTCGGCAGCCGCGAGGCCGAGGAGATCGCCGCGCGGTTCTCCAAGGTGCAGCGCCGCGTCGGCGGCTACAATCTCGACGCGCTGGTGCCGGGCAGCCGGCCGCTCAACCTTGCGCATCTGCTGGTGGGCTCAGAGGGCACGCTCGCCATCTCCACCGCGATCGAGATCAAGCTCTCCCCCCTGCCCCCCGCGGACCGCGTGCAGGGCGTCTGCCACTTCCCGACCTTCCGCGCCGCCATGGAGGCCGCGCAGCACCTGGTGAAGCTCGGCCCCACCCAGGTCGAACTGGTGGACCGCACGATGCTCGACCTGGCGCGCCAGATCCCGATCTTCGTGCCGACGCTCGAGGCCTTCGTGAAGGGCAACCCGGCGGCGCTGCTCTTCGTCGAATTCGCCGATTCGCCCGACGAGAACCGCGAGAAGATGCGCAACCTCGAGGACACGATGGCGGGCCTCGGCTACGCCTTCGGCGCCGGCGGCGAGCGCGAGGGCGGCGTCGTCGAGGTCTCCGATGCCAAGCTCATCGGCGATATCGGCGAGCTGCGGAAATCCGGCCTCAACATCATGATGTCGATGAAGGATCAGGGCAAACCGGTCTCCTTCGTCGAGGATGCGGCGGTGCCGCTGGAACACCTGGCCGACTACACCGACCGGCTGACCGCGGTGTTCCACAAGCACGGCACCGAGGGCACCTGGTACGCCCATGCCTCCGAGGGCTGCCTGCATGTCCGCCCGGTGCTGAACCTGCGGCTCGAGAAGGACGTGAAGGCGATGCGCGCCATCGCCGAGGAAGCCTTCGAGATGGTGCGCGAATACAAGGGCTCGCATTCCGGCGAGCACGGCGACGGCATCGTGCGCTCGGAATTCCATGAAAAGATGTTCGGGCCCCGGCTGGTGCGCGCCTTCGGCGAGGTCAAGGACACCTTCGACCCGACCCGCCTGCTCAACCCGGGCAAGATCGTCGAGCCGCCGAAGATGGACGACCGCAGCCTGCTGCGCTACCCGGCCGATTACCGCTTCGCCGATCTCGAGACCGGGTTCGACTGGTCGGCCTGGTCCGGCGCCTCGGGCGGGTTCCAGGGCGCCATCGAGATGTGCAACAACAACGGCGCCTGCCGCAAGCTCAAGGGCGGCGCCATGTGCCCCTCCTACCGGGTGACCCGGAACGAGAAGGACGTGACCCGCGGCCGCGCCAATTCGCTGCGACTGGCGCTGTCGGGCAAGCTCGGCCCCGACGCGCTGATGCGCCCCGAGATGGCCGAGACGATGAAGCTCTGCGTCGGCTGCAAGGCCTGCCAGCGCGAATGCCCGACCGGCGTCGACATGGCCAAGATGAAGACCGAGGTGCTCTACCAGCGCGGCCGCAAGCAGGGCTATTCGCTGAAAGACAAGCTGATCGCGACGATGCCGCGCTATGCCCGCACCGCGGTGGCGCTGCGCGCGCTCTTCCACCTGCGCAACCGGGTGCCGCTGGTGGCCCGGCTGGCCGAGCGCATCACCGGCATCTCGGCGCGCCGGTCGCTGCCGGTGTTCCGCGGCGACTTCTTCCGCGAGCGCGAGATCGCCGCGGCGCCCACGGGCGCCGGCGACAAGGAGGTCGTGCTCTTCGCCGACACCTTCAACCGCTGGATGGATCCCGAGATCCCGCGCGCCGCGCTGAACGTGCTGATCCGCGCCGGCTACACTGTGCACGCCGCCGGCCCGCTCAAGGGCCGCCCGCTCTGTTGCGGCCGCACCTATCTCGCCGCGGGGATGATCGACGAGGCACGCTACGAGGCCAAGCGCACGCTGGCCGCGCTCCTGCCGCATATCGAGGCCGGCCGGCCGATCGTCGGGCTCGAGCCGTCCTGCCTGCTGACCCTGCGCGACGAGTTCAAGGCGCTGCTGCCCGGCGCCGACACACGGCGGCTGGCCGAGAGCGCGCTGCTCTTCGAGGAGTTCGTCGCCCGCGAAACCCGCGCCGGGCGCATGGTGCTCGACACCAGGGCGCTCGCCGGGAAGGCCTATGTGCACGGCCATTGCCACCAGAAGGCGGCGGGGGTGATGGGCGACATGGGCGCGGCGCTTGGCCTCGTCGACGGGCTCCGGCCCGAGACCATCGAATCCTCGTGCTGCGGCATGGCCGGGGCCTTCGGCTACGACGCCGAGACCATCGACACGTCGCTGGCGATGGGCGAGCTGTCGCTGCTGCCGGCGGTGCGCGCCGCCGAGGCCGACGCGCTGATGGTGGCCAACGGCACGTCCTGCCGCCACCAGATCGCCGACGGCACCGGCCGGCGGGCGCTGCACATCGCGCAGGTGCTCGACGCCGCCAGCGCGGAGGCCCCCGCATGACGGCCGAGCCGGGCCCGGCGCCGCTGGCCAGCGCGGCGGCGCCCTTCGCGGCCCCGGCCCTCGCCGTGCGCCTGGCCGAGGCGCTGCGCGCCAAGATCCTCGAGGGCGAGCTGCCCGAGGGCGAGAAGGTCCGCGAGGTCGCCCTGACGCAGGAATTCGGCGTCTCGCGCACGCCCCTGCGCGAGGCGATGAAGATGCTGGCCGCGGAGGGCCTGATCGAGCTCATTCCCAATCGCGGCGCCATCGTCAGCCGGCAATCCGAGGCAGAGCTTGCGGAGGCCTTCCCGGTGCTCGCCGCGCTGGAGCGGCTCGCCGGCGAATTCGCCGCGCGCAACGCCACCGAAGAGGACATCGCCCGCATCGAGGAGATGACCGAGCAGCTGCGCGGCACCGTAGAAGCCGGCGACCGCCATGCCTATTTCCAGCTCAACTACGCCATCCACAGCTTCATCCTGACCGCCGGGCGCAACCAGACCCTGATGCGCACGCATTCGACCGTCGCCACCCGGATCTACCGCGCCCGCTACCAGGCGAACCTGTCGAAGGCGCGCTGGCAGACCGCGCTCGACGAACACCGCGAGATCGCCCGCGCGCTGCGCGCCCGCGACGCGGCGCGGCTCGGCGCGCTGCTGCACGATCACCTGATGGCCACGCTCGCCTCGGTGATCGCCGGCCGCAGCCCCGGCTGACGCGGCGCCCAGATCCGAGCGCTCCCAGAGCAAGGAAACAAGGTCCCGTCCCTCGGCGTCCGAATGCAGGCGGGGATGAAAGGCAGCCGGATGAGGCGGTAAACGCCTCAAGCCCAGCCCTGAAGAGTGACGTTCTTCCTTTGGGATCGGGCTGCCAACGGCTTGTGCGGGGTTCGCGAAGCCAAATCCGGGGCGCGCTTTCCCTGCGACGGCGATCAGGCCACGCTGTCGTAATGGCGGTGGCCGGCGCCTTCCGAGACCATCCGGCTCAGCGCCAGGAGCGCCAGGCAGGCGAGGCCCGCCATCGCCACGCCGGCCCAGAGCACCGCCTCGGCCGAGCGCGTCATCAGCGCCGCGAAGGCGGCCGGCGCCAGCGCATTGGCCAGGTCGGTCGGGCGTGCCAGCCGGCCGAGCCGCAGCCCGTAATTGAACGAGCCGAAGATGTGGAAGGGCAGCGCCGGGCGCAGGATGCCCAGAAGCCCCGCCGGCAGCCCGTAAAGCACCGCCGAGAGCGCGGCGAGCCAGCCCGGCACCGGCAGGCCCAGCACCGCGCAGACCATGAGCGGCGCGAGGCTGAGCGGCAGCGCCACATGCACGATGCGCGCCAGCTTCATGCGCGAAAGCCGGGCGCCGAGCGCCACGTCGCAGCCGCGGCTCGCCAGATAGGCGAGGCCCATCAGCGCCCCGGCCCAGACTGCCGCGTCGCGCGGCGTGCCGAGCGCCACGAAGAGATCGATGGCGACGATGGCGATGGCGGTGCCCAGCGACGCCGTCAGCACCTGCACCGCGGCCAGCAGCGCGAAGGCCCGGCCGGCGGCCTCGGGCGCGACATGGGCGGGGCTCGGGGCGCGCGCCGGCTGCCCCGCGGCGGCGGCACTGCCGTGGCGCCGGGCAAGCCACAGATGCACCGGCAGGCCCAGCCCCAGCGTCGCCGCGGCGTAGAGCCGGCAGAGCGCGCGCCAGTCCATCGCCGTGAGCAGCCATTCGGAGAGCGGCCAGAACACCGTGGAACTGAGCCCGGTGGCCAGCGTCAGCAGCCCGATGGCGCGGTAGGCTCCGGCCCCGGCGACCTGCGTGATGCCGTTATAGGCGGCGGTGGCGAGGCCGAGATGCATGCCGATGCCGAACAGCACCCACGCCGCCAGATAGCCGTGCGGTCCGGTGGCCAGCGACAGCGCGACGAGCGCCGCGGCCAGCACCGGCGTGCCCAGGCACAGCACCCGTAGGCCGCCGATCCGGTCGGCCAGCCGCCCCGCCAGCGGCGCCGCCACCGCGCCGGTCAGGAACATCACCGTGGTGCCGCCATAGACCGCCGCGTTCGACAGGCCGAGATCGCCGCGCACATGGGTGGCGATCACTCCGATCAACGAGATCGAGCTGCCCCAGCCCAGTGTCTGCGTCAGCATCAGGAGCGCGATCTGGCCGAGGGGCAATCCGGGGCGGGGCGGCATGCCGGTCTCCGTGCTGGCAGGCATTGTGCGGGCGGGGGCGCGACGGGCCCGCACGGACAGGCGGGACCTCCGGGCCACGGTAGGCCGCGCGCCCCCCCGCCGCACCGCCCGGCGGCGCGCCGGCACGGCAGGATCTGTCGAAATGCCGGGCCCTGCGGCAAGAAATACCGTGCCCGCAGCGCGGGAACGCGCGCGGGGCGCCGGAACGGCCCGGATCCCGCCCGCCGCCGGCACAGAATTCGGCCCCGCGCGCCGGATTCCGCAGTATCTTTGCCCCGGTTCGGCATTTTGCCGCTTCGATCCCGGGTCCGGCGCATAGTCTGGTGACACGGACCGCGGCGCAGCCCCCGCGGCGGTCTCGGCCACAGGAGGGAACGCAGATGTGGAAAACGGTCCTTCAGCGCCTGGCGATCCTGCTCGTCATGCTGCTGGTGGTCTCGATGGCGGCCTTCATCGTGCCGCTGACCACCGAGGCCGACCCGGCCCGCACCATCCTTCTGTCGCGGACCTCGGACTTCAACCTCGACCCGGCGGCGGTGGCGGCGCTGCGCGCGGAGCTCGGCCTCGACCGGCCGCTCTTCGTGCAATACCTCGCCTGGCTCGGCAATGCCCTGACCGGCGATCTGGGTTATTCCTTCGCCTCGCGCCAACCGGTGACGCAGGAGATCGGCCGCGCCCTCGGCGTCTCGCTGACGCTGGCGCTGACCGCGCTCGGCTGGGCGCTGGCGGTGGCGCTGCCGCTGGGCACCGCCGCGGCGATGCGGCCCGGCGGGCGCCTCGACGGCGCCACCACGCTGTTGATCCAGACGCTGGTGGCCACGCCGGAATACTGGTTCGCGCCGGTCTCCATCCTGGTCTTCGCGCTCTGGCTCGGGCTGCTGCCCTCGGCCGGCTGGCAGGACTGGTCGTCGCTGATCCTGCCGGCCCTGGCGCTGTCGCTGCGGCCGATGGCCTATTTCACCCAGATCACCCGCGCCGCCATGCTCGACGTGCTGCAGGCGCCCTACATCACCGCCGCCCGGGCCCGCGGGCTGAGCTACAACCAGGCGGTGATGCGGCACGGGCTGCGCAACGGCTCGCTGCCGGTGGTGACCTTCTTCGCGCTGTGGTTCGCGGGGCTGCTCGGCGGGTCGGTGGTGGTCGAGGTGATCTTCGCCATCCCCGGCATGGGCCGGCTGCTCTTCGACGCGGTGATCAACAACGACGTGCCGCTCTTGCAGGGCGCCTTCGTGGCCATGGTCGGGCTCGCGATCCTGATCAGCACCGCCGCCGACGTCCTTTACGTCCTGATCAACCCGGCGATGCGAGGTGCCCATGTCTGAGACCCACGCGACCCTTCCCGCCATGCCCCGCCCCGCTCTCGCAGGCCGGCTCGCCGCGGCGCTGAGCTTTGCCCGCTCGCGGCACTGGACCTTCCGCGCCGGGCTCGCCATCGTCACCCTGCTGGTCCTGCTGCTGGCGCTGGCACCGTGGATCGCCCCCTACGACGCCGGCGCACAGGACCTGCTGGCGCGGCTCGAAGGGCCCTCAGCGGCGCATTGGCTGGGCACCGACCATCTGGGCCGGGACGTGCTGTCGCGGCTGCTGATCGGCGGCCAGTTCACCGTCACCATCTCGGCCATCACCGTGGTCATCACGCTGGTCCTCGGCACCGCCATCGGCGTCGCCGCCGGGCGCGCCGGCGGGCTCGCCGACGAGATCGCGATGCGCGCCGTCGACCTCCTGATCTCGATCCCCGACGTGGTGATCGCGATCTTTTTGATCGGCATCTTCGGCCCCGGCTGGACCACCCTGATCGTGTCGCTGACGATCATCGGCTGGACCCCCTATGCCCGCCTCGCCCGCGGCCTGACCCGCGAGGTCAATGCCCGCGAATACATCCGCGCCGCCGAGGTGCTGGGCATGCGGCCGCGCTTCGTCATGCTGCGGCACATCCTGCCGAACTGCATCCGCCCGATCGCCGCCGTGTCGTTCCTGCGCTTCGGCCACAAGCTGATCACCGTGGGCGGGCTGTCCTATCTCGGCCTCGGCGTGCAGCCCCCGAACCCCGATTGGGGCCTGATGCTGGCCGATGCCCAGCCCTATCTGGAGCGCGCGCCGCTGCTGATGATCGCCCCCGGCGCGGTGATCTTCGCGGCCGCGCTCGGGGTGACCTGGATCGGCCACGGCATGGAGATCGACACCAGCGAGACCGGCGAGGACCGCAGTTGATGAGGGAGGGCAAGCCAATGACCACGCAGCGCCAGCCAGCGCCCGAGACCGCCGCCGCCGAACCGCTTCTGGAGGTGCGCGGACTCGAGGTCGGGATCCGCGGCCTCGACAGGAACGTCGTGCGCGGGCTCGATCTGACCGTCGGGCGGGGCGAGGTCGTGGCCCTCGTCGGCGAGAGCGGCTCGGGCAAGAGCGTCACCGCGCTGGCGCTGTCGCAGCTGCTGCCGAGCGGGCTCGAGATCACCGCGGGCTCGATCCGCATGGGCGGCGAGGAACTGGTCGGCGCCTCCGAGGCCGAACTGACCCAGCGCCGCGGCACCGACCTGTCGATGCTGTTCCAGCAGCCGCAGACCATGCTCGACCCCACCGCGCGGGTCGCGGCGCAGGTGGCCGAGCCTCTGCGCCGCAAGGAGGGCCTGACCGGGCGCCGCGCCCTCGCCCGCGTCGTCGACCTCCTGCGCGGTGTCGGCATTCCCGATCCGGAAGCGCGGGCGCGGGCCTTCTCGCACGAATTGTCGGGCGGCATGGCGCAGCGGGTGATGATCGCCTGCGCCATGGCCGGCACCCCCCGCCTGCTGATCGCCGACGAGCCGACCACCGCACTCGACGTCACCTTGCAGGCGCAGATCCTGCGGCTCCTGCGGGACCAGCGCCGGACGCATGACCTGTCGATCCTGATGATCACCCACGACCTGTCGATCGTGCAGGCCTTCGCCGACCGCGTCGCGGTGATGTATGCCGGCCGCATCGTCGAGGAGGGGCCGACCGCAGAGGTCATGGCCGCCCCGGCGCATCCCTATACCCGCGCGCTGATCCGCTGCTCGCTGCTCGAGCCTGAGGCCGATGGCACGCTGACCAGCATCCCCGGCAGCTCCGCCGGCGCGCTGGCCATCCCCGGCGGCTGCCGCTTCGCGCCGCGCTGCTCCGAGATGCACCGTCACGGCAGCCAGCTGGAGCGCTCCTGCACCGGCAGCGAACCGGCGCTCGACCGCGTCGGGGCCGGCTGGCGCGCCCGCTGCCACGTCCAGAGCGTCGAGACCCGCGCCGCCGATCCCCGCCTTGCTGCACGCCAGACCCGCACGGGAGCCCCCGCATGATGCACGACCTGCCCCGCGACCATGCCAGCACCGCCGTCGACGGCTGCCGACGCCGCGACGCCCCGCGCTATGTCGAGGTCTCGCGCCGGCACTCGGCCTTCCTCGTCGCCGACGGGCTGGTGAAGCATTACCCGGTGGCGGGCTTCGGCCGCGCCCGCGTGGTGAAGTCGCTCGACGGCGTCTCGCTCAACGTGCAGCCTGGCGAGGTGATGGGCCTCGTCGGCGAATCCGGCTGCGGCAAGAGCACCTTCGCCAAGCTGGTCACCCGGCTCGCCACCGCCACCGAGGGCGCGATCACCATCGACGGCCAGGACTGGCTGGCGCCGAAGGGCGAGGCGCTGCGCCGCCGCCGCCCCGAGGTGCAGCTGATCTTCCAGGACCCGCATGCCGCGCTCGATCCGCGCATGACCATCGGGATGTCGATGTCGGCGCCGCTGGCGCATCACGGCATCGGCCGCGACGCCGCCGACCGCCGGGCCCGCACCGTCGCCATGCTCGAGGAGGTCGGGCTTGACGCCGGTTTCTACGACCGGCTGCCGCGGCAATGCTCGGGCGGCCAGCTGCAACGGGTGGTGATCGGCCGGGCGCTGCTCTTGGAGCCGAAACTGCTGATCTGCGACGAGCCGACCTCGGCGCTCGACGCCTCGATGCGCACCCAGATCCTCAACCTGCTGAGCGAGCTGCGCCGCCGCCGCGGGCTGACCATGGTGATGATCAGCCACGATCTGCGGGTGGTGCGCTATCTCTGCAACCGCATCGCGGTGATGTACATGGGCCGGCTGGTCGAGATCGCCGACCGCGACCAGCTTTTCGAGCGGCCGGGCCATCCCTATACCCGCGCGCTGATCGCCGCCTCGATGCTGGAGCAGAACGGTCTCGACGGCGCCGCCAGGCTGCTCGATGGCGAGCCGCCGAGCCCCCTGTCGCCGCCGCCGGGCTGCACCTTCCACACCCGCTGCCCGCATGCCCGGAGCGATTGCGCGACCCACGCCCCCTACCTGAAACAGACCGAGCCGGGGCATTTCGTGCGCTGCCGCTACTGGCTGGAGGCAGCCGAAGAAACTGCCGCGCGGGGGGTGGATTCGGCATCCTGACCGCCGCCCGCCGGGCGCTTCGGAACAATCTTCGGGCCGCCGGCCGGCAGGCTTGACCCACTGGCACAAAACACACGGCGCAGCGCGCCGCAGAGACCAACCGGGGAGCCACGCGATGAAGACCTTCATGTATCGGACCGCCAGCGCCGGCGCGATTGTCGCCGCGGCAGCCACCGCGGCCGCAGCCCAAGACGGCGCCACCCTGACGCTCGCCGACAATGTCGGCATCGAGGCGAACTGGGCGCTCTATTCCGACGACAGCTACATCGCCGCGCGCGCCGGCTGCTACGAGGGCCTGACGCGGGTGTCGAACAGCGTGGCCATCGAACCCGCGCTGGCCACCGAGTGGCGCCAGGTCGACGACCTGACCTGGGAATTCACCCTGCGCGACGGCGTCACCTTCCAGAACGGCGAGCCCCTGACCGCCGAGGCCGCCGCCGGCGCCCTGACCCACCTCCTCGAGGCATCGATCCCGGCGCGCGCCTTCTCGCCCAAGGTCGCGACCTCGGTCACCGCCACCGGGCCGCGGACCGTCGCCATCACCACGGTGGAGCCGCAGGCCAACCTGCCCGCCCGCATGGCGGCCCCGGCGACCGCCATCCTCGCCCCCGCGGCCTATACGGACAGCGGGATCGACCCGGTGAACCATTGCACCGGGCCGTTCCGGATCACCGCGTGGGACACCGAGCAATCGGTCACGCTGGAACGCTTCGACGCCTATTGGGGCGGCGCTGCGGCGCTCGCCGGCGGGCAGATCCGCTTCATCCCCGATGCCAATACCCGCGCCACCATGGTGCGCACCGGCGAGGTGCAGATCGCCCGGCTGGTGCCGCCGACGACGGTCTCGACGCTGTCCTCCACCGCCGGCATCGAGATCGCCGAGGTCGCCGCGCCGCGCATCCTCGAGCTGATCCTGCAGACCTCGAAACCGCCCTTCGACAACCCAACGGTGCGCCGGGCCGTGCGCGCCGCCATCGACACTGCCGGCATCTCTGCCGCGGTCTACGAGGGCTACGCCCCGCCGGCGGGCGACCCGTTCCGCGACGGAGAACCCTGGGAGGCCGCCAACGCGCCGGCCATCGAAGCCAATATCGAGGAGGCCAAGGCGCTTTTCGAGGAGGCCGGGGTCGACCCGTCCACACTGGAACTGGAGCTTCTGGCCTACACCTCCAAGACCGAACTCAAGGACATCTCGCAGATCGTGCAGGCGATGCTGTCGCAGCTCGGCATCACGGTGAACGTGCGGATGGCCGATTACGGCGCGCTGGAGCCGGATCTGATGTCGGGCGATTTCGACCTCGCACTGATGTCGCGCGGCTACCTGACCGACGTGCCGGAGCCGATCGGCTTCTTCTCGGCCGACTATGCCTGCGAGGGCGGCTTCAACCTCTCGAAGTTCTGCGACCCGGCGCTTGACGAGATGATCAAAGCCGCCGCGGCCGAGACCGACAGCGCGGCCCGCATGTCCGCCTATTCGGAGATCGCGCAGTTCGTCTACGACCAGGCGGTGATGGTCTACATCGTCAACGAAACGGTGTTCGACGCGGTGGCCAAGAGCGTCGGGGGCTACACGCCGCATCCGCTGAACTACGTGGTGTTCGACACCGACCTGACGGTCGAGTGATCCGGACCGGCGCCGGCCCCGCTGCGGGCCGGCGCCCCTCCGCAGCAAAGGGAAAGGCAGGCACATGCAGGTATGCGTCATCGGCGCGGGACTGATCGGAGCGGCGGCGGCGGCAGAACTCGCGGCCGCCGGCGCGCGCGTCACCGTGCTGGCCGCCGACCGGCTGGGCGGGGACACCTCCGCCGCCTCGCTGTCGTGGCTGAACGCCGCCGACAAGCCGCCCGAGGCCTATACCCGGATGAACCTCGAGGGCATGCGCCGCCACGCCGAATTCGCCGCCGCCTGCGGCACCGCGCCGTGGTATCACCGCGGCGGCAACCTGCGGCTCTGCTTCGACTCGGACCAGGCGGCGCGGGTGCAGGGCATGATCGATGCGCTGGCGGCCTTCGACTATCCCGCCCGCTGGCTCTCCACCGCGGAGCTTCTGGCGCTGGAGCCCGACCTCTCCCCCGCGGTCGCGGCGCGCGCCGAGGCCGCCTTCTTTTCCGAGGAAGCCTGGATCACCGGCGCGCCGCTGATCGCCCGGCTGTTGGCGGACGCGCGGGCCCACGGCGCCGAGGTGCGGGCTGGCCGGCGCGTCACCGGCTTCGACCGCCGCGGCGACCGCATCGCCGCGGTGCTCACCGAGATGGGCGACAGGATCGCCGCCGATGCCGTGGTGCTGGCCGCCGGCGCGCGCTCCCAAGCGCTGGCCGCGGCCGCCGGCTGCGCCCTGCCGATGACCAACGAGCGCGGCTTCCAGGCCTATACCGCGCCCGCGGCGGTGACGCTGGGCCGGGTGATCCACAGCCCCGAGCTGAACCTGCGCCCCGACGGCGCCGGCCGCATCTGCCTGCACGATTACGGCCTCGACGGCACGCTGATCCCCGACGCGAACACCGACGCCGCGGCCCGCGCCGACAGCGCGGCTGCCTGGACCCCCGACCCGGCGGCGGTCGAGACCCTCCGCGCCCGCCTCGCCGCGTTCTACCCCGCCACCGAGGGCACGCCCATCGAGGCCGCCCGCGTCGGCATGCGGCCGATCCCCGAGGATCGCCGCCCGGTGCTGGGCCGCTTCGACGCCTGCCCCGACCTCTACGCCGCGGTGATGCACAGCGGCGCCACCCAGGCGCTCTGGGCCGGGGACCTGATCCGGCGCGAGATCGTCGACGACACGCCGCAGGACATCCTGCAGACCTTCCGCCCGTCCCGCTTCGCGGACCGACGCGCGGCCTGAGGCTTGACGCCAGAAAGACCGAAGATGCCCCACGATCACGGACCCTCCCACGGCCATTCCCAAGATCATGCGCACGGGCACGGCCACGATCATGCGCACGGCCCGTGCCACGGCCACGGCGAGGGCGGCCATCACCACCACGCCCCCGAGGTCAGCCGCGACAACGAGAAGGTCGTGCTGCTCGGCTTCGTGCTGACCTTCGGCTTCATGCTGGCCGAGCTGGTCGGCGGGCTGCTCTCGGGCTCGCTGGCGCTGATCGCCGATGCCGGGCACATGCTGACCGACGCCGCGGCCCTGGCGCTGGCCTGGGCCGGCTTCCGCTTCGGCCGCCGCGCGCGCGACGACAAGCGCACCTTCGGCTACATGCGCTTCGAGATCCTCGCGGGCTTCGTCAATGCCGTGACGCTGATCCTGCTGGTGGCCTGGATCGCCTGGGAGGCGGTCGACCGGCTGATCAACCCCGCGCCGGTGCTCGCCGGGCCGATGCTGGTGATCGCGGTGCTCGGCCTGGCGGTGAACGGCGGCGTCTTCTTCATGCTGATGCAGGGAGACCGCGACCACGTGAACATCCGCGGCGCCATGGTGCACGTGCTTGGCGACCTGCTCGGCTCGGTCGCCGCCATCGCCGCCGCCATCGCCATCTACTTCACCGGCTGGACGCCGATCGACCCGATCCTGTCGGTGCTGCTCTCGGCCATCGTGCTGCGCAGCGCCTGGTTCCTGCTCAAGGCCTCGCTCAACATCCTGATGGAGGGCACGCCCAGCAACATCACTGTCTCCGACATGCGCGAGACCCTGATCGACCGGGTGCCGGGCGTCGTCGGCGTCCACCACGTGCATGTCTGGTCGATCACCTCGGGCCAGCCCTCGGCCACCATGGAAGTGCAGCTCGCCGACAACACCGACGCGCCGGGCGCCACCGCGGCGGTCAAGCGGGTGCTGACCGAGGCCTTCGGGATCGGCCATTCCACCGTCGAGATCGACTGGGAACACAGCCCCGGCGTCTGCATCCTCGATCCCGCCGAACGCGCCGCCGCGGATCCCGGGCCGGGCCACCACCACGACCACGGGCACGGGCACGGGCATTATCCCGATCACGGCCACCGCCACGACCACGATCACGGGCACGACCACGATCACGCCCCTGTCCCCGGCGGCCGCCTGAGCCCCGCCTGACTTGACCGACCTCGGATGCCCCGGCCTAATCGGGGCATCCGGCGACCCTGCGCCGCCCGACCCCAGGCGCGCGCGCCCCGGAGGAGAGATCATGGCCCAGCCCGCCAAAGCCGAGAACCGGCGCGTCGACGCCTTCGAGGCCAGCACCCGGGCGCTGACGCCCGACGACCTGCCGCTGATGCACGAGCTCACCATCAGCGTGTTCTGGCCGCACCGCGCCCGCGACCTGGAGCTGCTCCTGTCGCTCGGACAGGGCTACCTCGCGATGGACGAGATCGGCCGCGCCCTCGGTTCCGGCATGGTGTTCCGGATGGGCGACGACTTCGCCATGCTGGGCATGATGATCACCCATCCGCGGCTGCAGACCAACGGCGTCGGCCGCTGGCTGCTCGACCGCATCATGGCCGAATGCGCCGGCCGCGATCTGCGCCTCAACGCCACCCGCCAGGGCTACCGCCTCTACGAGAGCGCGGGCTTCGTGCCGGTCGCCACGGTGCACCAGCACCAGGGCACGGCGCGCCGCATCACCCGGCCCGCGCCGCAAGCGGGCGTCGATCTGCGCGAGATGACGGAGGCGGACCGCGGCGCGGTGCTGGCGCTCGACCGCGCCGCCTTCGGCGCCGACCGCCAACCGGTGCTCGAGGCGCTGCTCGGCCGCAGCCGGGGCCTGATCGCCACGCGCGACGGCACGCCGGTGGGCTTCGCGCTCGACCGCAATTTCGGCCGCGGCCGGGTCATCGGCCCGATCGTCGCGGAGACCCCGGAAATGGCGCAGGCGCTCATCGCGCCGACCATCGCCGCGCATGAAGGCCGCTTCCTGCGGGTCGACACGCCGCATGACGACACCGTCTTCAACGCCTTCCTCGCCGCCGCGGGGCTGGGGGATTTCGACACGGTGACGGAGATGCGCATCGGCCCCAGCCGCCGCGCCATGGCGGGCGCGCAGATCTTCGGCCTCGCCGCGCATACGCTGGGCTGAGGGCGCGGGCGTTCAGGACGGATCGTCGAAGAGCGCCCGGATCGGGTATTCCGCCCGCCGGATCGGGCTCTTCATCACCACGTAGCTGAAATAGCGCGCGATCCCGGCGCCGCCGTCGAACAGCTCTTCCATGATGCGCTGGAAATCCGACAGCCGCGGCACCACCATCCGCACGAGGTAATCGTAGCCGCCCGAGATCAGGTGGCATTCCATCACCTCGGGCACCGCCGCCAGCGCCGCCTCGAAGCGGGTGAAGTTCTCGCGCCGGTGGCGGTCCAGCGTGACCTCGACGAACAGCGTCACGGTCGGGCCGAGCTTGGCCAGGTTCACCCTGGCATTGATGGTCTCGATATAGCCCGCCTCCTGCAGGCGCTTGACCCGCAGGAGACAGGGCGAGGGCGAGAGCCCCACCGCGTCGGCCAGCTGCGCGTTGGTCATCCGGCCGTTGCCCTGCAGCTCGACCAGGATGTTGACGTCGATGCGGTCGAACTTGGTGAGGCTCATGGCGTGGCGCTTGCGCCGCCGCCGGTCAGGCGGGCTCGGGGGTGTAGCCGGCCTCGCTCAGCACGCCCTGAGCGGTGGCGGCATCGCCATGCACCACCACCCGCTTCGCGGCGAGGTCGATCTCCACCTGCGTGCCGGGCATCGCCTTGTCGAAGGCCCCGCGCACCGCCTTCTCGCAATGCCCGCAGGTCATGTCGGGCACGGTAAAGGCGGCCGCACCGGCACTCGCGGTGGAGGTGGTGGTCGCCGTGGCGTCGGTCGTGGAGTTGCAGCTGCATCCGCACATAGTCGAGCTTCCTTGCTGTGAGGTCCAGATCGTCGGTCGGCCGGGGCACCCGAGTCGGTCGCGGCCCGGCCGATTGATGTCCAAGATGGGGCTTCCAGCCGCTGGAAGGTCAAGGGCCTTGGCGACGGTATCGGCCCCCGGCGGGATCAGAACTCCGCCACCTTGCCGCGGGCGCTGCGGGCGAAGCGGGACAGCGCATATTGCCGCCAAGCGAGCGTCGGGGTCTCGCCCGCGATCAGCTCGGCGATCAGCTCCCCCGCGCCCGGCCCGATGCCGAAGCCGTGGCCGGAGAACCCGGCGGCCAGCACGAAGCCCTCCGGCCCGGCCTCGGCGTCGATCACCGGCACGCCGTCCGGGGTGAAGTCGATATAGCCCGCCCAGCTCGCCTGCACCGGCACCTCGGTCAGCGCCGGCAAAAGCCGCCGGGCGCGGGCCAGCGTCGTCGCCACCGCGCGGGCCGAGGGCCGCGGGTCGAGCACGCGCCGCCGCTCCATCGGCGTGGCGCGGTCGAGCGCCCATTTCCGCCGGCTCTCGTGCCCCGAGAGCAGCCCTTCCAGCCCGCCCGGGGTGACCAGCCGCCAGCGCTTGGCGTACATCGGCAGGAAGTGGCGGGCATAGCGCAGGGTCTGAGCCGTGGGATCGAGCCGCGCCAGCCCCGAGACCGCCAGCGTATGCGCGCCGTTCAGCCGCCGGGTGATCGAGACCGCGCCGGTATGCAGCGCCGGCGGCAGCCCCTCGGCCCCCGGCATCACCGACAGGATCGACGACCGCGCCGCCGATTGTGGGAAGCTGACGCCGATCTGCCGGCAGAAGGACGAGGCCCAGACGCCGCCGGCCAGCACCACGCGCTTGGTCCGGATGGTGCCGCGTTCGGTAACGACGCCGGAGACCGCGCCGGCCTCGGTCTCGATCCCGCGCGCGGCGCAGAACTGGTGCACGCTGGCGCCGCGGTCGCTCAGGCCGGCGGCGATCAGCGGCACCGCGCGGGCCGGGTCGGCGGTGCCGTCGCTGGGCGAGAACACCCCGCCGCGCCAGGGCTTGCCGGTGGCGGCGCCACGCTCCGTCGCCTCCGCCGCGCCCAGCACGTGCGAGGTCACGCCCGCGCCCGCGGCGAAGCGGCACCATCTGGCCCAGCCCTCGATCTCGGCGTCGTCGTCGGAGAGGTAGAGGAGCCCGCAGCGCCGGAAGCCCAGATCGACCCCCAGATCCTGCGCGATCTCCTCCCAGAGCGCCAGGCTCCGGGTCGCCATCGGCAGTTCGCGCGCGTCGCGGTTCTGCTGGCGGCACCAGCCCCAGTTGCGGGACGATTGCTCGGCGGCGATCCGGCCCTTCTCCAGCAGCGCCACCCTGAGTCCGCGCTTGGCGAGGAACCAGGCCGCGCAGGTGCCCACCACGCCGCCGCCGATCACCACCACGTCGGCCTCGGCGGGCAGCTCGGTCGAGGACGGCACGGTCATCAGCGGCGCGGGCATGGTCATCTCCTGATCGTCTGGCCGCCAGCCTAACGATGCCCGTGCCCGAGCGCTGCGGAAGAGGCGCGGCGCACGGCATTTTCTGCCGCCGCGCGGGCGGGCGCGGTGTTATCTGGCGAATTGCCCGGCCCCGTCCTGCCCCGCCTTGCCAAAGCCGCGCCTGCGGGTAACGCTGCGGCACCGGCGCCGGAACCGGCGCGCCGCGGACGGGGGTGACGGGCTTTGGCGATGACGGGGATGAGGCTCGACCGGATCGACCTGAAGATCCTGACGGAACTGCAGAAGAACGGCCGCGTCACCAATGTCGAGCTCGCCGATCTGGTGGCGTTGTCGCCCAGCCCCTGCCTGATGCGGGTGAAGAAGCTGCAGAAGGCCGGCTTCATCAAGGGCTACGCGGCGCGGATCGACCTTGCCCGGCTGGGCGACACGCTCACCGTCTTCACCGAGGTCACGCTGCGCAACCACCGCCAGCCCGATTTCGCCCGCTTTCAGGACGCGGTGGAGCGCATCGAGGCCTGCATCGAATGCCACCTCGTCTCGGGCGGCTTCGACTACCTGCTGAAATTCGTGACGGCGGGGATCGAGGAATACCAGACGATCATGGAAGGCCTGGTCGACCAGGATGTCGGCATCGAGAAGTACTTCAACTACGTGGTGATCAAGTCGCCCTTCGAGAAGTCGCACCTGCCGCTGAACGCGCTCTTCGAGGGCTGAGGGGCGCGGCCGGGGTCTAAATCCCCGGC
>NZ_JBTLRM010000012.1:0-91686 GCF_054482755.1 Roseivivax sp. CAU 1761
CGGGGTCGTGGCCCTGCGGCGCCGACGGCGCCGCGCCGCGGGTGCCGGGCGCGTCGGGCGCGGGGGCCGCGACCGGGCGCCGCGGCGCGAATTCCGCCAGCGCGTCCTCCGGGGCGCGGCGGAAGATCATCAGGGTGCGCCAGACCGTGGTCGTCGAGGCGAGGCCCGACCGCTCCTCGGAGGGCAGGGTTTCGGTGCGCTGGTACTCCCAGCCCTCCGCGGCCATCTGGTTCATCAGCGTCTCCACCGCATGGGCAAAGCGCGCCTGCGCTCCCTTCACGCCCTTGGCCTTCTCGCCGCGGGCGGGGGAGGGGACGACTTTGTATTCGAATGCGGGCATGGTCTCACTCATCGCTGGGGCCGGGGCACGGGCTGGAGAATAAGCCGCCAGGCGGCGATGGCCAGACCGGCGGGACGGGGTCGGCGCGGCTTTGCCGGCGTCGGGCGCGATGGTATCATCGGGCGCATTGAACCGAAATCCGTGCATTTCCGTCAGGAGCGCATTTGATGACGAAATCCCTTGTCCTGGCCGCGGCTCTCGCGGTCCTCGGGGCTGCGGCGGCCGCCCAGCCATGTTCCGAGATCCGCTTCCAGCGCGGCTCCCATTCCGGCGAGGTCGCGGGCCGGGTCACCGATCTCGAGCCGCGCTGCTTCACCTTCGCCGCGGCGGCGGGACAGACCGCGCGGGTGGAGCTTCTGGGCAGCGAGAATACCTGCTTCACCATTCCGGGGGTCACCGAATGCCAGGCGGATGTCAGCTTCCGCACCGGGGCGCGGGGATACGAGGTGCAAGTCTACCAGCTGTTCCGCCGGCTCGACTGGGAGGCCTTCCGGCTGCGTCTGACGATCCGCTGACCGGGGTCAGTGCGGGCCCTTGCCGAGACGCTCGGCGCGGCGCCGGTCGATGGCGCGGGCCTCGCGGCGCAGGATCACCGTGCCCACCCCGGCCACGGCCAGGGCGATGAGGGGAACTGCGAACTCGAACAGGGTCATGGCCGCGCCTCCTTGCGCATCATGCCCAATACATAATGCGCCAGGGCGTGCAATGCCAGTCCCGCGAGGCCGAACCAAACCGATCCGAGCCCGACCGCCATCGGCTGCGCGGTGAGCGGGCGCAGCACCGCGAAGCCGATCAGCCCGAGCCCCACCGCGTTCAGGAAGCCGGAAAACAGCTTCACCCGCTCGTTGTGGACGATGACCGGCGTGTCGCCGAACATCTCAGAGCCCGAGCTTGGCCGACACGATCTCGTTCACCGCCTTGGGGTTGGCCTTGCCGCCGGTGGCCTTCATCACCTGACCGACGAACCAGCCGGCGAGCTTGGGGTTGGCCTTGGCCTTCTCGACCTGCGCCGGGTTGGCGGCGATGACCTCGTCCACGGCGGTCTCGATGGCGCCGGTATCGGTGACCTGCTTCAGGCCCTTGGCCTCGACGATCTCGGCCGGGTCGCCGCCCTCGCTGTAGACGATCTCGAAGACGTCCTTGGCGATCTTGCCGGAGATCTCGCCCGACTTGATGAGCCGCACGATGCCGGCCAGCTGGGCGGGCGCGACGGGGCTCTCGGCGATGTCGCGGTCGTCCTTCTTGAGCCGGCCGAACAGTTCGTTGATGACCCAGTTCGCCGCCGCCTTGCCGTCGCCGGCCTCGGCCGCCACGGCCTCGAAATAGGCGGCGTTGGCGACCTCGGCGGTCAGCACGTTAGCGTCGTATTCGGAGAGCCCGAATTCAGTAACGAAGCGTGCCTTCTTGGCGTCGGGCAGTTCCGGCAGGCTGTCGCGGATGCCGTCGACCCAGGCCTGCTCGATCTCCAGCGGCAGCAGGTCGGGATCGGGGAAGTAGCGGTAATCGTGCGCCTCCTCCTTGGAGCGCATCGACCGCGTCTCGCCCTTGTCGGGATCGTAGAGCCGGGTCTCCTGCACCACCGTGCCGCCGCCCTCGAGGATGCCGATCTGGCGCCGCGCCTCGAAGTCGATGGCGGCCTGGATGAACCGCATGGAGTTCATGTTCTTGATCTCGCAGCGGGTGCCGAGATGGCCGAAATCGCCGGTCTCGCGGTATTTCTCGTAGGCGCCGGGCCGGCAGACCGAGACGTTGACGTCGGCGCGCAGGTTGCCGTTCTGCATGTTGCCGTCGCAGGTGCCGAGATAGCGCAGGATCTGGCGCAGCTTGCCGACATAGGCGGCGGCCTCCTCGGGGCCGCGGATGTCGGGGCGGGAGACGATCTCCATCAGCGCCACGCCGGTGCGGTTGAGATCGACGAAGGACATCGCCGGGTCCATGTCGTGGATCGACTTGCCGGCATCCTGCTCGACATGGATGCGCTCGATGCGCACCAGCCGGGCGATGCCGGGCTCCATGTCGACGAGGATCTCGCCCTCGCCGACCAGCGGGTGGTAGAGCTGGGAAATCTGGTAGCCCTGCGGCAGGTCGGGATAGAAGTAATTCTTGCGGTCGAAGGCCGAGAACAGGTTGATCTGCGCCTTCAGGCCGAGCCCGGTGCGCACCGCCTGCTCGATGCAGAACTCGTTGATCACCGGCAGCATGCCGGGCATCGCCGCGTCGATGAAGGAGACGTTGGAATTGGGCTCGGCGCCGAATTGCGTCGAGGCGCCCGAGAACAGCTTGGCCCGGGAGGCGACCTGGGCATGGACCTCCATGCCGATGACCAGTTCCCAATCGTGCTTCGCCCCGGCGATCACCTTGGGTGTGGGGGATTCGTAGCTCAGATCCAGCATCGCGCGCTCCCGCTTTCGGACTGGCCCGGGTCTTAGGCGAGGCCGGCGGTGCGGGCAAGGGCAGGGCCGGCGCGGCAGGCCGGGCCGCGGCCGCGATCCGCAGCGATTCGGGGGCGCTGCCCCCGTGCCCCCGGGATATTTCGGCTCAGAAGAAGGGGGCGCGGGCCGGGATGCCGGCCGGGTATGAGCGGAGCGTCGCGCATGCGGGGGGCTTGCGGCGGCCGCGCTTGCTGCATCGCGGCGCTTGGGGAATGCTCCGCGCCATGACACGCATGCTGCTGATCGGGGCGCTCTGCCTCGCCCCCCTCGCCGCCGCCGCCACCGCGCCGCCGCAGGCCATGTCCCTCCCGCTGCCGGCGCCCGGTCCGGCCGCAATCTCCGAGGCGGCGGTGGCGGTATCGCCGCGGCCGAAGATGCGCGACGACCGCATCCCCGAGGCGCGCTGGGGCAAGGGGCCGCGCCGGGTCGCCTGGACCCGGGCGGCGGTCCGGGCGCTGCGCGGCCCGGCGGCGCGGCTGACCGAGATCGTGCCCGGCGACATCGACACCTGGTGCCCGGGCTACCGCGCCAACGATTCCCGCTTGCGCGAGGCGTTCTGGGTCGGGCTGGTCTCGTCCCTGGCGCGCCATGAGAGCACCTGGCGGCCGCAGGTCAGCGGCGGCGGCGGGCGCTGGCACGGCCTCTTGCAGATCGCCCCGGCCACCGCGCGGGCCTATGGCTGCCGGGCCCAGAGCGGCGCCGACCTGCGCGACGGGCCGGCCAATCTGAGCTGCGGTCTGCGGATCATGGCGCGCACCGTGGCGCGCGACCGGGTGGTCTCGGCCGGGATGCGCGGCGTCGCCGCCGATTGGGGGCCGTTCCACAGCCGCGCCAAGCGCGAGGACATGATCGCCTGGTCGCGGGCCCAGCCCTATTGCCGGCCCGCCGTGCCGGCGCTCAGGCCGCAGGCCCGGCCGGACCTGCCCGCAGCGGCTCCGGCAGCGCCGGCGCTCGAGGTCGCGCTGGCACCCTGACCGCCGGGGCTGCACGGCGCCCTGGGCCGTGCAGCCCCGGTCGCGTGCCTAGCTGCCGCAGTGATCGCGGGCCGGTATGCCGGGTGCGCCGGCGGGTGGCGGGGGGCCTGCGCGGCATTGGTGCAAAGGACGGGGCGGTCGGCCGGCGCGCGGTGTGGGCGCGGCGCGGCCCCGGGGCGTGCACGAAGGGGGCCGGTCAGGTCGCCTTGAGCCAGGACGGGCGGCGGGAATTGTCGATCAGCGACACTGCCGGCGCCCGGTGCCCGCCCAGCGCCAGGGTGGCGCGGCGCAGGATCTCGATGCCCTCCTCCGAGGTCCGCGGCAGCGCCCGCGGCGAGATCGGCTCGCCCACGGTGACGCGGTAGGGCTGGCGGTCCTTGTTCAGGGTCTCGTGGAACAGGGTGATGTCGCGCAGCGTCGGGTGGATGCGGTCGAAGAGGTAGAACAGCACCGAGTTGCGCGCCCGGATGTTGACCGGGATCACCGGCAGGTCGAACTTGCGCGCGATCATCGCCGCCGAGGCCATCCAGGGCCGTTCGTGCAGCGACAGGCCGCGGCGCTTGGCGAGGCGGCCGGCGGGGAAGATCACCCCGAGCCGGCCGGCATCGACCGCCTTGCGGGTATAGGCCATGGTCTCCCGCGTCTTGCCGTGGCTGCGCTTCTCGGCGCGCCATTCCACCGGGGCGATCATGTCGGCCATCTGCGGCATGACGCGCAGGATGTCGTGGTTGGCGAAATAGTAGACGTCGGGGCGCAGCGGCGCGATCAGGTGGTGCAGGATGATGCCGTCGGCGATGCCGGTGGGATGGTTGGCGACGATCAGCGCGGCGCCGTTGCGCGGGATGTTGGACAGGCCCTTGACCTCGACATCGCGCGCCAGCAGCCGGCCCATCTCCTGCATGATCCCGGCCGAGGGCGCATCGCGCAGCTCGGTGGCCAGCGCCAGGGTGCGCTCGTAGCCCAGAAGGACGTGCAGCAGCTGGCGGGCCCGCACCGTGCCGAGACGGTTGGAGAACAGCCAGGGCGCGCGTTCCTCGATCAGCGGGTCGATGCGATCCTTCATTTCCGGCACACGATCACGATTGCGTTGGGGTTCCATGACATGCAGGGGGGTGAAAGGGAAGCCCCGCCCGCTGGGTTGAGCGCCGTCCCGCACCCCGCGGCCACGCTGCGCCGGTCAGCCTCACGAAACGCGCGGTGGCCGCTGCGGGTTCCCGGCGCGCGGGAATTTGTTAACGCGCCGGGACGGCACGGGGCGCAGGCCCCGCCCCGGGGCCGTCAGGCCAGCAGCCGGCCGACCATCTCGCCGGTGTCGCGCGACAGCGCCGATTGCGCCGCGATGCGCTCGAGCTCACCGCGCATCAGCTTCTGGCGGGCGGCATCGTAGCGTTTCCAGGTCTGGAAGGCGGTGCACATGCGCGCGGTGGTCTGCGGGTTCTTGGCGTCGAGCCGGATCAGCCAGTCGGCAAGCAGGCGGTAGCCCGCACCGTCGGCGCGGTGGAACCCGGCATGGTTGCCGGCGAGCGCGCCCATCACCGCGCGGAACCGGTTGGGGTTGGTCCAGTCGAAGGCCGGGTGCCGGGTCAGCGCGGCGGCGCGGTCGGCGGCCTCGGCCGGGGGGGCGGCGATGATCTGCAGGCCGAACCACTTGTCCATGACCAGCCGGTCGCCCTGCCATTGCGCCTCGAAGGCGGCCAGTGCCGCCTCGGCGCGGCCGGCCTGGATCAGGCAGGACAGCGCGCCGAGCTGCAGCGTCATGTTGTCGGCGGTCTCGAACTGTGCCGCCGCCGCGGCGCCGCCATCGCGCCGGGTCTTCAGTGCCAGCAGCGCGCCCGACAGCGCCCGCCGGCCCGATTGCGCGGCGTCGGGGGCGTAGGGCGCCTCGACCCGCACCGAGGCCAGCAGCGCGTCGAGATGCGGCTCCCAGCGCGCCGCCATGGCCTCGAGCATGGCCTCGCGGGCGGCGTAGATGGAATCCGGATCCGGCACCGTCCCGCTCTCGTGCAGCACCTGCGCCAGCTCGTTCTGCGACGGCAGGGACAGCATCAGCGCGCGGAAGGCGGGATCGAGCCCGGCATCGCGGACCAACCGCTCCAGCCCGTCGAGATAGGCGGTGTCGGGCGCCGCGCCGTCGCGGATCATCGCCAGCAGCGCGGCCCGGGCGAGGCTGCGCCCGGCCTCCCAGCGGCAATAGGGATCGGTGTCGTGGGCCAGCAGGAAGGCCTGCTCCTCACGGTCGGCCGGGCGCTCCAGCACCACCGGGGCGGAGAAGCCGCGCAGCAGCGACGGCACCGGCTTGGCCGATAGCCCCTCGAAGCGGAAGCTCTGCTCGGCCTCGGTCATCTCGAGCAGCGTGGTCGGCACCACCTCGTCGCCGTTCGGGTTCAGCAGGCCGACCGCGATCGGCAGCACCTGCGGCGCCTTGTCGGGCTGGCCGGGGGTGGCCGGCGTGTGCTGGCGGAAGGTCAGGGTGTAGGTGCCGCCCTCGAAGGCGTCCTCCACCGCCAGACGCGGCGTGCCGGCCTGCGCATACCAGCGCTGGAACTGCGACAGGTCGCGGCCCGTCGTGTCCTCGAAGACCTTGAGCCAGTCCTCGATGGTGCAGGCCTGGCCGTCATGGCGCTCGAAATAGAGGTCGAGCGCGCGGGCATAGGCCTCGTCGCCCACCAGGCGCTTCAGCATGCCGATCACCTCGGCGCCCTTCTCGTAGACCGTGGCGGTGTAGAAGTTGTTGATCTCCTGGAAGCTCTCGGGACGCACCGGGTGGGCCAGCGGGCCCTGATCCTCGGGGAACTGACGGGCGCGCAGGTCGATCACGTCGGAGATCCGCTTGACCGGGGCGGAGCGCATGTCGGCGGTGAACTCGCTGTCGCGGAACACCGTCAGGCCCTCCTTCAGGCAGAGCTGGAACCAGTCGCGGCAGGTGATGCGGTTGCCGGTCCAGTTGTGGAAGTATTCATGCGCGATGATCGCCTCGATGCGTTCGAAATTGGCGTCGGTGGCGGTCTCGGGAGAGGCCAGGACGGCGGCGGAGTTGAAGATGTTCAGCCCCTTGTTCTCCATCGCGCCCATGTTGAAATCGTCGACCGCGACGATGTTGAAGACGTCGAGGTCGTATTCCCGGCCATAGACCTCCTCGTCCCAGCGCATCGACTTCTTCAGCGCCTCCATGCCGAAGGCGCATTTGTGCTCGTCGCCGGGACGCACCCAGATGTTGAGTTCGACATCGCGGCCCGAACGGGTGGTGAAGCGGTCGGGATGGGCGACGAGGTCGCCGGCCACCAGCGCGAAGAGATAGGCGGGCTTGGGCCAGGGGTCGTGCCATTCCGCCCAGCCGTCGCCGGCGCCCTTCGGGTTGCCGTTCGACAGCAGCACCGGCAGGGCGCTCTCGATCCGCACGGTGAAGACCGACATGACGTCTGGACGGTCGGGGTAATAGGTGATCTTGCGGAAGCCCTCGGCCTCGCATTGCGTGCAATACATGCCGTTCGACATGTAGAGCCCCTCGAGCGCGGTGTTCGCGGCAGGGGCGATCTCGACCTCGGCCTCCCAGGTGAAGGGGGCGTCGGGCACCTCGCAGGTCAGGCCCTCGGGGGTGATGTCGGGGGTCACCGCGCGGCCGTCGATGCGGGCCGAGACGAGCGTGAGATCCTCGCCGTGCAGGAAGAAGCGGCGGTCGGCGGCGGCCGGGTTCGGCGCGAAGCGGATGCGGCTGATCACCCGGGTCGCCTCGGGGGCCAGCCGGAAGGTCAGGTGGACCTCTTCGACCGTGAAGCCGAACGGCGCGTAATCGGCGAGGTAGATGGTCTGGGGGCTGGCGTCTTTCACGGGGGCGTTCTCCTGAAACTCGCTTCTGCCGGACCGGGCGGAGACGGGCGGCGCCGTGCCGATCTTCCCCGCAGTGCCGGAACGCGACCTTGCCCCCGGGTGTTACGCAACCGACGCGCAAGCCGCAACGGCAAGAGACCGGCCTGCAATCTCAGAGGCAATACGAGGCTTCCAGCTATGTCCGCACCCGACACCAACACCAAGACAGAGGCCAAGCGCCACCGCCCCTCGCTGCTGGGGATGGGGGCGATCATGGTCTATTCCACCATCCTCATCGTGGCCTTCGGCATCTACCTTCTGGTGATGGCGCCGGACGAGACGGGCGAGATGGGCTCCGACGACATCGCCACCACGCCGGAAGGCACGGAAACCGAGGAGGCGCTCGAAGGCTACGAGGAGGGCACCTACGCCCCGGGCGGCAACGATACCGGCACCGTCGAGGCCGAGCCGGCGCAGTAAGGCCAAGCTCACGCACGGGGCGCGGGCCGCATGGCCCGCGCAGCCGACCGCACCCCGAGGCCCCGGATCCCGTCCTGCGTCCGGGGCATCGTTTATGAGGACCGCCCCGCGGTCGCTGCGCGCCGGGTGCCGGGAGTTGCCTATCGGAAACACGCGGTGCTATCGGTGCGCAATTGCATACCGCGCACGAGAGGAATCGCCAGATGACCGACCGCGTTCTCCGCCACGATCTCCAGATCGCCCCGGAACTGTTCGATTTCATCGAGAGCCGGGCGCTGCCCGGCACCGGCGTCGCGCCCGAACGGTTCTGGAAGGGGTTGTCGGAACTGGCCCACGACATGGCCCCGCGCAACCGCGAGCTTCTGGGGATCCGCCAGACGCTGCAGTCGAAGATCGACGACTGGCACCTGAAGCGGCGCAACCAGCCGCACGACCACGAGGCCTATAAGGCGTTCCTCGCCGAGATCGGCTATCTGATCCCCGAGGGCGACGATTTCGAGATCGAGACTACCGGCACCGACCCCGAGATCGCCACCGTGGCCGGGCCGCAGCTGGTGGTGCCGATCACCAATGCCCGCTACGCGCTGAACGCCGCGAATGCCCGCTGGGGGTCGCTCTATGACGGGCTCTACGGCACCGACGCGATGGGCAGCCCGCCGCCCGCCGCCGGCTATGACCGCGGCCGCGGCGCCCGGGTCGTGGCGCGCGCCCGGGTATTCCTCGACGAGGCCTTCCCGCTCGAGGGCACGAGCCATGCCGATGCACGGCGCTACCACATCCGCAAGGGCGCGCTGCTGGTCGACGACATGCCGCTGGCGCAGCCCGAGAAGTTCGTGGGCTATCGCGGCCACCCGGCGGCGCCCGAGGCGGTGCTCCTGCGCAACAACGGCCTGCATGTGGAGCTGGTCTTCGACCGCACCCACCAGATCGGGGCGCGCGACCAGTGCGGCCTCGCCGATGTGCGGCTCGAAAGCGCGGTCTCGGCGATCATGGATTGCGAGGATTCGGTGGCCTGCGTCGATGCCGAGGACAAGGTCGGCGCCTATGCCAACTGGCTCGGCCTGATGAAGGGCGATCTCAGCGAGACCTTCGAGAAGGGCGGCCAGACGGTGACCCGCGCGCTCAACCCCGACCTGACCTATACCGCGCCCGAGGGCGGCGAGGTCACGGTGAAGGGAAGAGCGCTCATGCTGGTGCGCAATGTCGGCCACCTGATGACCAACCCGGCGATCCTGACCCGCGACGGGGAGGAGATCTTCGAGGGCCTGATGGATGCGATGATCACCGTGCTGATCGCCAAGCACGATCTGGCCCAGGAGGGCGGCAACTCGGTCACCGGGTCGGTCTACGTCGTGAAGCCCAAGATGCACGGCCCCGACGAGGTGGCCTTTGCCGACGAGATCTTCGCCCGCGTCGAGGACGTGCTCGACCTGCCGCGCCACACCGTGAAGATCGGCATCATGGACGAGGAGCGCCGCACCTCGGCCAACCTCAAGGAATGCATCCGCGCGGCGAAGCACCGGGTGGCCTTCATCAATACCGGCTTCCTCGACCGCACCGGCGACGAGATCCATACCTCGATGGAGGCCGGGCCGTTCAGCCGCAAGGACTTCATCAAGCGCAAGACCTGGATCGGCGCCTACGAGAACCGCAATGTCGATATCGGGCTGGAATGCGGGCTCTCGGGCAAGGCCCAGATCGGCAAGGGCATGTGGGCGATGCCCGACAAGATGGCGGCGATGCTGGAGACCAAGATCGAACATCCCAAGGCCGGCGCCAACACCGCCTGGGTGCCGTCGCCGACCGCCGCCACGCTGCATGCCCTGCATTATCACAAGGTCGACGTCTTCGCGGTCCAGAAGGCGCTGCGCGCCGGCGGGCGGCGGGCGCATCTCGATGCACTGCTCGACATCCCGCTGGCGGCGTTCCGCAAGTGGACGCCGGAGCAGGTGCGCCGCGAGGTCGAGAACAACGCCCAGGGCATCCTCGGCTACGTGGTGCGCTGGATCGACCAGGGGGTGGGCTGCTCCAAGGTGCCCGACATCAACGATGTCGGCCTCATGGAGGACCGCGCGACCTGCCGGATCTCGGCGCAGCACATCGCCAACTGGCTGCATCACGAGGTGGTGTCGCGCGACGAGGCGATGGCCATCCTGCGCCGCATGGCCGAGGTGGTGGACCGCCAGAACCAGGACGATCCGGCCTACCGGCCGATGGCCCCGGATTTCGACGGCATCGCCTTCCAGGCGGCCTGCGACCTGATCTTCAACGGCCGCGAGCAGCCCTCGGGCTACACCGAGCCGGTGCTCCACCGCCGCCGGCTGGAACTCAAGCGCCGCGCCTGAAGGTCCGGCCGCCGAGGCGCGCCGCCCAAGTTCCGGGTGGCGGTGTCCCGGCCCCTCGAGGTTCTGCGCAGCCGCGCGGCGGCTGTGCGCGGGCGCCCTTTATCGGCGCCCGCGAAGCGCCTATCTTGACCGCCGGACAGAGAGGGAAGGCGCGCACATGACCCGACCGGTCGTCGGCATCATCACCAACCACCACCTGGTCAACGACCAGTATCCGGCGCATTTCACCGGCACCATGCTGTCGGAGGCGGTGGCCGAGGTGTCGGATTGCCTGCCGATTCTGGTGCCCGCCGATCCCCGGCTCGTGTCGATCCCGGAACTGCTCGACCATTGCGACGGTTTCCTGCTGCCCGGCGGCCGGCCCAACGTCCACCCCGAGGAATACGGCGAGGTCGAGACGGTGGCACATGGCGCCTTCGACCGCGGCCGCGACGGCGTGGTGCTGCCCCTGGTGCGGGCCTGCGTGGAGCGCGGCCAGCCCGTCTTCGGGGTCTGCCGCGGCTTCCAGGAGGTCAACGTGGCGCTGGGCGGCACGCTGCACCCCGAGATCCGCGAATTGCCGGGGCGGATGAACCACCGCATGCCGCCGGACGGTACGCTGGACGAGAAGTTCGCGCTGCGCCACACCGTCACCTTCACCCAGGGCGGGCCGTTCCACCGCATCGTCGGCGAACGCGAGGTGATGACCAACACCCTGCACGGCCAGGGCATCGCCCGGGCCGGGCGCCGCATCGTGATCGACGGCTGCGCCCCCGACGGCACGCCCGAGGCGATCTATGTCGAGGGCGCGCCGGGCTTCACCCTGGCGGTGCAGTGGCACCCGGAATGGCAGGCCGCGCAGGACCCGGTGTCGCGCCCGCTCTTCGAGGCCTTCGGCGCGGCGGCGCGGGACTGGGCGGCGGGCCGCCGGGCGCCGGCCCGGCGCACCGGCTGACCCGACGGTCGGCGCCGCGCCGCGCTCAGAGTTCGCGCATCCAGAATTGCAGCTCGTGATCGGTTTCCGCCGGCTGGTCGATGTCCTTCCAGCGGAACCGCGCCACCACCCCGGGCAGCGGTGCATAGCCGCGCTTGCGCCAGAAGCCGTGCAGCGGCACGTAGCCCGCCGGGCGCAGCGGGTGGTCGTCGGGGCGCACCACGCTGCAGAAGCAGACATGCGACCGGCCGAGCCGGCGGGCATGCGCCTCACGCGAATCGAAGAAGGCATTGCCCACGCCGCGGCCGCGATAGTCCGGCAGCAGCACCGACTCGGCGTTGTAGAAGATCGATTTCAGGTCGAGCCCGGTGCGCGCGAAGGGCGCCGCGAAATCGCCGGCATGCTCCTCCATCGGGGTGCCGGTGGCGGCGCCCACCAGGCGGCCATTCTCGAAGGCGCCGACCAGCACCGCGCCGGGGCTGTTGCGGTAGGTCTCGAGATAGCTGCGTTCGTAGTCGAGATCGCCGTCGTAGAGATAGGGATAGGTGCGGAACACCTCGATCCGCAGCCGCGCCACGTCATCGAGCGCGGCGTCGAGCTCCTCCCCGGTGAGCGCCGCGACCCTCATGCCGAGATCTGCCGGATCCAGTCCGACAGGTTGTAATAGGTCACCACGCGGGTGATCTTGCCCTCGGCCATCGAGAAGAACGACCCGGCGGGCAGGCGGTAGGTCTGGCCGCGCGCTTCCGGGAGCCCGGAATCGGTCTCGAGATAGGTGCCGTTGACCATGAACTCGGCGGCGCCGCGGGTGCCGTCCTCTGCGGTGAACAGCACCATCTCGGTCAGCTTCTCGTCGTAGCAGCGCGTCATGTGGGCGCAGAAGTCGCGGAACTTGTCGCGGCCGATCCGCACCTCGCCCTCGTTGACGTAATGCGCGACGTCCTCGGCGAGGCAGTCGATCATGCCGTCGGTGTCGTCCCGGTTGAAGGCGTCGAAATAGCGCTCCAGCGTCTCGCGTGCCATCATCGTCCCCATTTTCCTGTCATTCGGTCCAGAATCTGATCGCGGGTCTGGCGATAGGCGTTCAGCTTGGTCTCGCGCGTCTCGCCCAGCCCCGTGGGATCCATGATCGGCCAGTACTCGACCCGCAAGTGGAACAAACGGGTTAGATCCAGGGCCTGGCGCTGCGCCGCCGGGGACATCGCAACCACCAGGTCGAAGCCGGACAGGGCCTCGCCCATGGCCTCCAGCTCGTCGAAATCGCGCGCCCGGTGGCGCGCCAGCTCGACGCCGATCTCGCCGCAGACCGAGATCGCGAATCCGTCGATGTCGAGATCGTTGAGCACGCCCACCGACTGCACGTAGGTCGAGGTGCCGTAGAGCTTCTTCATGATGCCCTCGGCCATCGGCGAGCGCACGGCGTTGTGGTCGCAGCAGAAGAGCACCGATTGCGGCAGCTTCTCGGCCACGTCCTCAGCCCCCGAAATGCAGCACGCAGATCAGGGTGAAGAGCCGCCGCGCGGTGTCCTCGTCGATCTCCACCTTGCCTTCGAGCCGCTCGCGCAGGATGCGCGCACCCTCGTCGTGGATGCCGCGCCGGGCCATGTCGATGGTCTCGATCTGGCTCGGCGGCAGGGTCTTCACCGCGTCGTAGTAGCTCTTGCAGATCTGGAAGTAGTCCTTGACCACCTGCCGGAACGGCGACAGCGAGAGGTGGAACTCCGCGGCGCTGCCGGCGGCCGAGGCCGGCGCCACGTCGAAGACCAGGCGCTTGTCGCGGATCGACAGCGCCACCCGGTAGGGGCCCTCGGGCGCGGCGGCGCCGTTGCGCGGACGCAGCGCGAAGCTGTTGCGTTCCATCAGGTCGAACAGCGCCACCCGGCGTTCCTGCTCGATCTCCGGGGTCGGCGGTGGCAGGCCGGCATCGTCGAGTTCGAGATGGGCGATATGGCTCATGGCAATCAGCCTCGCACGGTTTGGCGGGCACAGTAGCGGCGGGGGTGCCGGGCCGCAATGCCGCAGCGCAGCATCTGCCGCCCGGTCATCTCCCGCAGGCCGCGGTGCCCGCTGCGGCGGCAGGCGCTCACTCGTTGAGCCGGGAGAGGCGGGCGGTGACCGACAGACCGTGCGCCTCGAGGCTTTCCGAGGCGGCCAGCGTCTCGGCCGCCGGGCCGACCGCGCGCAGCGCCTCGGGCGTCATCCGCGCCATCGTGGTGCGCTTGAGGAAGTCCAGCACCGAGAGCCCCGAGGAAAAGCGCGCCGAGCGCGCGGTGGGCAGCACGTGGTTGGGCCCGCCGACGTAATCGCCGATCGCCTCCGGGGTCCACTGGCCGAGGAAGATCGCCCCGGCATGGCGGATGCGCTCGGCCAGCGCCTCCGGGTCGGCGACGCAGAGCTCGAGATGCTCGGGCGCGACCCGGTCGGACAGGGCCGCCGCCTCGTCGAGGTCGCGCACCGCGATCACGGCGCCGAAATCGCGCCAGCTGGCCGCGGCGATGGCGCGCCGCTCCAGCGTCTCCAGCCGCGCCTCGACGGCCCGCGCCACGGCCCGGCCGAAGGCCGCGTCGGTGGTCACCAGGATGGCCTGGGCGCTCTCGTCGTGCTCGGCCTGGCTCATCAGGTCGAGGGCGATCCAGTCCGGGTCGTTGTCGCCGTCGGCGATCACCAGGATCTCCGAGGGTCCGGCGATCATGTCGATGCCGACGCGGCCGAAGACCCGGCGCTTGGCGGCGGCGACATAGGCGTTGCCGGGGCCGGTGATCTTGTCCACCGGCGCGATGCTCTCGGTGCCGTAGGCCAGGGCCGCGATCGCCTGGGCGCCGCCGATGCGGTAGATCTCGTCCACTCCGGCAAGCCGCGCGGCCAAGAGCACCAGCGGGTTCACCGCGCCGTCCGGCGTCGGCACGCAGATCGCCAGCCGCTCGACCCCCGCGACCTTGGCGGGAATGGCGTTCATCAGCACCGAGGAAGGGTAGGAGGCCAGTCCGCCCGGCACGTAGAGCCCGGCCGCCGCCACCGGCGTCCAGCGCCAGCCCAGCGTGGCCCCGGCGGCGTCGGTCCAGCCGGCATCCTCGGGCATCTGCCGGGCGTGGTAGGCGCGGATGCGCGCCGCCGCGAGGTCGAGCGCGGCGCGCTCCGCCTCGGGGACCCGGGCGATCTGGGCGTCGACCTCGGCGCGCGGGATCGCCAGGTCCCCCGGCGCCAGCGTCAGGCGGTCGAAGCGCGCGGTGTACTCGATCAGCGCGGCGTCGCCGCGGGCGCGGACATCGGCGATGATCGCCGCCACGGTGGCGTCGACATCGGGGCTGTCCTCGCGCTTGGCGCCGAGGAGCCGCGCGAAATCCGCCTCGAAGCCGGGATCGCTGCTGTCGAGAAACACGGGCATGGCGGAACTCCTCTGGACCTGCGCCGCCCTTATAGCGGGCGCCGGCGCGGCCTCAACCCGGGCGCCGCTCAGTGCAGCCGGCTGCCATTGCCGACCGGCTGGTCCGGGGTCACCAGCACGATGGCGCCCTGTGCGTCGGCGACGCCCAGCACCAGCACCTCGGAGCGCACCGGTCCGATCTGGCGCGGCGGGAAGTTGACCACCGCCATGACCTGCCGGCCGACCAGGTCCTCGGGGCGGTAATGCACGGTGATCTGGGCCGAGCTCTTCTTCTCGCCGAGCTCGGGGCCGAAATCGATCCACAGCCGGTAGGCGGGCTTGCGGGCCTCGGGGAAGGGCTCGGCGCGGGTGATGGTGCCGGCGCGGATGTCGACCGCGAGGAAGGCGTCGAAGTCGATCTGGGGCGCGCCGTCAGCCATTGGCAAGCTCGCGCGAGCGGGCGGCGGCGGCGGCCACGGTGCGGCGCAGGAGCGGCGGCAGGCCGGTCTCCTCGTGCATCAGCTCCTCGAGCCCGGCCTGGGTGGTGCCGTTAGGGCTGGTGACGTTCTCGCGCAGCCGCGCCGGCGGCTCGCCCGAGTCCATCGCCAGCGCGCCGGCCCCGGCCACGGTGGCGCGCGCCAGGCGCAGGGCGATCTCGGCGTCGAGCCCCTCGGCCTCGCCGGCGGCGGCGAGGCATTCGATCAGGTGGAAGACATAGGCCGGCCCCGACCCGGAGACCGCGGTCACCGCATCCATCTGCGCCTCGTCGTCGAGCCGCACGGTTTCGCCCACCGCGGAGAGCAGCATCTCGGCCTGCTGCATCCGGTCCTCGTCGACCCGGGCATTGCCGATCAGCGCGGTGATGCCGCGCCCGACCGCGGCCGGGGTGTTGGGCATGGCGCGGATTACCGCGGTGTCCGCGCCGAGCAGTTCCTCGAAGGTGGCGATCGGGGTGCCGGCGGCGATCGACACGAACAGCGTGCCGCCCCGGCCCAGCGTCGCCAGCGCCGGCAGCACGCTGCGCATCACCTGCGGCTTCACCGCGATCACCGCGATGGCCGGATCGGCCGGGAAGTCGTCGTTGAGATGCACGCCCTGGCCGCGCAGCCAGTCCGAGGGGTTGGGGTCGGTGACGTGGATTGCGGCCGGCGGCAGGCCGCGCGCCAGCCAGCCCTCCAGCATCGCCGATCCCATCTTGCCGCAGCCCAGCAGCAGCAGCCCGCGGCGGGCAATCTCGGTATCCTGCATCACGCGTCCCCTCAGCCGTATGCCGGCGACAGGGTTACGCCGGGGCGGGCCCCGGCGCAATGCTCGGACCGAAAGCCGTCAGGCCCGGCCGTAGGCCTCGGCGATGGCGATCTGCAGCGCCTCGCCGGGATCCTGGTCGCCCCAGGCGATGAGCTGGAAGGCCGGGTAGTAGCGCTCGGCCGCGGCGATGGCGGCGGTGAGCAGCGTGTCGATCTGCTCGGGGGAGGCGATCTGGCCGCCGGCCAGCACCAGCCCGTAGCGGTAGACCATCAGCTTTTCCGCGCCCCAGAACGAGAAGGCCCCGGCCCAGCACTGGTCGTTGACCGCGTTCAGACCCTCGTAGAGCGCCGGCAGGCGCTCCGCCGGCGGGTCCATGTCGAAGCTGCAGATCATCCGCAGCGTCTCGTCGGCATCGCTCCAGGCGAGGGTGATGGAATAGGTCCGCCACTGCCCCTCGATGGCCATGGCGATCTGGTTGTCGCCGATGCGGTCGCATTCCCAGTCGTGATGCGCCGCCAGGTGTTCGACGATGTCGATCGGATGGATTTCGTCTTCGATATACTGCTCGGAAAGCGCCATGCCGTCACCTCGTTCATCATGGCTGAAGGCGGGAGCGCCCCCTACCGTTCGGTGCCTGCTCTAGAGACGGCGGGCTGGCCCGCACCTCTCACTAGATATGGTGCCTGTGGCGATGGCGCAGTGTAAAGCGATATTTTTGCGCCGAACCCATTAACTTGTGGATAGACCGCTATGCGCCCCAACATGACGGGGTTGTCCACAAGGGGGAAATCTCCCCCCTGTCCAAAATTTACCGTTTGATAAAAAAACGCCCTGTGCCAAGCTTCCATCCAATAACAAGACGACAACAAGGAGGACCGACCATGGCCGACCCGCTGACCCCAGGCATCGTCCCGGCACGCCTGGACGCCCAGGAGATCGAGTCGAACTTCGCCGACCTGCACGCGCCGCTCGACCCGCACGAGGCGGCGGTGGCGGCGGATCGCTGCTATTTCTGCTATGACGCGCCCTGCGTCACCGCCTGTCCCACGGCGATCGACATCCCGCTCTTCATCCGTCAGATCGCCACCGGCCAGGCTGAGGCCGCCGGGCGCACGATCTTCGACCAGAACATCTTCGGCGGCATGTGCGCGCGGGTCTGCCCGACCGAGGATCTGTGCGAGGGCGCCTGCGTGCGCGAGGCCGCCGAGGGCCGTCCGGTGGAGATCGGCCGCCTGCAGCGCCACGCCACCGACGCGCTGATGGCGCGCCAGAGCCACCCCTATGCCCGCGCGCCCGAGACCGGCCGCCGGGTGGCGGTGGTGGGCGCCGGCCCGGCGGGGCTCGCCTGCGCCCACCGGCTGGCCATGCACGGCCATGCCGTCACCGTCTACGACGCCCGGCCGAAGCCCGGCGGGCTGAACGAATACGGCATCGCGGCCTACAAGGCGGTGGACAGCTTCGCGGCGCGCGAGGTCGACTGGCTGCTGCAGATCGGCGGCATCACCATCGAGACCGGCAAGGCGCTGGGCCGCGATCTCGACCTCGACACGCTGCGCGGCGCGTTCGACGCGGTGTTCCTCGGCGTCGGGCTGGCCGACGTCAACGAACTCGACGTGCCCGGAGCGGAGCGCGAGGGCGTCGACAACGCGGTGGGCTTCATCGCCGAGCTGCGCCAGGCCGAGGATCTGACCCGGCTGCCGGTGGGCCGCAACGTCGTGGTGATCGGCGGCGGCATGACCGCCATCGACGCCGCCGTGCAGGCGCGGCTCTTGGGCGCCGAGAACGTGACGCTGGCCTATCGCCGGTCGCGCGACCGCATGGGCGCCTCGGGCTTTGAGCAGGACCTTGCCGCCTCGAAGGGTGTGCGCATCCTCTGCAACGCCCAGCCCAAGGCGATCCACGGCAACGGCGCGGTGCGCGAGATCGAGCTGGAATACACCGCCGATGACGGCAGCGGCCTCAAGGGCACCGGCGAGACCCTGCGCCTGCCCGCCGACCAGGTGTTCCGCGCCATCGGCCAGGCCTTCGTGCCGGTGGCCGGGCTGGAAATGGCGGGCGGCAAGATCGCCGTGACCGGCGCCGGGCGCACCGCGCTGCCGGGCGTCTGGGCCGGCGGCGACTGCACCCCGGGCGAGGACCTCACCGTGGTGGCGGTGGCCGAGGGCCGCGACGCCGCCGAGGACATCCACGCGGTCCTGTCCGGGGCCGCGGGCGCGCATGGGGAGGCTGCGGCATGAGCTGGGTGATGGCCTATATTGGATCGGTGCCGGATGCGGAGCGCGACGCCTACGAGGCGGCGACCCGGCGCATCGCCGAGCTGTTCAAGGATCACGGCGCCACCCGCGTGGTGGAATGCTGGGGCGCCGACGTGCCGGAGGGCAAGCTGACCTCGTTCCCGATGGCGGTGAAGGTCGAGCCCGGCGAGACCGTGGTCATGGGCTGGCAGGAATGGCCCGACCGGGCGGCGCAGGAGGCCGGCATGAAGGCCGCGATGGAGGACCCGCGCATGCAGGAGGCCATGCAGGCCACGCCGATCGACGGCAAGCGGATGATCTTTGCCGGTTTCGACCGGATCCTGGATATTTGAGGGGGGAACGCAGATGGCCGATCTGACGACCGATTTCGTGGGCATCAAGAGCCCGAACCCGTTCTGGCTGGCCTCGGCGCCGCCGACCGACAAGGAATACAATGTCCGCCGCGCCTTCGAGGCCGGCTGGGGCGGCGTGGTGTGGAAGACGCTGGGCGCCGAGGGGCCGCCGGTGGTCAATGTCAACGGCCCGCGCTACGGCGCCATCTGGGGCGCTGACCGGCGGCTCCTGGGCCTCAACAACATCGAGCTGATCACCGACCGCCCGCTCGAGGTGAACCTCGAGGAGATGGCGCGGGTCAAGGCCGACTACCCCGACCGGGCGCTGATCGCCTCGATCATGGTGCCCTGCGAGGAGGCGGCCTGGAAGGCGATCCTGCCGCGGGTGGCGGAGACCGGCGCCGACGGCATCGAGCTCAATTTCGGCTGCCCGCACGGCATGTCCGAGCGTGGCATGGGCTCCGCCGTGGGGCAGGTGCCGGAATACATCGAGATGGTCACCCGCTGGTGCAAGCAGTATTACGACCGGCCGGTGATCGTGAAGCTGACGCCGAACATCACCGACGTGCGCAAGCCCGCCGCGGCGGCGCGGAACGGCGGTGCCGATGCGGTGTCGCTGATCAACACGATCAACTCGATTACCTCGGTCGATCTCGACCTGATGGCACCGATGCCGACGATCGACGGCAAGGGCAGCCATGGCGGCTATTGCGGCCCTGCGGTGAAGCCCATCGCGCTTTCCATGGTGTCCGAGATCGCTCGCGCCGAGGCGACGCGCGGCATGCCGATCTCGGGCATCGGCGGCGTCACCACCTGGCGCGACGCGGCCGAGTTCCTGGCGCTCGGCGCCGGCAACGTGCAGGTCTGCACCGCGGCGATGACCTACGGCTTCCGCATCGTCGAGGAGATGGCGCGCGGGCTCTCGGCCTGGATGGACGAGAAGGGCTACACCTCGGTGTCGCAGGTCGTCGGCCGCGCCGTGCCCAACGTCACCGACTGGCAGTATCTCAACCTCAACTACGTCACCAAGGCGCGCATCGACCAGGATCTCTGCATCTCCTGCGGCCGCTGCTATGCGGCCTGCGAGGACACCTCGCACCAGGCCATCGCGATGAAGCCGGGCCGGGTCTTCGAGGTGAAGGACGACGAATGCGTCGCCTGCAACCTTTGCGTCGATGTCTGCCCGGTGGAGGATTGCATCACCATGGTGGAGATGCAGGACGGCGAGATCGATCCGCGCACCGGCCGCCGGGTCGAGAAGACCTATGCCAACTGGACGACGCATCCCAACAACCCGATGGCGGTGAAGGCGGCGGAATAGGCCGAAGGCCGGGCGGACGGGGCAGCGCCCCTCCGCCCGTGTCGCCGCGCTCGCGTCTCTGCTAGGCTGGTCACGGACCAGGCGGGGAGGGCGCGGCATGACGGACGGGAGCAAGGCGACGGATTGGCGGAATGCCGGGGTGCGGATCGTCAAGGCGGCGGAGTTCGACTTCAACACGCCGCAGACCGAGGGCATGACCCGGGCGGCGGCCATCAACAACGCCAAGGCCGGGGCGAACAGGCTCTGGGCCGGGACCGTGGACGTGCAGCCCAACGCCAAGACCGGCGCGCATCATCACGGCCATCTCGAGAGCATCATCTACGTGCTGCGCGGCCGCGCCCGGATGCGCTGGGGCGAGCGGCTGGAATTCACCGCCGAGGCCGAGCCCGGGGATTTCATCTACGTGCCGCCCTATGTGCCGCACCAGGAAATCAACGCCAGCCCGGACGCACCCCTGGAATGCGTGGTGATCCGCAGCGACCAGGAGCCGGTGGTGGTCAATCTCGACATCGCGCCGGCCGAGGAGGTCGAAGAGGTGCGCTGGGTCGATCCAAACCACCCGCAGCCCTGACCCGCCGGGGCGGCGGGCATCGGCATTCTCCGGCTTGCAGATGGAGGGCTGTCGAGCTTGGCCGGAAGCGCGGGCGCGCAGCGGCGCCCGCGCGCGCCGTCACGGCGCGGCATCGCGACCCGCCCGCCGGGTCCGGCGCGCTCTCGGCGGGTCGCGGGAATGGCGCGGTCAGGTCTGCCGCGGCCCGCGCATCTGGTGGATGCGCGCACGGATTTCGCGCCAGTTCTGGGCGTCGTGCGTCTTGCCGCGCTCCTCGCATTCGCGGGCCTTCTGGGCGGCTTCCGCCTCGGCCCGCGGTCCATGCGCGCGGTACAATGCGTGGGCATATTCGGAGACTTGCATCGCATCCATGTCCGGTTCCTCCCTGTAGAACAGACAGGGCACAACGCACGGGCGCGGCAAAAGGTTCCCTGCAACTTTTCCGAGAAACGCGCCCTAGGGTGTCAGAAGCTTGCGGAACATCGTGTCGACATGCTGGCGGGCGCGCTGCCAGGCGGCTTCGGGATCGGGCTGCAGCACCGCCACCTGGGCCTCGAAATCGGCGTAATGCTGGGTCACCGCCCAGATCGTGAAGAGCAGGTGTTCGGGGTCGACCGGGGCGATCCGGCCGCGCGCCACCCAGACGCGGATTAGCGCGCATTTGGTCTCGAAGAGCGGCTTCAGCCCGGTCTCGAGATGTCCCGCCATGCGCGGCGCGCCCTGCAGGATCTCGTTGGCGAAGAGCCGGCTCTCGCGCGGATAGGCGCGGCTCATCTCCAGCTTGCGCCCGACATACCCCATCAGCGCCTCGAGCGGGTCGGCACAGGTTTCAAGCTCGGCCAGCGGCGCCAGCCATTCGTCCATCAGCGCATTCAGCAGCGCGACGTGGATGGCCTCCTTGCCGTCGAAGTAGTAGAGGATATTTGGCTTCGACATGCCGGCGCTTTCGGCGATCTGATCCAGCGTCGCGCCGCGGAAGCCGTGCTGCGAGAACACGTCGAGCGCCGCGTCCAGGATGCGCCGGCGGTTGCGGATCTGGATGCGGGTCCGGGGCTTCTTGGCCGGACGGGAGGTGGCGTCTTGGGCCATGAGGCGCGATCCTGCTGCACAAGGCCCGGGCGGATGCGGGGCGGGTTGCGGAATGGAGCCGCGCCTGATCCGATCCGCGGCTTGACAGGTCCGCACCCGGTTGCAATCGTGGCTTTACCAAATGGTAAAAAACCGCGGCCGCCCTGGTCAAGCCGCAAGCGCGGGACGGGGACGGCGGAAACGACAGGGATGTGACATGGCAGCACCGGGCGAGAACCTGCGGATCGACGGCGACCGTCTTTGGGACAGTCTGATGGAGATGGCGCGGATCGGCCCCGGCATTGCCGGCGGCAACAACCGCCAGACCCTGACCGACGCCGATGCCGAGGGCCGGGCGCTGTTCCAGCGCTGGTGCGAGGCGGCCGGCGCCACGATGGGGCTGGACCGGCTCGGCAACATGTTCGCCCGGCGCGAGGGCGCCGATCCCGAGGCGCTGCCGGTCTATGTCGGATCGCATCTCGACACGCAGCCCACCGGCGGCAAGTATGACGGCGTGCTCGGGGTGCTGGGCGGGCTCGAGATCCTGCGCACCCTGAACGACTTGGGGATCAAGACGAAACGGCCGATCGTGGTGACCAACTGGACCAACGAGGAAGGCACCCGCTTCGCGCCGGCGATGCTGGCCTCTGGCGTCTTCGCCGGCGTCCACGACCAGGGCTGGGCCGAGGCCCGCGAGGATGCCGAGGGCAAGCGCTTCGGCGACGAGCTCGACCGCATCGGCTGGCGCGGCGACGAGGAGGTCGGCGCACGCAAGATGCACGCCTTCTTCGAGCTGCATATCGAACAGGGGCCGATCCTCGAGGCCGAGGGCAAGGAGATCGGCGTGGTCACCCACGGCCAGGGCCTGTGGTGGCTCGAGGTGACGCTGACCGGGCGCGATGCGCATACCGGCTCCACCCCGATGGACATGCGGGTCAATGCCGGGCTCGGAATGGCGCGGATCACCGAGGCGGTGCACCGCATCGCCATGGCGCACCAGCCCGACGCGGTGGGCGCGGTCGGGCAGGCCAACGTCTACCCCAATTCGCGCAACGTGATTCCCGGCCGCGCGGTCTTCACCATCGACTTCCGCTCGCCCGATCTCGGCAAGCTGACGGCGATGCGCGAGCAGCTGGAGGCCGAGGCGGCGGAGATCGCCCGCGACCTGGGCCTCGGCATCGCCATCGAGCCGGTGGGCCATTTCGACCCGGTGACCTTCGATCCCGGCTGCGTGGCGGCGATCCGCGGCGCCGCCGAGCGTCTGGGCTATTCGCACCGCGACATCGTCTCGGGCGCCGGCCACGATGCCTGCTGGATCAACCGGGTGGCGCCGACCGCCATGGTCATGTGCCCCTGCGTCGACGGGCTGAGCCACAACGAGGCCGAGGAGATCAGCAAGGACTGGGCAAAGGCCGGCGCCGACGTGCTGCTGCACGCGGTGGTGGAGACCGCGGAGATCGCCGCGTGAGGCCCGCCGCCGCCCTCTGCCTCGGGCTCGCGCTGGCGGGCTGCGGCGGGCTGGGCGGCGGTGCCGGCGTGGAAACCGCGCCGGGGGTGCGCCAGATCGGCGACACCACCATCGTCGAGGACACCGAGGGCGCGGCCCTGGTGATCGACGGCAATGGCTGCCAGACCGTGGTGCCGGCCTCGGGCGGGCCCGCGGAGCTGGTGCGCGACGCCGACGGCCGGCCGGTCTGCGCCGGCCCCGACGCGGCGCGCGGCGGCTGAGGACGGCGGCCGGGGCGCCGCAACAGGATAACGGCGCACAAAAACCGCGCCGGCAGAACGACAGGGAGACAACCATGACCAAGGTCATCAAGAACGGCACGATCGTCACCGCCGACCGCACCTGGAAGGCCGACGTGCTGATCGAGGGCGAGACGATCAAGCAGATCGGCGCGGACCTGAAGGGCGACGAGGTGATCGACGCCGAGGGCGCCTACGTGATCCCCGGCGGCATCGACCCGCACACCCATCTCGAGATGCCCTTCATGGGCACCACCGCGGCCGAGACCTTCGAGACCGGCACCTGGGCGGCGGCGGTCGGCGGCACCACCATGCTGGTGGATTTCTGCCTGCCCGGCGCCGACGGCTCGATCAAGAACGCGATCCAGGAATGGCACCGCAAGTCGGCGCCGCAGATCTGCTCGGACATCGGCTACCACATGGCGGTGACCGGCTGGAACGAGACCATCTTCAACGAGATGAAGGACGCCGTGGAGATGGGCGTCAATTCGTTCAAGCACTTCATGGCCTACAAGGGCGCGCTGATGATCGAGGACGACGAGATGTTCGCCTCGTTCAAGCGCTGCCGGGAGCTCGGCGCGCTGCCCATGGTGCATGCCGAGAACGGCGACCTGGTGGCCGACATGCAGCAGCAGATGCTCGAGCAGGGCATCACCGGGCCCGAGGGCCACGCCTATTCGCGGCCGCCGGAATTCGAGGGCGAGGCGGCGAACCGCGCCATCACCATCGCCGATGCCGCCGGCGTGCCGCTCTACATCGTGCACGTCTCCTGCGAACAGGCGCACGAGGCGATCCGGCGGGCCCGGCAGAAGGGCATGCGGGTCTATGGCGAGCCGCTGGTGCAGTTCCTGACGCTCGACGAGAGCGAGTATTTCAACAAGGACTGGGACCATGCCGCGCGCCGGGTGATGTCGCCGCCGTTCCGCTCCAAGGACCACCAGGACAGCCTCTGGGCCGGGCTCCAGGCCGGGTCGCTGCAGGTCGTGGCCACCGACCACGCCGCCTTCTCGACCGAGCAGAAGCGCATGGGCGTGAAGGATTTCACCAAGATCCCCAACGGCTCGAACGGGCTCGAGGAGCGGCTCGGCGTGCTCTGGACCCACGGCGTGGAGACCGGGAGGCTGACGCCCAACGAGTTCGTCGCCGTGACCTCCTCGAATGTCGCCAAGATCCTCAACATCTACCCCAAGAAGGGGGCGATCGTGGAAGGCGCCGATGCCGACATCGTGGTCTGGGATCCGAAGATCACCAAGACGATCAGCGCCTCGAACCACCATTCGATCCTCGATTACAACGTCTTCGAGGGCTTCGAGGTCAAGGCGCAGCCGCGCTACACGCTGAGCCGCGGCGAGGTGATCTGGGCCTGGGGCCAGAACTCCCAGCCGCAGCCCGGCCGCGGCCGCTTCGTGCCGCGCCCGGCCTTCCCCTCGGCGCATCAGGCGCTGTCGAAGTGGAAGGCGCTGACCGCGCCCAAGCAGATCCACCGCGACCCGCTCAACATCCCCGCGGGGGTCTGAGGCAGGTGCGCCAGCGATCGAGCCAGCCGCAGCACCGCCGCGTCCGCCGCCCCGCGCGGGCGCCCCTCAGCCCGACCGGAGGACCCGCCCGATGAGCGCATCCCCCGTGATCCACGCCAAGGATCTGAACCTCACCTTCCGGACCAATGACGGCCCGGTCCATGCCCTGAAGGACGTGAACCTCGATGTGGGCGAGGGCGAGTTCGTCTCCTTCATCGGCCCCTCGGGCTGCGGCAAGACCACCTTCCTGCGCTGCGTGGCGGGGCTCGAGACGCCAACCGCGGGCACCCTGACGGTCAAGGGGATGAGCCCCGACGAGGCGCGCCGCGCCCGGCTCTACGGCTACGTCTTCCAGGCCGCCGGGCTCTATCCCTGGCGCACCATCGGCGGCAATATCCGCCTGCCGCTCGAGATCATGGGCTTTTCCGGCGCGGAGAAGGCCCGCCGGGTGCGCGAGACCCTGGAACTGGTGGACCTCGCCGGGTTCGAGAAGAAATATCCCTGGCAGCTCTCGGGAGGCATGCAGCAGCGCGCCTCGATCGCCCGCGCGCTGAGCTTCGATGCCGAACTTCTGTTGATGGACGAACCCTTCGGCGCGCTCGACGAGATCGTCCGCGACCGGCTCAACGAGGAGCTGCTGAAGCTTTGGGACCGCACTGGCAAGACCATGCTCTTCGTCACCCATTCGATCCCCGAGGCGGTCTATCTGTCGACCAAGATCGTGGTGATGAGCCCGCGGCCGGGGCGCATCTCGGACGTCATCGACAGCCCGCTGCCGCGCCAGCGCCCGCTGGAGATCCGCGACAGCCGCGCCTTCATCGAGATCGCCCACCGGGTCCGCGAGGGCCTGCGCGCCGGCATGGAGGCGGCGTGATGGCCGGGGCAGGGCGCGGCGCCCGGCCCGTCCGGCGCCGGGAGGCGGCAGCATGAGCGCACGCACCGCCCCGCTGGCCGCCCAGGGGGCCGGGATCGGCCGCTCGGGCCGGGTCGCGCTGTGGTCGCGCGGCATGGGCCGCACCACGCTGCCGGTCCTGACCGTGGTCGCGGCGCTGCTGGCGCTGTGGTATCTCGCCTGCATCCCGATGAACGCCCCGCAATCGGTGCTGGCGGCGTCGCGCGCCGGCGTCGCCGTCACCCCGGAGAGCCCTGCCGAGCGCCGCGGCATGTCGGGCCTGGCCCAGGCGCTGGCCAATCCCGGCGTGGCGCTGTCCGGCGCCTTCACCCAGGAGCGCGCCCAGCTGCCGGCGCCGCACCAGGTGGCGGCCGAGCTCTGGGCCTCGACGCTGAGCGTCGCGCCCAGCAGCAAGCGCAGCCTGGTCTATCACGGCTGGGTGACGCTCTCGGCGACGCTGCTGGGCTTCGTCATGGGCACCGCGCTGGGCATCCTGCTGGCGGTGGGGATCGTGCATTCCCGCGTCATGGACATGTCGGTGCTGCCCTGGGCCATCGTCAGCCAGACCATCCCGATCATCGCCATCGCGCCGATGATCATCGTGGTGCTCTATTCGGTGGGCATCCAGGGCATCGTGCCGAAGGCGATCATCTCGGCCTACCTGTCCTTCTTCCCGGTCGTGGTCGGCATGGTGAAGGGGCTGCGGGCGCCGGACGGCATGCAGCTCGACCTGCTCGCCACCTACGGCGCCTCGAAGCCGCAGACCTTCTTCAAGCTGCGGCTGCCGGCCTCGATGCCCTATCTCTTCGCCTCGCTGAAGATCGGCATCGCGGCCTCGCTGATCGGCGCCATCGTGGGCGAGCTGCCGACCGGCGCCTCGGCCGGGCTCGGCGCGCGGCTGCTGGCGGGCAGCTATTACGGGCAGACCGTGCAGATCTGGTCGGCGCTCTTCGCCGCGGCGATCCTCGCGGCGCTCGCCGTCGGGCTCCTGGGGCTGATCGAGCGCGCGGTGCTGGCGCGCATGGGGATGGCGCGGTGAGCCGGTGCGGCCCCGGGGGGGGGCTCTCTGCCCCCCGCGCGGCCCGGCGGGCCGCGCCCCCCCGAGGATATTTCGGCTCAGAAGAAGGAGGGATGCGGGCATGGCTCTGGTGATCCTGGCGCTGGCGCTCTGGGCGCTGGCCTGGTGGGCCAATGCGCGGCTCGCCAACGGGCCCGCAGCGGACCGCCCGGCGGTGCGCATGGCGGTGCCGGCGCTCTTCGGCGTGACGCTGCTGCTGCTGTGGGAGCTGGTGGTGCGCGGGCTCGACGTGCCCGGGGTGATCCTGCCGGCACCCTCGGCGATCGCCGCGACCTTCGCCGCCAATCTCTCGGTGCTGTGGACGGATTTCGTCCAGACCGTGCTCAAGGGCGCGCTGTCGGGCTACCTGATGGGCTGCGCCGCGGCCTTCGCGGTGGCCATCGTCGCCGACCGCTTCGACTTCCTGCGCCGCGGCCTCTTGCCGGTGGGCAATTTCATGGCCGCGCTGCCGATCGTCGGCACCGCGCCGATCCTGGTCATGTGGTTCGGCTTCGACTGGCAATCCAAGGCCGCGGTGGTGGTGGTCATGGTGTTCTTCCCGATGCTGGTCAACACCGTGGCGGGGCTCGCCGATACCGGCGCCATGCAGCGCGACCTGATGCGGACCTACGGCGCCGGCTACTGGCAGAGCTTCCTGAAGCTGCGGCTGCCGGCGGCGATGCCCTTCGTCTTCAACGGGCTGAAGATCTCCACCACGCTGGCGCTGATCGGGGCGATCGTGGCGGAATTCTTCGGCTCCCCGGTGGCCGGGGTCGGGTTCCGCATCTCCACCTCGGTCGGGCAGCTTGCGCTCGACATGGTCTGGGCGGAGATTGCCGTGGCGGCGATCGCCGGCACGCTGTTCTACGGCGCCATCGCGGCGCTCGAGGCTCGGGTCACGTTCTGGCACCCGTCGCACCGGCGCTGAGATGCCGGGCGGAAAGACAGGACCGACAAGGAGGTATGCGATGAAGACATTGATCCCCGGCGCCCTCGGCGCCGCCGCGCTGAGCCTGGTCGCGCAAACCGCGCTGGCCCAGGACGCGGTGACGCTACAGCTGAAATGGGTCACCCAGGCGCAGTTCGCGGGCTATTACGTGGCCGAGGCGCAGGGCTTCTACGACGAGGAGAACCTCGACGTCACCATCAAGCCCGGCGGCCCCGACATCGCCCCCGAGCAGGTCATCGCCGGCGGCGGCGCGGATGTCATCGTGACCTGGATGGCGGCGGCGCTGGCGGCGCGCGAGCGCGGCGTGCCGCTGGTCAACATCGCCCAGCCCTTCGCCACCGGCGGGCTGCAGCTGACCTGCCTGAAGGAGACCGGGGTTTCCAGTCCCGAGGACTTCCCCGGCCGCACGCTGGGCGTCTGGTTCTTCGGCAACGAATACCCGTTCTATGCCTGGATGGCGCAGCTCGGCATCGCCACCGACGGCGCCGACGAGGACGGCGTGACGGTGCTGAAGCAGGCCTTCAACGTCGACCCGCTGCTGAACGGGCAGGCCGACTGCATCTCGACCATGACCTACAACGAATACGGCCAGGTGCTCGATGCCGGCTATTCCGAGGACGACCTGGTCAACTTCAACTATCTCGAGCAGGGCATCGGGATGCTGGAGGACGGGCTCTACGTGCTCGAGGAGGATCTCGAGGATCCGGACTTCGTCGACAAGATGGCGCGGTTCGTGCGGGCCTCGATGAAGGGCTGGAAATACGCCGAGGAGAACCCCGAGGAGGCCGCCCAGATCGTCGTCGACAACGACATGACCGGGGCCCAGACGCTGGAGCACCAGACCTACATGATGGGCGAGATCGCCAAGCTGACCGAGGGCTCGGACGGTGCGCTCGACCCCGCGAGCTATGAGCAGACGGTGCAGACGCTGCTGTCGGCGGTGAGCGAGGAGAACCCGGCGATCACCAAGGAGCCCGAGGGCGCCTGGACCCACGACGTCACCGACCAGGCGCTGAACTGAGCCGCCGCCCGGGGCCGGCGGGGCGCGCCCCCCGCCGGCCCCTTTTCAGTCGTGCCAGGCGGCGCGGCGGGCGGTGACCGCGCCGCGCAGCAGCACCAGATCGACGCCGAGGGCGAGAAACAGCGCCCCGGCCTCGGCCGCCCCGCGCAGCAGGCTGTCATCGTGGGTGAGGATGCCCGGGGCGCGGCCGGCGGCGCGGATCCGCCGCGTGGCGTCGAGGATGGCGCCGCGCACCTCGGGATGCGAGGGATTGCCGGCATGGCCCAGCGAGGCCGAGAGATCGGCCGGCCCGATGAAGATGCCGTCGACCCCCTCGACCCCCAGGATGTCGTCCAGCGCGTCGAGCGCGGCGCGGGTCTCGACCTGCAGGATCAGGCAGAGCTCGTCGGAGGCGCGGCCGGCGTAATCGGCCACCATGCCGTAGCGGCTGGCCCGGGTCGAGCCGCCGACGCCGCGCACGCCGCGGGGCGGGTAGTGCAGGGCCGCCACCGCCGCCTCGGCCTCCTCGGCCGATTGCACGTAGGGCACGACGATGGTCTGGGCGCCGATGTCGAGCGCCTTCTTGATCTCCACGAGATCGTTCCAGCCCGGCCGGATCGCCGCCGAGACCGGCTGGCCGGCGGCGGCCACCGCCTGCAGCAGGGGCAGCGCGCGCTCGACATCGATCGGGGTGTGCTCGGTATCGATCAGCAGCCAGTCATAGCCGCATTGCGCGTGCATCTCGAGGATCGCCGGGTCGGGCAGGGTGCACCAGAGGCCGATCTGGCGCCGGCCCGCGGCGAGCGCGGCCTTGAAGGCGTTGCGGGGAAGCTCCATGCCGTCTTTCTCCTCAGGCGGGGCACAGCTGGACGATGCGGCGGATGGCGGCGGCGTAACCCTCGATGCCGAGCCCCGCGATCACCCCGTCGGCGCGCTTGGACACGTAGGAATGGTGGCGGAAGGGCTCGCGCTTGTGGACCTGCGACAGGTGGACCTCGATCACCGGGCCGTCGAAGGCGTTGAGCGCGTCGAGGATCGCCACCGAGGTGTGGGTGTAGGCGGCGGGGTTGATGACGATCGCCGCCGCCTCGTCGCGGGCGGCGTGGATCCAGTCGATGATCTGGCCCTCGTGGTTCGATTGCAGCAGCCGGATGGCGTGACCGTCGCCGGCGGCGGCCCGGCACAGCGCCTCGACATCGGCCAGCGTCTCGTGCCCGTAGATCTCGGGCTGGCGCTTGCCGAGCAGGTTCAGGTTGGGGCCGTTCAGGACATAGATCAGGGGCATAAGTCTCTCGCACCGCGGTTTTTGCCGCAGCCTAGTCCGCCGGGCGGGGAGGTGTCGAGCATGGCTGTGGGCAGGCCAGGCGGAGATCGGCGGCGACCGGGTAATGGTCGCTCGGCCATTCGCCGTCGAAGCGCCGGCGCAGCACCGCGGGCGGGCCGAGCGCCGCCACCGGCCCGGCCAGGGCGAGGTGGTCGATGGCGCCGAACAGGTCGAGCCCGCGGTTGAAATGGTAGGTCGCGCCGGCCACCGGCAGGAAGCCGAAGCCCGCGCCCTCGAGGATGGCGTGGAGCTCCGAGCCGTGGCGGGCATTCAGGTCGCCGGCCAGCACCCAGGCCTCGCCGGCGGCGATCCGCGGCCGCATCCGCGCGGCCACGAGTTCGGCCGAGCGGCGGCGGTTCTCGCCGCTGGAATAGTCGAGATGCAGGTTGAGCACGCCGAGCCGGGCGCCGTCGGAGCGCCGTTCGAACACCGCCCAGGAGGCGAAGGCGGGGTAGGAGCCGTCGAAGGTCCGCGAATAGATCACCTCGGGCGTTTCGGAGAAGAAGAACCAGCCCGCGTCGCGCGGCCGCAGCCGGTCGCGGCGGTAGAAGATCGGCTGGGTGGCGGGGAAGTCGCGCCACGGCCCCGCCGCCGCGGCGGCGAATTCGGGCAGGCGGGCCAGCAGGTGGTCGCGGGCGAGGTTGACGCTGCCATCCGACCCGCCCTGGAAGCTCTCCATCTCCTGGAAGGCCACGATATCGGCGTCGAGCGCCGCCACGGCCTGCGCCAGGGGGTCGCGGCGGCGGTCCCAGTCGGCGCGCGACCAGGCCCCCTCGGCGCGGTTCAGGTAGATGTAGTGGACGTTGTAGCTCGCCACCCGCAGCGCGCCCGGCGGCTTCTCGGGCCAGGGCGCGGTGGCCCCGAGGCCGAGCAGCTGGCAGCCGACGAGGATCGCCGCCGCGGCGAGGCCGACGAGCCCGAACGCCGCGCGCCGCCGCACCCGGCTCATTGCGCCAGCAGGCGGTCGACCCAGTCCGGAACCACCGCGCTGGCCGGCCCGGTCAGACGCTCCGCGAAGGCCGGCGAGGTCTCGGTGTCGGCAAGGTTGATCTCCACCGTCCCGGCGCCGGCGGCGGCGGCGATCTCGACGAAGCCGGCGGCCGGGTAGACCTGGCCCGACGTGCCGATGGCGGCGAACAGCCCAGCCTCGGCCAGATGCGCGTCGATCTCGTCGAGATGGTGCGGCATCTCGCCGAACCAGACCACGTCGGGCCGGGTGGCGGCGGCTTGGCAGGAAGGGCAGGCATCGTCGGGATGCATCTCGGGCGGGGCCTCCCAGCGGTGCCCGCAGGCGGCGCAGAGCGCACCGGCGAGGCGGCCATGCATGTGCAGCGCCCGGGCGCCCGCCGCGGCCAGCAGCCCGTCGACGTTCTGCGTCACCAGCACCGCCCGGTCGCCCAGGGCGCGCTGCAGCCGCGCCAGCGCGTGATGCGCCGGGTTGGGGCTGGCCTTGGCCGCCTGGACGCGGCGGGCGTTGTAGAAGGCGTGGACGCGGGCGGGGTCGCGGGCGAAGGCCTCGGGCGTGGCCACGTCCTCGATCCGCACCCGGCTCCAGATGCCGTCGCGGTCGCGGAAGGTGCCGAGCCCGCTTTCCGCCGACAGCCCGGCGCCCGAGAGGATCACGATCTTGTCGCCTGCCATGCCGCCTTTCCGTCGCTGGGGCCGCTGGGGTAGAACCGGGACCGAGGAGGCCCGTGCATGACCCAGCGTATTCTTTTCGTCTGTCTCGGCAACATCTGCCGTTCGCCCACCGCCGAGGGCGTGCTGCGCGCCAAGGCGGCGGAACGCGGCGCGCCGCTCGAGATCGAGAGCGCCGGCACCGGCGACTGGCACATCGGTGCGCCGCCCTACGGCGCCATGCAGGACGCCGCCCTGCGGCGCGGCTACGACCTGTCGGCGCAGCGGGCGCGGCAGGTCACGGTCGAGGATTTCCACCGCTTCGACCTGATCCTGGCGCTCGATGCCGAGAACCGCGCGCATCTCGAGCGGATGGCGCCGCCGGGCGCGCGGGCGCGGGTGGCGATGTTCACCGACTACCTGACCGGGGCGCCGGCCGACCACGTGCCCGACCCCTATTACACCCGCGACTTCGAGGAGACGCTCGACCTCGTGGAGCGCGCCGCCGCCGACCTGCTCGACGCGCTGGGCTATTGCGCGCCGCGCCCGCCGGCGGCGTAGAAGGCGGCCAGCGCGGCGATGTCGGCATCGCTCAGGTCGTGCGCGGCGCGCCGCATCAGTTCGGCCCTCGGCCCGCCGCCGCGCAGGCCGTCGCGCCACACCTTGAGCTGCGCCTCGAGATAGCGCCGGTGCTGGCCGTCGAGCCGCGGCCCCGGGGCCTTGGCCTCGGCGCGCGCCGGGCCGTGGCAGGCGTCGCAGGCCGGCACGTCGGGATCGCCGTTCTTGGCCAGGGCAAGCGCGCGGCCGCGCGCCACGATGTCGTCTCCCGCGGGCGCCGCCGGGACCGGCGCCGTGCCCGAGAACTCGGCGGCGAACTCGGCGATCTGCGCCGCGTCGAACTGCGAGATGGCGTGCCGCATGATGCCGCTCTCGCGGCGGCCGTCGCGGTAGGTCTCGAGCGCCATGGCGACGTAGTCCTCGGACAGGATGTCGAGCCGCGGGATCTCGGGGTTGTCGCTGCGGCCGCCCTTGCCGTGGCAGGAGGCGCAATAGGCCTCGGGCTCGGGCGCATGGGCGGTCAGCTCGGCATAGGTCGCGGCGTCCATCTCGCCCACCCGGGTGAGGAAGGAGACGATGTGCCAGACCTCGTCCTCGCGCACGGAGGGGTAATAGGGCATGCCGCTCATCTTCACGCCCTCGTCGACGATCCAGTGCAGCTCGGCGGGCTCCCAATGGCCCACCGCCTCCTCGATGCGCGGCGGCACCGGCACCATGGCGCGGATGGTGGCGCTCTGCGGCGCGCCGGGGGCGGCGTGGCACATCTTGCAGGCGCTGTCGAAGTGCTTGGCGCCGAGTGCCGCCATCGCCTCGGTGAGCTCCGGCACCTCCTTTTCGGGCGGGGCGCGCAGCGCCACCGCGTTGCGGAAGGTGGTGTGCAGCACCCAGGAGACGCCGGGCAGGTGGCCGACCCTTGCGGAGACGTTGTAGAGGCCGAAGACCACCACCGCGGCGCCGCCCAGGGCGCCCAGCACGGCGAGCACGGCCAGGGTCTTGATCACGGTTCTCATGCCGGCGTCTCCCGCAGGGTCAGGGCGCGCCCGGTCAGCGCCAGACCCGCGATCAGGTAGACCGGCGTGCCGATGCCGAGCATGATCAGCCCGCCGGTCTGCTGGTCGGCCAGGCTGCCGCAGGTGGCGTAGAGCAGGCGCGGGGCGAGCACGATCAGCGCGCCCAGCAGGGTCATGTGCATGGTGGTCAGCAGCAGCGTGCCGGCGCCGAGGAGCGGGCTGCGCGCGCCCAGCGCCCCGGCCCAGACCGCGAGCCCGGCCAGCAGAAAGCTCGCCTGTTCCAGCGCGAAGAGGCCCGGCTGCACGCGGACGGCATCGTGCAGCACCGGCAGGTGCCAGCCCCAGACCAGCGCGAAATCGAGCGCCGGGGCCAGCGCCGCGTTGGGGGCAAGGCGGGCGGCCAGCCCGGGCCGCGCCCAGAGCAGGAGCGGCGGCACCAGCGCCACCAGCGTCATGTGGCGCAGCATGTGCGCGGCGAAGCCGTCGCCCAGCCGCGCGGTCAGCAGCCCGCCCCAGATCAGCGTCAGCAGCCCCAGCGCGAGGAGGAACGCCGCGGCCCTCACAGGCAGGTCCGGATCAGGATCGCGGGCAGCGTCGTGGCGAGCACGCCCAGCACCGACAGGACGGCCAGCAGGAAGCCCGCATGGCCGAGGAATTCGTGCCGCGATTCGGTCTCCGCGGTGTGGTGCGAATAGTCGAAATCGTCGAGGAAGTCCCATTGCCGCCAGGCCTGCCAGCCGATCCACAGGATCGCCGCCAGCGCCACCGCGCTGAGCGCGAAGACGGTGGTGCGCCAGGCCGGCAGCCCGGCCAGCGTCCAGTCCGGGAACTTGGCGCAGCTCAGCGCCGCGAAACCGTAGCTGGCGACGAAGTGCAGCGCCCAGATGGTGGGCGCGAAGGCCAGCCGCCAGAGGCTGCTCTGCTCCTCGGCGATCTCGCGGTCGGCGGGTCTGACATCGCGCACCATGACGGCCTCCCTCACATCGCCCGCGGCACCAGCGCCACCATCGCGGCGGTCACCGCGACGGTCACCGCCATGAAGTGCCAGAACAGCGCGACGTTGCGCAGCGGCGCGTCGTGCCGCGGCGTGGCGCGCCCGAAGACCAGCGCCGCGGCGCAGTAGAGCTGCATGATGATGCCGGCGCCGGCATGCACCGAGGTCCAGACCACCAGGGCCCACATCATCGCCGGGTAGACATGCGCGGTCGGGTCGAGCCCGGGGCCCATGACGCCCCAGACCAGACCGGCGATGCCCGCCGCCGCGGCCAGCGCCGCGCCGCCGTGCAGCCCGGCCGCGGCGCCCGGCGCCCCCTTCCGGTTGACCGTCACCGCCGCGGTCGTCGCCGCCCACGCGCCGAGCAGCAGCGCTCCCCCGCCGAGCGTCGCCGCCAGCCCGGCATGGGTCGCGCCCTCGGGCGGGAAGTCGCTGCCGGCGGTCCAGTAGAAGAACACCCCGAAGACCAGGCTGGCAAAGGCCGTGGCATCGCCCAGCATGGTGATGCACATGCCCCACCAGCCGGCCGATGGCGGCCCCGAGATATAGGTCGGCAGGGTCAGCCCGAGCCCGGCATCGCGGCGATCGCGCGCGGGGATCAGCGCCGTCGAGGTCCACAGCCAGTAGATCACGCAGGCGATGGCGAGCGCGCCCGAGACGATCGCCGGCATGTACCAGTGGAAGGTCGGGAAGATGAACGCGCCGCCGGTGAACACCGCCGCCCAGACGGTCACCCAGGCCGGGCCGGTGACGCGCTGGATGGCGACCGGGCGGGCGTCGATCACCGTGGTGATCAGGGTCTCGCGGTGGCCCTCCTCGCTGTCGGGGAGATAGAAGCGCCCGGCATCCATGCGCTCGACGATCTGCGGCTGCTCCCAGAGCGGATAGCGCGAGGTGATGTAGGGGATGGAGCGCACGCCCCATTTCATGTCGGGCACGTCATGCGCCCATTCCAGCGTGCCGCCGCCCCAGGGATTGCGCTCGGTCAGCGGCTGGCGGGTCTTGGGGCGCACCAGATCCCAGGCGAAGACCAGGATGCCCGCGGCCATCACGAAGGCGCCGATGCTGGAGATCAGGTTGGGCCAGTCCCAGCCGAGGTCGCCGGGATAGGTGAAGACCCGCCGCGGCATGCCCATCAGGCCGGTATAGTGCATCGGCAGGAAGGTGACGTTGAACCCGGTGAAGGTCAGCCAGAACGACCAGCGGCCGAGCCGCTCGGACATCTTCTTCTTGGCGAAGAACGGGTAGAAGTAATAGACGCCGCCGATGATTGGCAGGACCATGCCGCCGAACAGCGTGTAATGCAGGTGGGCGACGACGAAATAGGTGTCGTGCGCCTGCCAGTCGAAGGGCGCCAGCGCCACCATCACGCCGGTGAGACCCCCGGCGGTGAAGATCGCCAGGGCGCCGGCGATCCACAGCATCGGCAGGCTCATGGTGACGCGGCCGACCATCAGCGTGGCGACGAAGGCGAAGAGCTGGATGCCGGTCGGGATCACCACCGCCTCGGAGGCGGCCGAGAAGAAGCCGAGGCTGATCGCCGGCAGGCCGGTGGTGAACATGTGGTGGACCCAGAGCCCGAAGCTCAGGAAGCCGGTGCCCACCGCCGAGAGCACGATCCAGGAATACCCCACGATGGGCCGCTTGGCCGCGGTCGGCACGATCATCGCGGCGAGCGCGATCGAGGGCAGGAAGATGATGTAGACCTCCGGATGGCCGAAGATCCAGAACAGGTGCTGCCAGAGCATCGGGTCGCCGCCGCGCTCGGGGTCGAAGAACGGCCAGTCGAAGCTGCGCTCGAGCTCGAACAGGAAGTCGCCCGCGATCAGCGGCGGGAAGGCGAAGAGGATCATCGCGCCGACCACGATGACGTACCAGGCGTAGAGCGGGATCAGGTTGATCCGCATCCCCGGCGGCCGGCATTTCAGCGCGCCGACCAGCAGCTCGACCGCGGCGGCGATCGAGGCCACCTCGATGAAGGAGAGGCCCAAGAGCCAGATGTCGGGGCCCATGCCCTCGGCCTTGGTGGCCAGCGGCGGATACATGAACCAGCCCGATTCCGGCGCCACCCCGAACAGGATCGAGCCCAGCACGAAGCAGCCGCCGATCAGGAACGACCAGTAGCCGTAGGCCGAGAGCCGCGGGAACGGCATGTCCCGCGCGCCGAGGAAGGCCGGCAGCAGCAGGATCGAGATCGCCTCGAACATCGGCACGGCGAAGAGGAACATCATCGCCGAGCCGTGCATGGTGAAGAACTGGTTGTAGGTCTGGGCCGAGATCAGGTCGCTCTCGGGAAAGGCCAGCTGCGCCCGCATCACCAGCGCCAGCACCCCGGCGCAGAGCATGAAGAAGAAGGCGGTCAGAGAATACCAGGCGCCAACCTCGGAATTGTTCACCGCCGACCAGTAGCGCCAGCCCTTGGGCTCGGCCCAGACCGCCTTCAGCCGTTCCTTCTGCGCCTCGCTCTCGGCCTCGGGCACCGGGCGGGCCAGCATCTCCTCGGTCGGCGGGTAGGGCCCGCTGGCGCCGCCGGCCGCGCCGGCGGGGGAGACGTAGCTCGGATCGGCCGTGGACTCGGTCATTTCAGCTCCATCAGCCAGCGGGCGACGGTCGCGAGGTCGGCCTCGTCCATGTGGTCGTAGGCCGGCATCTCGACGCCCGGCTTGTGCGCCTCGGGGGCGCGGATCCAGCTCACCAGAGCCTCCTCGGTCATCGGCAGGATGCCCGCGGCGAGGCTGGTGCGGCGCCCGACATGGCTGAGATCGGGGCCGACATTGGCGACCCATTCGGTGCCGCGCACGGCGTGGCAGCCGCCGCAGCCCTCGGCGGCGAAGAGCGCCGCGCCGGGTCCCTCGGCGGCGCTTGCCGGGGCGGCCTCCTGCTCGAGCCAGGCGGCGAAGTCGGCCTCCGGCATCACCACCGCGTTGAACGCCATCAGGGCGTGGCTCAGGCCGCAGAATTCGGCGCATTGCCCGCGATAGGTGCCGGGGGTCTCGGCCTCCAGGGTCAGGGTGGTGGTGCGGCCGGGAAACATGTCCATCTTGCCGCCCAAAGCCGGCACCCAGAAGGAATGGATGACGGTGTCGGAGGTCAGTTCGAGGTCGACCCGCTGGCCCGCCGGCAGGCGGATCTCGTTGGCGCTGATCACCGGCTCGGTGGCGCCCTCGGGGAGGTATTCGACACGCCACCAGAACTGCTCGCCGGTGATCCGCAGCCGGAGCCCGTCGCCGGGCTGGCGCTGGTCGGCCATCAGGCCGAGCCCCCAGACCAGCAGCACCGAGAGCACCACCAGCGGCAGGGCGATGCCGCCGCCGACGATCACCGCCTCGGCGAGCCAGCGCGACATCGATTGCGGCTTGATGCGGGTGACGAAGAGGAAGAGCGCGTTGACCGCGACCCAGAGCACCACCGCGCCGGCCAGCATGACCCAGAACAGGCGGGCGATCTCGGAGGCCTCGCGGCCGGCGGGATCGAGGACGGATTGCGGGCCGGCGCAGGCCGCCAGCAGGAGCAGCGCCGCGGCGGCCGGCAGGGCCGCCAGGATGCGTCGCGCGGCGGCGCTCATGTCCTCATGTCCACCCGTCCCCGGTGCCGTTCACGACCGCGTCGGTTCGCGCAGTCTGGGGATCAATGCCGGGGCGCGCCGGCGGGTTCCCGCCAGCGCGAACTTTCTCTTGGCGCGCGGCGGGTTCGGGCGGCCGGGGACCTCGGGTGCGTCTGCCCCGGGCGCTGCGTCCGGCTGCGGGGAGCTGACCGCCACGGAGGCCCGACCGGCCCTCGGCGGCATCGCGCGGGAATGACCGGGCGGGATCTGGCCGGGGCTCCCGGGTGGGCGTCTGCCCCTAAGCGCTGCGTCCTGCATTGGGAAGCTTACCGCCATCGAGCCCCGACCGGCTCTCGACGGCATCGCGCGGGAATGACCGGGTGCGCGCCGGGATCGGGCCGGGGTCCCGGGGGGCGTCTGCCCCGGGGCGCTGCGTCCGGCTTCGGGGAGCCGACCGACATTGTGCCCCGACCGGCCCTCGGCGGCATCGCGCGGGAGTGCCCAGGCGGGGGGCGGGATCGCGCGCGGGATACCCGCCGCGGCGCCCGGGGCGGCGCCCAGACGGGCCGTGACGTCATCGCCGATCCGCGGGAGCGGTCCGTGCCGCCACCCTGGCCGGGCGTTTCGGTCCGCGCGCGATGGCCCCCCGGCCGGAGCACCGGGTCGAAGCGCGTGCGCCGCGCCGTGGCCGGACCGCCCGGAAAGGCCGTGACGCCATCGCCGGTCCGCGGGAGCGGTTCGCGCCGCCACCCTGGCCGGCCTGTCCGGTCCGCGCGCGATGGCCCCCTGGCCGGAGAACTGGGTCGAACCGCGTGCGCCGCGCCTTGGCCGGACCGCCCGGACGCACCGCCTCCGCCGAACCCCGGCCGGAGCCCTGGGCGATGCCTTCGTGGTCGAACCGCACCCGTCGTGGTCGGGCAAGGCCGCGCCGGCCATCTGTGCGAAGGGCTTGCGCCGCATCCCCGAGAGACCGCTTTGGCGGGATCGCCCGCCCGGGCCGCGTCCCCCGCGCCCCGGTCAGGCGGCGCGGTCGGACCGCACCGGAGCCCGGCCGGACTGCGCTATCGGCCCGCATCGGCGCCCCGGCCGGGCCGCCCGGTCCGAGCGCGCCGGCGCCTTGGGCGGACCGCCCCGGTCGGGTCACGCCGCCCGCGCTGTCGCCTGACACGGTCGCCGTGGGCGATCCGCATGGGACGCCTCGCGCGCATCGGAGGGGTTCGCGGCGATGGCATCGATACCGGCGCCCTGCATGGGGCCTCAGCGCCTGCCGGGCTCGACCGCCCGGCCATCGCCTGCGGCATGGCGGGCCCGCGGCGCCGCACCGGAGCGGCGGTCCGCCCGTCGGTCGGGTCCGCGGGCGGCGGCGCGCGGGGCGTCCGGCCGGGGTCAGGCGCCGGAGGGGCCGAGGGCCAGTTCGGCGGCCTGCCGCGGCAGCTGGACGATCTCGATATAGGCGCCGAGCAGGTCGACGGCGTTCTTCAGAGACCCGAACGTATCCTCCTTGAGGATGTAGCCCGCGACCTTGTGCTGGTAGGCCGAGGCGACGTCCTCGGGGGCGTCGGAGGTGGTCAGCACGAAGACCACGGCGTTCTGCAGCTCGGCGTCGCGGCGCACCGTGGCGAGAAATTCCAGCCCGCCCATGCGCGGCATGTTGAGGTCGAGCAGGACGATATAGGGGCGCCGGATTCGCTCCGGGCCGCGGTCGCGCAGCCGCTCCAGCGCCTCGACGCCGTCGCCGGCGACCTCGATCGGATTGGTCAGGCGCAGCTTGCCGATGGCGCGCTTGATCGCCATGACCGAGACCTCGTCGTCGTCGACGACGAGAAAGGTGACCTTGTTGGGTTCCCTCATGCGGCGATGCTCCTCAATGCGTCCGGCCCGGGGGCCGGCGCGGCGCGCGGCGCCGGCAGGTCGAGCCGGAAGGTGGTCCCGCGGCGCTGCTCGGGGTCGGAATGCACGCTGATCGTGCCGCCGAGTTCGCGCACCAGCTTGTCCACGAGGGCCAGGCCGAGGCCGCTGCCCTCGACCACGTCGCGCGAGCGCAGGGTCTGGAACAGCTCGAAGATGCGGCCCTGATGGGCCAACGGAATGCCCGGCCCGTCATCGCTGACCTCGATGCGGGTGCCGCCGTCGCGGCGGGTGGCGCGGACGGCGATCCGCCCGGTGGCGCCGTCATGGTGCTTCATGGCGTTCGAGACGAGGTTGAGCAGCACGGTCCGGAACGGCGTGACCAGCGTGGCGATCCTGGCCGCGCCCGGCCCGGGCATAGTCCAGAAGGCTCGACAGGAGGTCGGAGAGCCGCTGCGTGCGCTGCCGCACCAGATCGAGATTGGCGCGCGCCTCGGCGGGCAGGGCGGGGCCGTGATCCTCCACCGTCCATTCGACGAGATGCTGTACCGCGCGCAGCGGCGCCCGCAGGTCGTGCGAGGCGACATAGGCGAATTTCGTCAGCTCCTCGTTGGACCGGCGCAGCTCGTCGGCGGTGTGGCGGGCGCGCTGCAGCGCCGCCTCCAGGGCGCCGATCTCGTCGCGCCGCTGGGCCGGCAGGGCGATCAGCGCGTCGCGCCCGGCGGCGATGCGGCGGGCATTCTCGGTCAGCACGGCGAGCGGCCGCAGCAGCGCCAGCTCCATCAGCCACCACAGGAACAGGCCGCCCAGGACCACCACCGCCGCCACCAGAAGGGTGAACTGGCCGAGCCGCCGCTCGACGATCTGCGCGGCGCGGCCGCTGGCGGCGAGCAGCTCCTCGCGGGCCGCGCCCAGCGCCCGTTCCAGCCCGCGCGACATCTGCGCCACCGGGGCGCCGAGCCGCGCCATCGCGGCGCGCTCGGCCGAATGCGCGTCCATCAGCGCCGGGGCCAGCGACAAAAGCCCGGACGTGCCGGTGACGGCCTCGGAAAAGTCCCAGAGCCGCTGGCCGATGGCCGCCCGGTCGCCGCGCCAGGGATGCCGGGCCAGCGCCGCCGACAGCGTCTCCAGCCGGTCCGAGACCTCGGCGCCGATCGGCCCGATCCGCGCCGCCGGGGCGGTGCGCAGGCGGTTGGTGAGCTGCACCAGCGCGGTGAGGTGGAGATTGACCTCGCCCACCGCCTCGACCACGTCGACGGCGGTCGGGTCGATCAGGGCGGCGCGGTGGATGCCGAGCATGGCGCGCGTGGCATCGGGCTCGACGATGGCGCCGACCGCGTCGAGCGCGTCCTGGGCGGTGCTCCAGCTGGCATTGCGCTGGCGCTGCAGCTCGAAGCTCCGGCGCCGGGCCTCGAGCGCCGCGGCGAAGGCGCCGGCGAGATCCTCGGCCAGCGCGCCGGTGGCGGCGCCCGCGCCCCCCGGCCCGGCCAGCAGGGTGCGCTCGAGCTCGCCCAGCGTCGCCTCGGCCAGCCCGGCGAGGTCGGCCAGCGCCGCGGCGTCGGCGGCGTTGCGCACCTGACGCTCGAGATCGCCGAGCGCGGCGGCATGCCGGGTCAGCCGGACCACCTGGTCGAGCGCCGGGACGGTGGTGGCCTCGAGCTGGCGCAGGTTGCGCGCCAGCCGGTCGACCTGCACCGCGCCGGCGGCGCCGAGCCCGACCAGGAGCAGCGCGGTGACCGCCAGGCAGAGCCTCAGCTTGCGCACCAATGTCATCCGGGCCGACCTCCGCAGCAGCCTCCGCTTCGGCAGTAATCCTCTGAAATTGTTTACCGGACGTTAAAATCCACGGCGCAATCTGGGCCCCGATTGCCGCGACGGAGATTCTCGGATGCCCGCTCAGACACGCAGGACGCTGCTCGCCGGACTGGCCGCGCTCGGGGCGGCGGGCGGGCTGCCGGCCGCGGCGGCGGACCGCCGTCCGCGCGGCGCGCCGAGCGCGGCGTCGCCGCTGCGGGTGCTGATGCCCGAGGGCAGCGAGGCCAACCTGCGGCCCGTGGTGCGCAGCTTCGAGGCCGCGCACGGCATCCGGGCGGAGCTGCATTCGGTGCCCACCGAGGAGATCAACACCGCCATCCTGCTCGAGGCGGTGGCGCCGCGGCTGCGCTTCGACGTGGCGTTGCCGGCGACCTACGGCATCCCCGACCTCGCCGAGGCCGGCGCCATCCTGCCGCTCGACAGCCACGCCGCCCGGCACGAGCCGGCGGAATTCACCCGCTCCATGCTGTACCGCAACGGCGACCGGTTCGACGGCCGGCTCTACGGCTACCAGACCGACGGCGACGTCTATCTCGCCTTCTACAACCGCGACATGATGGAGGATCGCGACCTCGCCGCCCGCTATGCCGACCGCTTCGGCGAGGCGCTGGCGCCGCCCCGCGACTGGACCGCCTTCGACCGGCAGATGGCGTTCTTCCACGCTCCGGAGGCCGGGCGCTATGGCGGCGCCATGGTGCGCAGCCCGAACTATCTTGGCTGGGAATGGTGGCTGCGCTTCCACGCCAAGGGAATCTGGCCCTTCGGCCCCGACATGGCGCCGCAGATCGCCGGCGCCGAGGGCCGCGCCGCGCTCGAGGAGATGATTGCCAGCGAGGCCCACCAGGCCGGCGCGATCTCGGCCCTGGGCGCGAACTGGCGGCGCTACGACCGCGGCGATGTCTATGCCAATCTCGGCTGGGGCGGGACACAGAAGTACCTGCGCGGCCCGGATGGCCGGATGCGCGACCGGGTCGTCGTCGCGGCCACCCCGGGCGGGTCCTGGGACGGGCGCCACCACCCGGTCTCCTATTTCAACTGGGGCTGGAGCTACGTCGTGGCGCGGCATTGCCGCGATCCCGACCGCGCCTACCGGTTCTGCCTGCACGCCGCCAGCGCCCGGGTCTCCACCCTGGCGGTGCGCCAGGCCGGCGGCTTCTTCGACCCGTTCCGCCGCGAGCATTACCACGATGCCCGCATCCGCGAGGTCTATTCGCCGGCCTTCCTCGAGGTGCACCGCAACGGGCTGCAGCAGGCCATGCCCGACCTCTACCTGGCGCGCCGCAACGATTACTTCGCCACCCTGGGACGCTGGCTGCGGCTGGCGCTCGACGGCGAGGTCACGCCGGGCCGGGCGCTGGCGCGCATCGCCGAAAGCTGGGACCTGCTGACCCACCGCACCGGCCGGGCCCGCCAGGCGGAGCGCTGGCGCGCGCTGCGGGCGCGCTACCCCGACGATCTCCGCAGCAGCCTGCGCGACACGACCGGCGCCGCCGCCCGCGGCATCGCGACCGATTTTAACGAGGAGAGCAAGCAATGACCGAAGCCAGTGCCGCCATGTTCCGGAGCGACGCCGCCCTGCCCGCCGAGACTGCCTGCGAGCCGATCATCATCGGCGGGGCGATCCCGGACGAGGCGCGGCAGGACCCGACCGACGAACTGGTCTACCGGCTTTCGCACGATCTGCGGGCTTCGGTGCGCGCCCTGACCGAACTGCCGGTCTGGTTCGCCGAGGATCTCGAGAACGCCGGCATCGCGCTGCCGGGCGACACCGCGCGCACGCTCGACCTGATGGGCCGGCATGCAAGGCGGCTCGACCTCCTGATCAGCGGGTTGCTGGAATATTCCCGCGTCGGGCGGCTGCAGACGCACGAATATTGCAGCGTCGAGCGGGTGCTCGAGGAGGTGCTGGAGGGCCTGCCCGAGGCCCGGACCCTGTCGATCCGCGTGCGCCTGCCGCAGATCCGGGTGCCGATCGGCATCACCGACCTTCGGCGGGTGTTCGCCATCCCCATCGTCAATGCTGCGCGGCACGGCCACGGCGCCAGCCGGATCACCGTGATTGGCCGCGTCGGCACGCATCGCTGGCACCTCTACATCCGCGACAACGGCCCCGGGATCGCCGAGGCGGACCGCGAATCCGTCTTCAAGCCGCTGGTCAAGCTGGTCTCGCGCGATGTCGACAACGGTGCCGGGATGGGGCTGGCGGTGCTGCGCCGCATCACCCGGCATTACGGCGGCCAGGCGGAGTTCCTCGCGCCGGGGCGGCGCGGCGGCACGCTGCTGCACGTGGCCCTGCCGCTGTTCCGGACCGAGGGCTGACCCGCCCCGGCCGTCTCCAAGGAGCAGCGGCACGCGGGCGCGACGGAAAGCGGTTGCGGCGCGGGCGCGGGCGCAAGCGCCCTGCACCCGGCGCCGTCCGGGGCCGGCGTTGAGCGCGCCGAGGCCGCGCGCCCGGCGCGGCGGCGGGTGATCCGCGCCGGGTGGCACAAGGCACCGCGCGACACAAGGCTCCCGCGGCGCGTCGGGCGCGGCACGCGCAACGCTTCGGACTGTGCAATTGGGCGCGTCGGCCTGGGCAGGCGCAACGCCTCGGACTGCGCGAATGGGCGCGTCGGGCGGGGCAGGCGCGACGCCTCGGACCGCGCGAACGGGCGCATTGGGCAGGACAGCCACGGTGCCTCGGACCGCGCGCATGGGCGCGTCGGGCGGGGCAGGCGCGACGCATCGGGGCGGGAAACCGCCGCGCGTCGGGCAGAGGCGTTGCGGCGCGTGGTCGCGGCGGCGGCCTGCGATGCGGCGCCGGCCGGGGCGCGGCGCCGCGGCCTTGTCGGACCGCGCGGTGCCCGGCGGGCCCGCCCGCGCCGAGGCGACTGGCGAGGAATTCGCGCCGCGGCCCCTTGAGCCTCGGGCGAAACTTTCGCAGTAATCGGGGCGCCACGAAACCCCGGTCACGGTCAGGAGCCCCGGTGTCGCTCTTTATCCTCGTTGTACTTCCGTTTCTCGGTGCCCTGCTGCCCGGGCTTCTCAACGGCGCCGGGCGCAAGGCCTGCGCCACCGGCACGCTCGCGGTGACGCTGACCGCGCTGGCAGGCCTGCTGTCGCACCTGCCGGCGATGCTGCGCGGCGAGACGGTGACGGCGCGGGCCGAATGGCTGCCCGATCTCGGGCTCAACGCCACGCTGTTCCTCGACCCGCTGGGCTTCTTCTTCGCGGCGCTGATCCTCGGCATCGGCCTGCTGATCATCGCCTACGGGCGCTACTACCTGTCGCGCAACGACAATATGGGCGAGTTCTTCAGCTACCTGCTGCTCTTCCAGGGCGCCATGGTGGGCATCGTGCTGTCCGACAACATCCTGCTCCTGCTGGTCTTCTGGGAGCTGACCTCGCTGTCCTCCTTCCTGCTGATCGGCTACTGGAAGCACCTGCCCGAGGGCCGGCAGGGCGCCCGCATGGCGCTGGCCACCACCGGCATGGGCGGGCTGGCGATGATCGGCGGCATGCTGCTGCTGGGCCGGATCGTCGGCAGCTACGACCTGACGGTGATCCTCGAGAACCGCGAGCTGATCCAGCAATCCGACCTCTACCTGCCGGCGCTGATCCTGATCCTGCTCGGCGCCTTCACCAAATCGGCGCAGTTTCCGTTCCACTTCTGGTTGCCGCACGCCATGGCGGCGCCGACGCCGGTCTCGGCCTACCTGCATTCGGCGACCATGGTGAAGGCCGGGATCTTCCTGATGGCGCGGATGTGGCCGGTCCTGTCGGGCACCGAGGCCTGGCTCTACACCGTCTCCACCGCCGGTCTGGTGACCATGTGCGTGGGCGCGGTGATCGCGCTCTTCAAGCATGACCTGAAGGCGCTGCTGGCCTTCTCCACGGTCAGCCATCTCGGCCTGATCACCTTCCTGCTGGGCACCGGCACCGCCTTCGGGGCGATGACCGCGGTGTTCCACATCCTCAACCATGCGAGCTTCAAGGCGGCGCTCTTCATGTGCGCGGGCATCGTCGACCACGAGGCCCATACCCGCGACATCCGCCGCCTCGGCGGGCTGCGCAAGCTGATGCCGGTCACCTTCGCGATCGCCGTGGTGAGCGGCCTGTCGATGGCCGGGATCCCGCTCTTCAACGGCTTCGTCTCCAAGGAGATGATGCTCGAGGAGGCGCTGCACACCAAGCTCTACGGCCCCGACTGGCTGGTGCCGGCGGTGGCGGTGTTCGGGGCGCTGTTCTCGGCCGCCTATTCCTTCCGCTTCATCTGGCACACCTTCTTCGGCCCGGTGCGCGACGACTATCCGTCGACGCCGCACGACCCCAATGCCGGGATGTGGCTGCCGCCGGCGCTGCTCGCGGTGATCGTGGTGGTGCTGGGCCTCGCGCCGTTCCTCGCCGAGCCGCTGGTCAAGGCGGTGACCGGCGCGGTGCTGGGCGGCGCGGCCGAGGTGCCGGGCTACCACCTGGCGATCTGGCACGGCATCACCGTGCCGCTCTACATGTCGGCGGTGGCGGTGCTCGGCGGCCTCGTCCTGCTGCTGCTGCACCGCTGGCTGCAAAAGGGCTGGGACGGCACCCCGCGGCCCGAGGCCAAGACCATCTTCGACGCGGTGATCGCCGGGGCCGTCGGGCTGGCGCGGCGCGTCACCCACGGGCTGCACAACGGCGCCTTCACGCGCTATGCCGCGATCTTCGCGGCCGCCGTCATCGCCGCCGGGACCTATGCCTTCGTGACCGGCGAGGCCGCCGGACTGGCGCGCGGCGCCAGTACGCCGAGCGCCGTCGCGGCGGCCGGCTGGCTGATGCTGGTCGCCGCCTGCGGCTTTCTGGTGCTGCACCACCGCAACCGTCTCGGCGCGCTGATCCTGGTCGGCATCATCGGCACCATGGTGTCGGTGGGCTTCGCCTATTTCAGCGCCCCCGACCTCGCCATGACGCAGATCTCGGTCGAGGTGGTGACCGTGGTGCTGATGCTGCTGGCGCTGAACTTCCTGCCCAACGAGACGCCGCGCGAAAGCTCCGCCGGGCGCCGCCTGCGCGACGCGCTGATCGCCATCGCCGGCGGCGCCTCCGCGGCGGCGCTGTGCTTCTTCCTGCTGCTGCGCGACTTCGCCGCGCCGACGATCTCGGACTACCACCTCGAGAATTCCTATTACGGCGGCGGCGGCACCAATGTCGTCAACGTCATCCTGGTGGATTTCCGCGGCTTCGACACCTTCGGCGAGATCATCGTGCTGGGCATCGCGGCGCTGGTCATCTTCGGGCTCACCGAGGCGCTGCTGTCCGGGCCGGTCCGCGCCCGGCTGCTGAACCGCGAACCCGACCGGTCGCTGGCCGGCGACCGCCACCCGCTGATGATGGTGGTGCTGACCCGGGTGATCATGCCGGTGGTGCTGCTGGTCGGCGTCTACATCTTCCTGCGCGGCCACAACCTGCCCGGCGGCGGCTTCATCGCCGGTCTGGTGGCGGCGGTGGCGGTGGTCATGCAATACATGGCCTCGGGCTTCACCTGGGCGGCCGAGCGCCAGCGCTTCGCCTACCACGCCATCGTCGGCGCCGGCGTGCTGATCGCCGGGCTGACCGGCATCGGCGCCTGGTTCACCGGGCACGAATTCCTGACCTCGTCCTTCGGCTATGTCGACCCGCCGCTGCTCACCGAATTCGAGATCGCCTCCGCGGCGCTGTTCGACCTCGGCGTGTTCCTCGCGGTGGTCGGCGCGGTGCTGCTGTCGCTCGAGAGCTTCTCGCGCCTGGCGCGGCGCAGCGCCGCGGTGCCGAGCGAATACGCCATGGACATCGACCCGTCGCGGGACAGCACCGCCGGAGGAGACCACTGACATGGAACTGATCGTCGCCAGCGCCGTCGGCGTGATGACCGCGGCCGGGCTCTACCTGGTGCTGCGTCTGCGCACCTTCCCGGTCATCGTCGGCATGTCGCTGCTGACCTACGCGGTGAACGTCTTCCTGTTCGCCTCGGGCCGGCTCACCGTCGGCGCGCCGCCGATCCTCAACGACGGGGTGGAGCGCTACACCGATCCGCTGCCGCAGGCGCTGGTGCTGACCGCCATCGTGATCTCCTTCGGGATGACCGCGGTGGTCGTGGTGATCGCGCTGGGCGCCTATCTCGGCGCCGATGACGACCACGTCGACGACCTGCCCGGCGAGACCGGCACCCCGCGCGAGAACGAGGCCCGCCCATGAGCCACTGGATCATCGCGCCCGTCGTGCTGCCGGCGCTGCTGGCCGCCTTCATGCTGTTGGTCACCCGGCATCACCTCCGCATCGAGCGCGCTTTCTCGATGGCCGGCGCGGTGTCGGTGCTCGCCGTCGCGCTGGGGCTGTTCGTCGGCGCCTCGGACGGCCACGTGACGCTCTACCAGCTCGGCGACTGGGAGGCGCCCTTCGGCATCGTGGTGGTGGCCGACCGGCTATCGACGCTGATGCTGCTGCTGACCTCGGCGCTGGCGGTGCTGGTGCTGCTGCACGTGATGGGCAGCGACTGGGACGCGCGGGGCCGCGGCTTCCACCCGCTCTTCCAGTTCCAGATCATGGGCATCAACGGCGCCTTCCTGACCGGCGACGTCTTCAACCTCTTCGTGTTCTTCGAGGTGCTGCTCATCGCCTCCTACGGGCTGATGATCTTCTCGGGCGGCACGCGGCGGGTGAAGGCGGGCACGCAATACGTGCTCTACAACCTGCTCGGCTCGACGCTGTTCCTGTTCGCCCTGGGCACCCTCTACGCCGAGACCGGGACCCTCAACATGGCCGATCTCGCCGGCCGCGTCGCCTCCATCGGGCCGGAGGCCAATGCCGGCATCCGGGTCGCCGCGGTGCTGCTGATCATGGTGTTCCTGGTCAAGGCGGCGATCGTGCCGCTGCAATTCTGGCTGCCCTCGTCGTATGCCGAGGCGCCGGGCGCGGTGGCGGCGCTCTTCGCGATCATGACCAAGGTCGGCGCCTATGCCATCATCCGGGTCATCACGCTGGTCTTCCCGCCCGATCTCGAGGCCACGCAGGGCCTGTTCGATCTCTGGCTGCAGCCGCTGGCGCTGCTCAGCCTCGCCATCGGCATGATCGGGGTGCTGGGCGCGCGCCGGCTCGACCGGCTGGTGGCCTTCTCGGTGGTGGGCTCGATGGGCATGCTGATGAGCGCGGTGGCGATGCTGACGCCCGAGGGCGTGGCGGCGGCGCTCTACTACGCGGTGCATTCCACCCTCGCCACGGCGGCGCTGTTCCTGATCGCCGACCTCGTCGAGGGCAACCGCAGCGGCGGCGGCCGGCTGGTGCCGGCGCGGCCCTTCGCCGGCGCCGCGCTGCTGGCCGGGCTGTTCTTCGCCGCCGCCATCGCGCAGGCCGGGCTGCCGCCGCTCTCGGGCTTCATCGGCAAGCTTCTGATCCTCGACGCGGCCTTCGGCACCGAGCGCATGGTCTGGGTCTGGGCGGTGGTGCTGTCGGGTTCGCTGATCGCGGTGGTGGGCTTCGCCCGGGCCGGCTCCACGGTGTTCTGGAAGGCGCGCCAGGTCGATTGCGGGCCGGACGATCCCGGCACCGAGATGGACAACACGGAGTCCGCCCCGGCCCCGGTGCTGGAGCGCATCTCGCCGCTGCCGCTGATCGCCATCGGGCTGCTGCTGGGGCTGCTGGCGCTGCAGACCGTCTTCGCCGGGCCGGCGATGCGCGTGATGCAGGCCACCGCGGCGCAGCTCTTCGCCCCGGCGCCCTACATCTCCACCGTGCTGGAAAGCCCGGGCAAGGAGATCAAGAAGAAGAGCAAGGACGCCGGTGACACGTCCGGGAGCGGCGGCGAGGCGGGCGGCTCGTCGGGCGATCACGGCGATGGCGACGGCGTCGCCGAGGACGAGGGAGGCCACTGAGATGACGCGCCTGTTCCGGCGGATCCTGCCGCATCCCTACCTGTCGATCCTGCTCGCCCTGACCTATTGCATCCTGACCAATTCCTTCGGGGTGAACGCGGTGGTGCTGGGCGTGCTTCTGGGCATCCTGATCCCGCAGGTGAGCTACCCGTACTGGCCGGATGCGCCGCGCCACATCAACCCCTGGAAGATGTTCCTCTACTCGCTGGTGGTGATCTGGGACATCTTCGTGGCCAACGTGGTGGTGGCCTGGATCGTGCTGACCCGCTCGAATTCCAAGATGCGCTCGATGTGGGTGGTGGTGCCGCTCGACATCCGCACGCCCGAGGCGATCACCATCCTCGCCGGCACCATCACCCTGACCCCGGGCACGGTGTCGGCGGACCTTTCGAGCGAGGGCCATTCGCTGCTGGTCCACGCGCTCGACGCCGACAGCCCGGAGGCGGTGCGCGACGACATCAAGCGCCGCTACGAACGCCGGTTGAAGGAGATCTTCGAATGACCGCCGACCGCCTTGCCGAACTCGCGCTCTACGGCGCCTTCGCCGCGGTGTCGCTGGCGCAGGTTCTCGCCATGGTGCGGCTGATCATCGGGCCGTGGACCGGCGACCGCATCCTCGCGCTCGACACCATGGTGCTGAACGCCATCGGCCTGATCGTGCTGCTGGGCATCGCCCAGGGCACGCAGATCTACTTCGAGGCGGCGCTGATCGTGGCGATGCTGGGCTTCGTCTCGACGGTGGCCTATTGCCGCTTCGTGCTGCGGGGAGACCTGATCGAATGACCCTCATCGAGATTGCCGACCTCGCCATCGCGGCGCTCTTGGTGATCGGCGCCGTGTTCACCCTGATCGGGTCCTTCGGGCTCCTGAAGCTCGACGACCCGACCAAGCGGCTGCACGCGCCGACCAAGGCCGGCACGCTGGGCGTCGGCGCCCTGCTCGCCGCGTCGATGCTGCGCGCCTTCGTGCATCACGAGGGCTCGCTGCACGAGATCCTGATCATGGCCTTCCTGTTCGTCACGGCGCCGATCTCGGCGCATTTCATCGCCAAGGTGCACCTGCACCAGCGTCGCTGCATCGACCCGCCGGCGCCGCCGCGCGACGCCACCTGGGCGGTGCTCGACGCGCCGGGCGCGGATGCCGACGAGGCGCCCAAGACACCCTGACCGGCGGGGCAGGGGCCCTTGCCCCGCTGCCCCCGGCGGTCTAGGAGGGCGGCACCAGGCCGGTATAGCTCAGCTGGTAGAGCACGTGATTTGTAATCTCGGGGTCGGGGGTTCGAGTCCCTCTGCCGGCACCACGTCCCACACCATACGCAGATAGCCGCGCCCGGGGGACCTGTCCCGCGGCCCGCGCGCCGGCCACGGGGGAGGGCGGTGCCCCGCCCGCCTCACTCGGCCGGAACCGAGCGGTCGCGGTCGCCGGCCGCGTCCGGCGCCTGCTCCTCGGGGTCCGGCTCGTCGGCCATCTCCAGAAGCTCCGAGGGCAGCGTCTTGCGGGTCTTGGCGCCCAGCCGGCGCAGCTGGTCGACCTGGCGCAGCACGTTGCCCGAACCCTGCGACAGCCGGTTCAGCGCCTCGCCATGCGCGCCCACCGCCTTGTCGAGATGCTGGCCGATCGCCTGCACAGATTCGACCGCCAGCACGAACTTGTCGTGCAGCCGCCCGGCGCGTTCGACGATGTCCTCGACGTTGCGGTTGCGCTGCTCGATGGTCCAGAGGTGATCGACGATCTTCAGGATCGGCATCAGCGTCGCCGGCGTGACCAGATGCACGCCCTGTTCGGCGGCCTGGATCATCAGGTCGGAATCCTGGCTCAGCGCCGCGGTCAGCGCGCCGTCCACCGGCATGAACATCAGCACCGAATCCACCGTTTGGTAGCCCAGATCGTCGTAGGATTTGCCGCCGAGCGCCCGGCAATGCGCCCGCACCGCCGCCGCGTGGCGCTTCAGCGCCGCCGCCTCCGCCTCCTTGTCCTGGGCGTTCACCAGGTCGCTGTAGGCGTTCAGCGAGACCTTGGAATCGATCACCACGTCGCGGTCCTGCGGCAGGTGCACCACGATGTCGGGCACCAGGCGGCGGCCCTCGGCATTGGTCACGCTGCCCTGGCGGGTGAAATGCGTGCCTTCGACGAGCCCCGCCACCTCGAGGATGCGGTCGAGGATGGTTTCGCCCCAATCGCCCTGGCGCTTCTTCTCGCCGCGCAGCGCCACGGCGAGGGCGTGGGCGTCGTCGGACAGCTTTGAGGCCTGCTGTTGCATCAGCGCGATCTGGCCGCCCAGCTCCTTGCGCTGGCTCTCGGAGCGGTCATGCAGCTCCTTGAGGTTCGATTTCAGGCCGGTCAATTCGACCTTGAAGGGCTCGATCACCTTCTCGAGCTCGCCGCGCTGGAACTCGGTGGTCTGCTTGCGCTGACTGTCGAGCAGCTCGGACGAGATGTTGCGGAAATGCTGCACGAACTGGTCGCGGTTGCGTTCGGTTTCGGCGCGCAGCCGCTCGTGGCTCTCCTTCTGCGCCGCCAGCTCGGCCTCGAGCCGGCTGCGCGTGGCGTCGAGCTGGCGCAGCTGGTCGGCCAGCGCAGCGCGCTCCGCCGCGGCCTCCCCGCGCGCCGCCTCGGCGGCCCGGCGCTGCGCCTCGAGCGCGGCCTCGCGGTCGCGGCGCAGCTCCTCCAGCGCGGCGGCATGGCGGTCCTCGCGCTCGGCGGCGCCGGCCTCGAGCCGCGCCACCGCCGCCTCGAGCCGGGCGCGCTCCTCGGCGAGGCTCTGCCGGGCGCCGTCGCGCTCGACCGTCAGGCTGGCGATCTCGGCCTGCGCCGCGCCCAGCCTGTCCTGCAGCCCCGCCCGGGCATCCTCGAGCGCGCCGTGCTGGCGTTCCAGCGTCGCCAGCCGGGTCTGCAGCTCGGTGTTCTCGCGCTGCATCGCCGGATCGGGGCCGGCGGCGCGGCGCCCGCCCAGCATTCGCGCGAGCCCCGCGATGACCAGCGCCGCCAGGATGGCCAGCAGGATGACCGATTGATATTGCTCGATAAATTGCATGTGGAATGCCCTGAAAACGGAAACCTTCGTGCCTCGCCGGCAGGATGGCGGCGGGGTGCTCCGGCGTCAACGGCAGCTGCCGGACCCGGGGGCGATCTCGCGGAAGGGGGAAGGTGGTGCTGCTGGACAGGATTGAATTTTCAAGGGATATATATTTATCAGTAGGTTACATGTCAATTTGTAACAGTGTTACGGACCCACTTTTGTTACGCGTTGACACTCAGGTTTCGACCCCCAAGCCACCCTCCTGCCTCACATGGTCGATGCACCGGCGTCGGCGCAAGGGGCTTAGAAGTTTCCCGTGCAGACTCGGTCGGGATGAGCTTGTCGAGTGTCAGGTCGGAGACCGCCCGTCTAAGCCGCTGGTTCTCTTTCTCAAGTTCCTTCAGCCACTTCAGCTGGCTCTGGCTCATGCCGCCATATTGCCTTCGCCACCTGTGGTAGCTCTGCTGCGTTATGCCGACTTGGCTCACCGCATCGGCGACCGGCATGCCTTGGCCATGCAGCACCTCAGCCATGTCCCAGACGCAAGCCTTCCTGCCGCGGGAGGCCGGAGGCGGGAATGAGAGGCATTCCCGGAAGATTGGACCGTTTACAGCCCTCCGGGAGCCATTGAGGGGTGCCAGCCCGAAGGTGTCCCCGGGCTGGCGTGGGTGCTCATTGCGATAGGCTTACGAGGTGGCGCTACTCGCCTCCGGAGCGTTCGGGGCCTGCTCCTCGGCCGGTGGCGTGGATGCGAGATCGAAGAGCTGCCCCTGGGCGCTCTCATCGGTCTCCTCGCCCACCTTCGCCTCAAGCTCCGCCGCCCGCTTAGCGGCCTCTTCGGCGGCGCGCCGGGCGCGCTCTGCCGCCGCGGCACGGTCTTCCTGGCGTTGCGCCTCTTCGGCCTTGGCCCGCTCGAGGGCCGCATCAAGGGCTGTGCGCAGTTTTTCGATCTCGCGGCGCGGGTCGCGGAACCAATCGGTCGACCAGATGCGATGGAAGTGCCAGCCAAGGCCTTCGAGGACCTGCTGGCGAAGCCGGTCTCGGTCGCGGCTCGAGCGCGAGGAATGGAAGGGTGCACCGTCACATTCCACGGCCAGGATGAAGCCGTAGGGCCAGCTTGGATGCCGGACGCCGATGTCGATCCGGTAGCCCGATGCACCCACCTGCGGCACGGCCTCGTATCCGGCCGCCTCGATCTGGGAGATGACGAAATCCTCGAAGGGGCTGTCGGTCGATTTCCGTTCGGTCTGGATCTCGGTGATCTGGCCGGTTCGCGAGAACTCGAGCCAGGCCCGCAGCATGGCCACCCCGTAGGCCTTGCCTTCCGCCTGGATATCCGTGGGCTTCATTGAGGTGTAGGTCACGATCTTCTCCTTGGCGCGGGAGAAGAGCACGTTGAGGCGCCGGTGGCCGTGCACGGAGTTCACGGGTCCGAAGCGCTGGTAGACCTTGCCGGTTTCCGCGTCGGGTCCGTAGAGCGTGGAGATCATGATCACGTCGCGCTCGTCGCCCTGGATCGTCTCGAGGTTCTTGACGAAGAACTCCTCGAGCCCGTCGTCCCGCTCGGCCCAGCGATCGATATAGGCCTCGACATGCGGGTGGCGCGCCCGCTCGCGCTCGAACTCGGCCATGATGAGCTCGGTCTGATCCTTGTTCATCGTGGCGATGCCGAGCGATCTCTCGGGATGATCGCGCATGTGCTGGACGGCGCCCTGCACGATGGCATGGGCCTCGGGAATGTTGCGCCCCTTGCGATACTCACCCTCGATCTCAACAAGCTCGACGCCCAGGTCGGGATCGTTGTCACGGGCCGCGGGGAAGATCGTGAGCTGATCGTCGTAGACCATCTTGTTGGAGATGGCGATCAGATTGGGGTGGCGCGAGCGGTAGTGCCAGCGCAGCTGGCGCACCGGCGTGAAGGTGGTGTTGGCCATGTCGAGGATGCTTTCGCTGTCGGTGCGGGCGTCCTCGTCCTCGTCGGAATCGTCGAGCACCTTGGAAAAGAAGCTCGTGGGCGGCAGCTGCTTGGTGTCGCCGACGACGACCAACTGGCGCGCCCGCATGATTGCGCCCAGCGCATTTTCGGGCGTCATCTGCGAGGCCTCGTCGATGACGACGAGGTCGAAGGCGAAGCCGCTGCGCAGGTATTGCGCCACCGCGAGAGGCGACATCATCCAGCAGGGCTTGAGATCGATCAGTGCCGCGCCGGCGCGCGAGGTGAGGCTGCGCACGCCGATCCGGTTACGCACCTTGGTAAGTTCATGCCGAATGAGGCTCATCTCGGTGTAGGTGCCCACCTTGCCCGTGCCATTGCCTGCGGGCGGCGCGCTGCGCTCGAGCAAATCCTCCCGGATGGCGTCGCGCGCGAGCCGCGTGAGATCGGCGTCGATGGAGGCGATCTCGGAGCGCAGCCGGTCGAGATCGGCCCCGTCCCGGGCATCGAGAATGGCGCCGTGCCGGGCTTGGATGTAATCTGTGAGGCTGCGGGCGATGATGGCGTCGGTGATCTCGACGAGGTCGCCGAGGTGCGCGGCACCCTCGCTGGACTGAACCCAGTCCGTGAGAGCGCCCAGCTCGCGCGCCTCGAGCGCGGCGAGACTGCGAGCCCCTGTGGCGCGGCCACCGCTGCCTCGATCTCCGCCTCGCGGTCTGCGAGAAGGCGCAAGGGCCCGCGTTCCTGCGGGTCGGGAAGATCGAGCTCGCCTGCGATCGAGGCGGCCTCTTCTTGGAGGCTGCCCTGCTTGTCGAATAGACGCTGGGCGCTTTCGATGATCTCGGCGATCCTCCCGGAGCCGAGTGCCTCGAGAGCGACCTCGGCGTCGGGCAGGGTCTTGATGGCGCCGGCAACGGCGATCGCCGCGCGCAGAACCTCCGTGTCGGGCTGCGCCTCGAGGAGCATGCGGGCCGGCGAGGCCTCGAATGCCCGGCGAGACGCCTGGATGCGCCGTCGGGCGTCGATCGCGCGGTCGATCAGCTCCAGGTCAAGGCAGGGTGCATCATGGAAGCGAGCGCAGATGCGCCGCGCCTCTTCGAGGTCTTCGCGCGCCTCTGACAGGTCTGCGCGCGATTCCTCGATCTGCTTGGCGAGTTCCTGGATCAACGAGCTGGGCATGTCAGGCTCGCTCGCGAAGTCCCGCACGGGATCGAGGGGTGCGGCCTCGAGAGCGTAGCGCAGTCGCTCATCGCCCTGGCTGATGCGTGCGACGGTCTCGTGGAAACTGGCCAGCGCCTCGAGTTGGGTGGCATCACTGTCGAGGCCGGAAAAGAGCGTGCCCAGCGCCGTGGTGAAGCGCACCTCCCCGGCGAAGCTGTCGCGGCGCTCGGCCCAAGCGGCGTAGTCGCGCAGGCGGGCCGCGGCGATGCCGCGGTCAGACTTGGGGTTGCCGCCGAGGTCGTCGCGGAAGAAATTCCAGGCCGACTTGTAGGTCTGGGAGAAAAACCGGAACATGCCGGCCTCTTCGATGGCATTGGCGGCTGCGGAGATCTCACGCGTCTGGTGGCTGCCCGCAGTGGGGAGGTCCTTCTGGAGAGCCGCGAGATCGGAGGCGAGCTTTCTTTGCGTCGTGGCGGCCTCCCGGGCGAGGGCCGGCGTGGTGCGCGCGTCGTCGGGCTGCCGGCGGGCCAGAATGGCTTCGGGGGTGCGCAGAAGCATCTCGGCGTCCAGCCTCAGGTCGGCAAGCGTGGCGCCGGCCTGGCAGGCCTGCTCGGCCCAGCGCGCCGGTAGGCCAGCGGCGAGGGCGTGCTTGTGCGCCATGCCCTCGCAGCTCTCTTCAAGCTCGCGGACCTCTTCGTGGATGGCCTTGGGGGCAATCTCGCCCTCGTCGGCTTCGGCGAACTCTCGGGCCGCGGCCAGAAGCTCATCCACGTCCTCGGCCTCCGGATCGCGCAGTAGATTGGCAAGATCCTGGCTTGCTTGCTGCTCATCATCACGTGCTTCGCAGGCCTCCTCGGCCGCCTGCCGGAAGGCGTCGTCGAGCAGGCCGCGGGCGATCTCGGGGTCGATCGTCTCGTTCTCCCCGAGCACCTTCAGCGCTTCGATCGTCGCGCCCGGATCGGCGTCGATCGGCTCATCGGGAAGGAAGGCGCATGCGACCTCCTTGGCCGCGAAGCGGCGGAAGGCCTCGATGCCGCGCGCAAGGGTCAGCAGATCCGTGGCGAGGTCCTCGGCCTCGTCGACCCGCAGGGGCGCTTGCCGTGCTCGCCGCCAGAAGGGGGCGATGTGCCCGGCGCCGCCAAGCCGGTCGAAAACCATCTTCGCGTCAGCGAGGATCGACTCGCGCGTCTCGGGGTCGATCTGCTCGGGTGCCGTGAGCCTGATCCGGCGGATGTCGCGCGGCAACCCGTCGAGATGCCGGGCGGTGGCGATGGCCTGTCCGAGGGCCTCGTGAACCGTAAGGCCGGTCTGACCCATCTTGGTGCCCAGGGTGTCGAGGTGCAGCTGCATCTCCTCGCGACGCCGGCAGAGGGCTTCGTGGCGTGCCTTGTGGGCGGCGGCAGAGCCCGAACGCGGACGCTCCATGCCGATCCGGTCCTCGAGGCTCTGGAAGACCGCATCGCGCGATCCACGCCCGGCTTGCAGGGGGAGGATGAACTCTCCGAGGCCGGCTGCATCGAGGCGGTTGCGCACCACGTCGAGCGCCGTCAGCTTCTCGGCCACGAAGAGGACCCGCTTACCGTCGGCCATCGCCGAGGCAATCAGGTTGACGATCGTCTGGCTTTTCCCTGATCCGGGAGGACCTTCAATGGCCACGTTGGACCCGTTTGCCACATCGACGAGAGAGGAGAACTGCGAGGCATCGGCATCCATGATGAGGCGCGGCACGCAGCGCTCGATCTCCGGGTCGTCTGTATCGTAGTCCTCAGCATAGCTGGCGCCGCCGCCTCCGACCGAGGAGAGCATCGATTGAACGAGCGGGCTCTCGACCACCGGCCCGTTCTCGGGCTCGAGATCTCGATACATCGCAATCCGACTGGACGGAAAGACACCGGCCAGCGCCTCGCGGCGCAGGGCCCAGTGCCATCCCTTGGGGGCCAGGTCGGAGACCTGCTGGAAGTAGTCTTCGACGGACCCGCCTTCGAATGGGGGCAACTCGAGACCGAACTGGGCGGACAGGGTCTGGGCAAGGGTCGTGTTGAGCGAGAGCTCGTTTTCGCCGCAGATGTGATACTCGGCGCCACCGGGTGCCTTCTTGCGCTCCATGCGGATCTCGAGAAGCAGGAGGGGCGACAGGGCGGGGCTTCGGCTCGACCCCGGCTCGCTCCACTCCAGAATGCCGAATGCGGCATGCAGCACGTTCACGCCGGTCTCTCGCTCGAAGGCGTGTCCGCGGTCATGCAGCGACCTGCTGACCCGCTCCAGGCGATCGGGGAGGAGGAGGGTCTGGATATCACTGTCGTCGTGCCGCCCGTCCTCGTGGGCATCGGAGGCCAGGGGGAGAATGTAGCTCGGGGAGATGTCGTGCGCGCGGGCGTGCTCGGCGAGGGACGGGTTTTCCTCTGTCTGCCTTTTCGGCAGGCCCAGCTCCTCCCTGACCCGGTCCTTTAGCTCCCGCTCGAGTTCGATCTCCTTCTGGGCATAGTCCGGATCGGTCGGGTCGAGCTCGGCCGATGCGGCGAGGTAGGCGACGTCGCTGGTGCGCGCGATCTCGAGCGCGTCGAGGAAGGCATCGGTGCTTTCATCGGGGAGGGGCTCGTCGATTGGCGGGAGTGCCGCGAGGCGCATGGAGATCTGGCTGCTCAGCCTCTCGGCAAGGACGTCCGGAAGCTCGTCGACAAAGCGGATCAGGCTGGAAGAATTCTTGCGGAACGGAACCTGGATCAGGGGATTTCGCCGGGAGCTGTCGAGCAGGCGTGCCCGAAGGTGCTCAACGCGAGCGCGAACGACACTCTCTATCTCTGGGCTTGTCTGGCGGGATGTTGTGGCGTTATCAAATTCAACGCCGGAGCCAGCTTTATTCATCTCTTGATCCCCGTGCAATGGTTACCGGGATATTGGCCAAAACTCCATAATCCAAAGGAAATCGGCAATATACGGCTGCTTGAAATGCAACCCATAAGGTCGATCCTGTCAATGGTGCGCGCTCTGGTGTGCTCTCTGTTTTCTTGCGGGGGCCGGATTCCGTCGGACGGGGGTGGGTTTTCGGTCATCGGGCGGACTTGCCTACCTCCGGGGTAGCCTTGCTTTCTCGTCTCGCGATGAGTGCTCGAGATGGTTCATAGTCGCTCTTCTGTTGTGGGGACGTGCCTACTCAGCATGAGGGAAGGTGAATTGGCCCCCGTTTCGACCGGACACTTGGGCATAACCATGGAGGCTTGGGTATATGCCTAAGCACGTGCTTATGTCTGACTATGAGATCATCACCGACGGCGGCCGCAGGCGCCGCTGGTCCTCGGCCGAGAAGCTTCGGATCGTCGAGGAGACGCTGGAGGAGGGCGCCAGCATCTCGTTGGTCGCGCGCCGCAATGGCGTGGCGGCAAACTTGTTGTATCGTTGGCGGCGCCTGATGCTGGATGGGGGAGCCGTGGCCGTGTCCGGAGATGACGATGTCACCAGCAACCGCGCCGTCCGACAGATGGAAGAGCGCATCCGCGAGTTGGAGCGGCAGCTCGGGCGCAAGACGCTCGAGGTCGAGATCCTCAAGGAAGCCCTGGACAAGTCGCGCTCAAAAAAACCGATCTGGCTCGCGCAGTCGCAGCCGAAGGGCGGTTCCCGGTGAAGGCCGTGGCCGAGACGCTGGGCGTCTCCCGCTCGAACCTGAATGCCCGGCTGAACGGGAGCGCGAAGCCGCGTCGGCGCTATCACAAAGCGCAAGACGCGGTGATGCTTCCGCTGATCACGGCGATCGTGGCGGCACGACCGACCTATGGCTACAGGCGCATCGCGGCGGTTCTGAACCGGCGGCTCCGGGCCGAAGGCGCCGCGCCCGTGAACCACAAACGGGTTTACCGCATCATGCAGGCGCACGACCTTCTGCTGGCTCGCAGATACACCGAGCGGCCGGAGCAGTTTCATGAGGGCAAGGTCATCACCATGCGCTCGAACATTCGCTGGTGCTCGGACGGCTTCGAGTTCACATGCTGGAATGGCGATGTGGTTCGAGGGGCCTTCATCATCGATGCGCATGACCGGGAGATCATCGCCTGGCGGGCCGTGGTGAACGCCGGCATCAGCGGCTCGGACATCCGCGACATGATGCTGGGGGCCGTCGAGACCCGCTTCGGGGGCTACCGCACGCCGCATCCGGTTGAGGTGCTCAGCGACAACGGCTCGCCCTACGTCGCCAGGGACACCCGCATCTTCGCCCGGCAGCTCGGCTTGAAGCCCTGCTACACGCCGGTGAAGAGCCCGCAGAGCAATGGCATCGCGGAGGCTTTCGTGAAAACGCTGAAGCGCGACTACATCCATGTCACACCGCTGCCGGATGCGGTCACCGCCCTCGAGTTGCTCGCCGACTGGTTCGAGGACTACAACACCCATCATCCGCACTCAGGGCTGAAGATGCGCTCGCCCCGCGAATTCATCGCAGCTCAAACCGCAACCGCCTGAGTGTCCGGTGAAACGGGGGCAAGACCAGTTCCGTCGAATGTGACGCTGGAAGGACCGTTGGAGTTTGATGAATGACAGCTATGGGTCACCAGCCGCCGCCCCCGCGCCACATTTCAGAAGTCCGCTGAGGGCCGTTCGCGATGCCGTGGCGGAGCGGGCGAGCGGCCGTTCCCCGTATGTGAAGTAGATGGCCGCTTAGCGCTGTAGGCGGCACGATGAGTGGCCTATACAGGGGTCGTGCCGTGCCCTCCTGGAGGGTAAACGGGGGACGAGGTTCTGGAAACTAAGTTTGCCAAGGCTGCTCCGGCCCGTCATCCTGGATAGGACGGCTCAAGGGGAGAGAGCATTATCTTGGAACACGTCATCCTGTCACACGATGCTGAGACTGCGCGCCTTTCCGCAGTGCGCAGATATGCCGTGCTGGATACGCCGCCGGACGGGGCCTTCGATCGGATCGCGAGCCTGGCCGCGGAGCTACTGGAGACCCCGATCGCGATCATCTCGATCGTTGACGAGGACCGCATCTGGTTCAAGAGTCACACAGGGTTGGATGGGGTAGAGGAAATCCCCCGTGACCCGGGGCTTTGCGCCTCGGCGATCCTGCAGGACGGACCGTGGATTCTGACCGACGCGTCCGTCGCGCCGGCGGCACTGTCCAACCCGCTCGTCGCAGGCGAGTTCGGACTTCGCTTCTACGCCGGCATTCCGCTCAGAACCCATGACGGGCATGGCCTCGGCACGCTCTGCGTCATCGACAGAGCGCCGCGGGAGATCACGCCAAAGCAAACCGCCATTCTTCAAAATCTGGCGGCGGTGGTCATGGATGAGCTTGAGCTGAGGCGCGAGGCCATCGCCACAAACGAGGCGCTTCGCCGTGAGATGCGGGAAAAGGAACTCATGGCCGGGGAGGTCGAGCACCGTGTCATGAACAGCTTGCAACTCATATCCTCGGTCGCGCGGCGAAAGGCGGCGCAGCATTCCGGACAGACAGCAGCAGAGCTGAAGGACATCGCCGCGCGCATCGGCGCCATTGCGCAAGCCCACCGGCAGATCCAGCAGAGCCTGCCTGGTCTCGCCCAACACGGAGACTTGGCTCTGTTTCTCCAGGTGCTCAGCCGCGAGCTTTTTCCGCTGTGCCCGCAAGGTGGCCTGATCGAGGTGGAATGTCCCTCATTGAATCTGGCCCGGGACCGACTGGTCCCGATCGGGCATCTGGTAACGGAACTGGTGCTGAACTCGGTCAAGAGCGGCGCCGGACGCATCGGACTTCGAGGCGAACAGGCGGAGGGGTATTTCCAGCTCGAGATCGACGATGACGGCCCCGGCCTTCAGGAAGACTTCGATCCAAACAAGAGCAAGGGCCTCGGCATGGCCATTCTTCAGGCGATGGCCCAGAAGCTCGAGGCCAAGGTGACCTGGGGACGGAGCCAACGCGGTGGTGCGCGATTTACCGTAAAGCTGCCAGTTGAGTTGGATGGGGCGCCAAGGGCCGAGAGCAGGTTCGAGCGATCCCACTTATCCTCGAACTTTTAATCGAACGCACCATTGTGACCGCCTTACACCGGTAGCCGTGACACAGCGAGCTTGTGGTTGATGCCCAGCCAAGCGGCGTTAGCTTGCCATAGCGAGACCAGCCGCGCCGATTTTCTCGCCGAGGAATCCCCATGATCGAACTGTCTTCTGCCCATTCTGCGCCGGGTCTTTCCGAGCTCTTCGAGCACTCGCCGGCCTGCTTGGGGCTGTTTGAGGCCGAGGAGCCGTTCCGTGTCATCGCGCATAACCCGGCCTTCCAGAAGGTGCTGGACGAGCCGTTTCGCACCAAGGGCGTGGCTGGGCTGACGCTCCCCGAGTTCGCCAGCAATTCCGACCGAGTTATGGCCGTATACCGGCAGGTCGCCGAGACCGGTGAGCCCTTCGTCGTCGAACGCTACCGCTATGACGGTCTCGAGCGTGGTCCAACCTGGTGGAACTGGAGCCTGACCCCCGTGCGGCGAGATGGCCGCATCACCTCGCTCGTCCTGACGTCTGTGGAGGTCACCGAGGCCGTCCTGGCACAGCAGAAATTGGAAGCTGAGATCGAGGCGCGGCGTAATGCCGAAGAGCTCCTGGCCGGCGAACAGGAGCTGTTCCAACGCATCGTCGATATCATCCCTGTGATGATCACCATGTATGACGCGGACAAGAACCTGCTTCTGGTGAACCAGGAATTCGAGCGCCTGGCCGGCTGGTCGACCGAGGAAGCCCGTGCCGAGCCCGTATTCGAGATGTGTTATCCCGACCCCGACTACCGGGCCGAGGTGGCGCGCTTCATGGAAAGCTGCCAAGGCTGGAAGGACATCCGCCTCGTCACGCGACACGGGCTGACCTTGCAGACGAGCTGGTCCAACGTCCGGCTGTCCGATGACCGGCAGATCGGCATCGGCTTGGACCTCACGGACCGCAAGCGGGCCGAAGATGCGCTTGAGAACAGCCGGCGCGAGCTGGCGCTGGAGCGCGCGTTTCTCGAGGCCGTCATCGAGACGACGCCGGTGGGCATCAGCGTGGCACGTGATCCCCAGGGAAAGCCGCCGCTCATAAATCAGGAAGCACGTCGCATGATGGAGTTGGACCAACTGAATGGCGGGCTGGAGCGTTATCGTGATCTGCCGCTGCGCCATTTGGACGGCCGTCGCTATTCTCAAGACGAACTCGCGATCATTCGGGCGCTGGAGCATGGGGAGGAGACCACCGGCCGCGAGGTAATCTACGACACCAGCGCCGGCAAGCGGCGCTGGATCGTCAACGGTCGGCCCTTGCGTGATGAGACCGGCAAGATCGTAGCCGCGATCACGTCCTTTCTGGATATTGAGGACCGGCGTCGCGCCGAGGAAGCGCGGCAGATGCTTGTCGAGGAGTTGAACCACCGTGTGAAGAACACGCTCGCTATCGTGCAGAGCATCGCCGTGCAGTCCTTCCGGGACCTCTCCGACCCCCAGCAGGCCCAGTCGAAGTTTCAGGCCCGTCTGCGCGCACTTGCGGGGGCGCATGACCTCCTCACAAAGGAGAACTGGTCGAACGCAATGCTGTCCGATGTTCTCACCACCGCGCTCCACGTGTGTGGAATCTCGGATAGCAAAGACAGCCAAACGCACGTGTTCATCGATACCGACGAGCGCCTGACGCCGAAAGCCGCGGTCTCTCTATCTATGGGGCTCCACGAACTCGCCACGAACGCGATCAAGCATGGCTCCCTTTCCATGTCAGATGGGAAGCTCAGCGTGCGGTGCTCGACGAGCCACGAACGACCGGAGTGCATTCGGATCGACTGGCTCGAATCCAATGGACCGGCCAGCCCAAACGGACGGAAAAGTGGGTTCGGGGTGAGGCTGCTTCGTAGCATTGTCGAGCGGGATTTGACCGGCGAACTGCGGATCGCCTTTCCGCCAGGCGGCACCGCCTGCGAGATTGACCTGCCGCGAACCAGACTCGGTGGTAAAGCGTGATGGGGGAGCTTCAGGGCAAGCGTGTGCTGCTCGTCGAGGACGAGCTGTTCATAGCCATGCATGCGGTGGAGATCCTTCGGGGCCTCGGGGCGGAAGTCGTCGGCCCAGCAAACTCGCTCCGCGAGGCTTGGTCACTTGTCGAGATCGAGACCTTCGACTGCGCCATGCTCGACCGGAACCTGAATGGGGAATTCTCGGACCAGCTCGCGCAAGAGTTGAGGCATCGCGGCGTCCCCATGATCTTGGCAACCGGCTATGGTTCCATCGCCTCAGAGGGAGACCTCATTGTCGTGTCGAAGCCCTACGACGAGAACATGATTGCCGCGGCATTTCGATCGGTGATGAAAGAGCAGTCGCTGGAGTCGGAATGATGGAGGCCGGTTCACAGCAGAGGTTGTTTCGCCGAGCGTAACGGTGGGAGCGACCCGGACACGCTGCGGCGGGGCATTCGGGCAGCATACTCAAGGCAGGTATGAGCTGCTTGAGACGCCCGCCGGGGCTGCGGAATGGCCATCGCTCCTTTGATCCGCGGTCACAACCGTCGTCCCGCACCCGATCCTTCGGCTGTGGCGACCTCGCTTGCACCCACAGTATGGACGTCAGATACTTCATTGCCGCTTGGATGCCGCGTGTTACTCAGGACGAAGGCAATGGAGGCAACAAGTGGACGGAGACACCCAGCGGCGCGCCGCCATCCAGGATCATGAAGCCTTCCTGGCCGGAATGCATGACTTCCAGGCTGACATCGAGAAGTTGGCCGCCAGTGAATTCGTCGGCACCATACTCGAGACTGTCATGCTGGCTACCAACATGCGGTTCGCCGCGGTCGCCCGGGTGACGGCCGATCGCTGGGTCGCCTGTCGCACCGTGGACGAGGTCAACTTCGGCTTGGCCGAAGGTGACGAGATCGAGATCCAGTCGACGTTTTGCCAATCGGTGCGAAGAACCTCGCAGAAAGTTCTGTTCAGCGACGTCGCCACGAATGAGACCTACAGGGATCACCCCATAGCGGCCAAGTTCGGCATCGTCAGCTACGCCTCCATACCGATCCACCGCAGCGACGGCACCTTCTTCGGCACGCTTTGCGCGATCGACACCGTGCCGCGCGACGTTCAGAACCCGCGCGCGGTTGCCATGCTCGAGATGTTCGCGGAGACCATCGGCCGCGGGCTGGAAACCGAGGAGCGGCTGGAAGCGCAGGAGCGGCTCGTCGAATACGAACGCGAGATGGCCCGGGTCCAAGAAGAGTTCGTCGCGGTGCTGGGGCATGACCTGCGTAACCCGGTCGCCGCGCTCGCGGCGGGGGTCAGGCAGCTGGGCAAGGAGCCGCTGCCGGACAGGGCGCAGCAAATCCTGCCGATGATGCGCGCTTCGCTCCACCGCATGGGGGACCTGATCGACAACATCATGCTGCATGCCAAGGCGCGGTTGGGAAGCGGCATCCGGATTTCCGCAACTCCGGACGCCCCGTTGGCGGAGGCCATTCGACAGGTCGTCGAAGAGGTTCGTGCGGCATCACCTGAGCAGGATATCTCGCTCGACTTGCACTTCGACCGGCCGATCAGTTGCGACGCGCCGCGCGTGGCGCAAGCGGTGTCAAATCTGCTGTCCAATGCCACGCGACATGCAGCACATGGCTCGCCCATTTCGGTGCAAGGCATGGTCCGGGAGAACGAGGTCGAAATCACCGTCGCGAACCGCGGGAAGGCCATTCCGGAGGATGTCCGGCAGACCCTGTTCCAACCATTCCAGCGAGGCGAGCACACGACAGGTGAAGGACTGGGGCTCGGTCTCCATATCGCGTCCTCCATCGCAACTGCACACAATGGTCGGATCGAGGTAGCCTGCAAGGACGGGACCACGATCTTCGCATTCAAGCTGCCACTTCTTGCGCGATAGGCACCCACTTGGATACTTGCCCTTCGGCGACGGTAGGCGATGGACGGGGTTATTAACCAACGCCGCCGTTCGTCGAATGTTCAGCGATCGGCCGGGGTTGGGGCTGTGAGCGCTTGCGTTCTAAATGTGCGGGAAGCGGTCGTCCGACGCGCAAGCCACGAAGGCCCGACTTATTCCTCTACCCCCGCTTCACGGCCGCGCTCCTGCAGCTGTCCTCGATGTTTCGCAGCGACAACGGACGAATGTAGAGCATGGCCGCGAGACGAATGATCTCGGGTAACGTATTGTAGTAGCGGAACGGGCTACGTTTGGTCATTCCGCAATGCTTGATGACGGCCGCAGATGGCTCACGTGTGATTGCTCTGGCAGCTCCCTTCCGTTTGATCCCTGTCGGAACCGTTACAAGACCGGCATGATTGACACGCGGATCGACCGCCTCATAGCTTTCGCATCATGCCGGCGCCTTCCAATTCATATCGGGCACTTGTCCTGTTGTCGGTGGCAATCAATCTCGCGGTGCTTGTCGCGTTCGTCGTTCTTGCGACGTTGCAGTTTCACCAGGTTCGTTCGGAACTGGAGCGCGAGCGGTTGAGGATTGTCGCGGAACGCGCAGCAGAACCGTTGGCGGCAGCGGCCGGAATCGGTCTGGACCTTGCCTCGGTTCGCAATCTGCCGGGCATCCTCGAGCGGTCCCGACAATCGGACAGTGCCATTATCGCGTTGAGCGTGATCGCTTCAGATGGCGCGGTGATGGTGAGCACGTTGCCTGAACACGGTGGCGACATCGGCGCAGCGACGCTTCGGCGCCTTGAAGAGCCCGGGCTTCCATCAAGCTACCGGGAAGGCGGTGACTATCGTTATCTCATCACCTTCAGGGACAGCCATGAAACTCTCGTCGGTGCGCTTCTCACCGAATATTCGGGGGCAGCAGCCAATACGGCGGTATGGGCGATGGCGGGACGCCTGGCCACCGCGGCCCTACTGTTGTGCATACTCGGCAGCGCGGTTTCCGCTTGGTCGGTCAAGGCCGTGTTGAGGCCCGAGATTGCGGCGGACCGGGCCATCGCCGACGCCGATCGCGATCTGGAGCGCAGGCTATGGCGTGGACAACATGACGCCGCCCCCCATGACAGCGAAATAGACATCACGCATGCCCTGAAGGATGCAGAAAACGCTTATCTGCGGGCGCGGGAAGCGAACTCGTGAGCGATCACGTGGCTCCACGCCCTCAGGCCGTTCGCATCAGGGTTATGCTGTCTCTAATGCTGATCCTGACCGTGGCCGTTTCGATCTTCGCGGCTGTAACCCTCGGAGCTTTCGGCAAGGCGGTCGCACCGGAATTTCGGCAACGCACGGAACTGCTCGGCACGATTGTGCGCGAGGACCTGCAGCGCGCGCTTGAGCTTGGCATACCGCTCGACGCGGTCGCCGGGCTTGAGAACAAGGTCGAGACGTTGGTGGCCAACTTTCCAGAGGTTCGGCACGTCGCCGTCACGTCGTCGCGTGGGGCGGTGCTGCTGGACGTAACCGCTCCCGACCGGGACGCCGCGCAGACCCCTTGGCTGGGCTTTCGCGCGTGGACGGACACGCTACCAATTCTGGTCGGAAACAGGATCGTCGCGACCGTCACGATCCATGGCAATCCGCGTCTTCTCGAGGCAAGAACCTTCCGTGTGCTGACCGATATCGGATTGATCGCGCTCGCAATTGTCCTGCTCGGCACGGAAATCATCGTGGCGCTCGCTGCGCGAAGCGTCTGGATTCCGCGCGCGACATTTATGAAGCTTCTGGAAGAGCAGCGACGGGGGCGCTTTGACAGTGTCATGGCCGTGCCTCCGGAGGGCCCGTTGGCCGCCCCGGCCGAGCGTCTGAACGACCGCGCCTGGCACTTATGCGAGGCGAAGGACAAAGTGAGGACACTCGAGGTGTCGCTGCCTGTGACCGCAAGATTGCCTGTGTTTCTGCTGGCCTTTGGAACGGAGACGACAGCGTCCTTCCTTCCTATTATGGCCAGAAGCGCAGTGTATAGCGAAAGCCTACCAGCGCCTTTTGCCGCGGCAGCTCCGCTGGTAGTCTACCTCGCGGCCGCCGCCGTGATGGCCCCGCTCGCAGGCACATTCGTGCGGTCGATCGGTCCGCGAAAAGCATTCGTCTGGGCCATCCTTCCCATTGTCGCTGGTCTCGTCGTCATGGCTACTGCCGAAAGCCTTACGGGGATCACGCTCGGGCGGATGGCCGTCGGGATCGGCTATACACTGGCTGTTGTGTCCTGCTCGGTCTATGCGCTGCGGGCGGGGGGACGGCGGATGGCGAACCGGACCCAATCATCTCAGAACACGGCACTGTTCGGCGGCATTCTGGCCGGCACGGTGGTCGGCGGCATCGCCGCCTTCGAAGCGGGCTACGCCGCCGCGATCCTGCTGGGAGCTTTGGCGACGCTTGCCACCCTGCCGGTGGCGCGATGGGCGCTTTGCGGGCCGGCAGGACGGCCTTACCGCCCGCAGGCGGCGATCGGACCGCGTGCGGCGTTTCAAACTTATGCAGCTCTGGTCGTCTTAATCGCGATTCCGGCCAGTGCGATTACTGCTGTGGTAATCTGGTATTTGCTTCCTCTGACCTTGGCCGGGCAGGGTTATGACACCGCCGCGATCGCGCGGTTCGTCATGCTGTATTATCTGCCCACGATCCTCTTAGCCCCGCTCGCGGCTCAGATCATCAGCAGGGGTGCGATGACCGATCGCACGGCGATGGTTCTCGGCGCTCTACTGTCTGCTGGTGTCCTTTTGGGGGGGGCGGTAGCGGCCGTTACACCTGCCGTCATTGCGTTGGCCCTCGGCATCGGGCACGCGCTTCTTCGTGCCCCGCTTTATTCATTGGTTGTAGAGGCGGCCGGCACCAATCTCCACTGGATCGATCGCTTTCGCATGGCCGAACGGCTCGGCGCGATCGTGGCGTTCCTGATAGCCTTACTGACTATCGATGCAACAAACCCCGCACCCGTCTTTACGGCGTTCGGCATGCTGTCGTTGTCGGCGTTGCTCGCCTTTGTCATGCTTAGCCCGAGAGGTCGGAAGAAGGAGGCGCACGAACCCTGATGCGACGCATGGTTTCTACCCTCGCCCTCGCGGGCCTGGTGCTCTTCGGCGCCCCAGCAGGCGCCGGGGAAAAGACGGTCCTCATCGCTACGTGGCGCGGCTGCGAGGAAGCGTGCCAGGGCGTGATCGATTATCTGGCCGAAACGATGCCCGAGGTCTCCGTGCGTATTCGCGACGCGGACCGGGATCGGGCCAATCTCGATGGCTTGCTGGACGAGGCTCGACGGAATCAGGTTGACCTGATCGTGTCCTGGGGCACCACCGTCACCCTTGCCATCGCCGGCACGCTGGCGGACCGGCAGAACCCGGAGTTAAATAACGATATCCCGCAGGTCTTCATGATCGTTGCCGACCCCGTCGGGTCCGGTATCGTTGAAAGCCTTGAGAGAACGGGGCGCCCCAACATCACCGGCACCTACAACCGTGTGCCCGAGCGCGTCACCGTGGACACGCTTCTGAAACTTCTGCCGGATATGAGAGCCCTCGGCCTTCTTTACAATCCGAACGAGAAGAACTCGGTCTTAAAGCGCGATGAGATGGCAGAATTGCTGCCGAGGTTTGGAATCAAACTCGTAGACCGTGCCTTTGCCCTGTCCGAGGGCGGCGCACCGATGGTCGAGGATATCGGCAACCAGATCAGAGCGTTGAAGGCCTCGGGCGCGGACGCGCTGTATGTGGGCAGCTCTTCGTTTCTGCGCGCCAACGCCGCAACGCTGAGTGCCGCTGCCCGGAACGTCGATCTTCCGGTCTTGAGCCCCTACGAAGAGATGGTGCGCAACGGATATGCCCTGATCTCGGTCGCAGCCCGCTACTATGAGGTGGGTCGGCTTGCGGGACAGCAGGTGACAGCGATCCTGTCGGGCGGAGCGGACCCCTCCGAACTACCGGTTGCCAGAATGCAGGATTTCGCCCTGACAGTGAACTTGGACTTTGCCCGAGCCATCGATCTCTGGCCGCCGATTGATCTTCTTGAATTCGCGGAAGTAATAAAGTGAATTCTCACAATCAGGCCTGGCCAATGGCTTCGGGCTTCCAATAGGCTGTCTTTGCGGAAATTACTAGGGTCCGGTATGGGCCGCCCATTCTCCTCGGCTTATCTCGTATCATTTTCGCACTGACGTGATCTTTCCGCTTCTGAAAATATCTCCAAAACATCATGGTTGACCCTGGTAAACGCTTGAAGAGGTGTTCTGCCTCGTGAGTCTACCGCCCCATAATCTCGCCAGTCCGCCGGCTGAAACGACTCCCAGAGCTCGTGCAGCCGCGCCTCGGCTGCCAGCGCCTGCCGCGCGTGCTCATCCGAGAGCGGCGTGAAACGCTTCCGCACTTGCTCTTCACGATAGTGCTCCGCCAGGTGTCCGTAGGTGTTGCTGACGGTGATCGTATTGGCATGTCCGAGTTGCTTGGCAACGATATCGAGCGGCACACCGGCCCGCACAAGATCGGAAGCGTATGTATGCCGCAGCCCGTGGAAGACGAAGGACGTCGGCAGCCCGGCTTTTGCAATCGCACGCCGAAACAAGTTCGTGTGTTGGCGCCGCCAGACCTTTTCCCGATCTGAGAGTAGAACCGGATCACGATCACTCTTGCCTTCGCAACACGCAAGAAAGAACACCATGCCTTCGTCTGGGAGAAACACGAATCTCTCCGGTCCACGCTTGAAGCTGCCGACCCGTAAACCGAATCCTTGTCGGCCAACGTCCTCGACCCTTAGCGCGCCCAACTCTCCGACACGACAACCGGAATACAGCGCGGCAAGCACGAGGCGGCGCAGGGCTGGTGTGCAGGCGTCGAGGAGGCGCGTGCATTCGGGGCGCGTAAGGAAGATCGTGCGAGGCGCGTGGCTGACCGGGATGCGCTTGAGGCAGCGCCACGGCCGCTCTGAAGAGATATGACCACTCTCCCAGGCATGCTGGAATGCCATGCGCAAGATGCTGGCGAGAGAGTTGTAGGTGCGCTTCCGGCGGCGCAGTTCGTCGGGTGTCAGCTCGTCGATAGACACGGATGTGCGATAGGGCATGAAGCCGAACCGCGGTGGCGTCTCCAGGACCTGCTGGGCCAGGACAACCGAGTGCGTCGCGTTGAATTGCTCCAGTGGCACCGCAGCGAAGTTCGGCACGAGGTGATAATTGATCAGGACGAGGTTGTTGTAGTGGCCGCCCGGTGAACGCGCGAGGCGCGTCCAGCCGACATAGTCCCGAAGCGCGTGCCCGACCGTGTAGACCTCACCAGTCGGGCACACACTAATTTCGGTCACACGTCCAGTCGCCTTGGGCGCATTCGCGATCTCGCGCTTTTCCGCATCTTCAAACCACTCAAAGGCCCGCTCGACGGCGTCGTGAAAGCCGACGCGGCCGCGGCCAAGCTCTAGGGCCGGACCGAGACATTTCTGAACATAACGCTTGTCTCTGGTTAGCAGGCGCGCCGTCCAGTTGCAGATACGGTGGTCCGGCCTGTGGATGCCTAGATGTCGGCAGCGCAACAGCGCGTGCCAATAGGGGGAGTCGCGAAACCCGAGCCCAGCGACGATTTCTGAATCGGCGAAACGGCAGGTGCCGATCGCTGGTATGGCCACATCCGGAACCCGCGCCGAAAATGCGGTGGGGGACATGCAAACACTCCACAACGAGGAGGCTCGCAGCCAGTCTACGCTCCTTTCAGTTCTTCGAGGATGCTCCCGTCGAAGCGGTCGAAATTTTTTTGTGACAGGAACAGGTCGGCTGTTTCGGCTCGTCGGCCTGCAACGACCTTCAGAGGATCGAGAGCCCAGTCAGATCTCGGGTCAACAGCGCGCTTGAGCGGTGACCATAAGTGCGGCTGACGGTGTCAGAGTTGCGATTGCTCGACCCATTCTTCATCCACCCGAAGCCGGAGCCCGGCGGTCAGATTGGCGCGGGTGCCCCGGTGGAGCAATGGGCGATCCTCTGACTGACGAGCGGCATGATCGCTGGTCATAGCTTAGCCTTGATCTCGGTGCAGGTCGGGGTTGAAGTCGCCAAACTTCACTTGGACCAGCCACCACCTGGCTCGAGGGCCTGCGCGACCCGGCCGGCGGATGCGTGCACTCGCCGAGGTCCGTGACGTCGCCGACCGGGTAGGCCCGGGCTACATAGTGGGCGCGGCGAGGCCCCACCTAGACCCATGACCACATGCCGATGACGCCCAACGTGGTGTTTTATCTCTGAAGTTAGAAGCAGGTGGAAATGGTGGGAAAATGCGCTCGGGGGATCACTGAATGGCCCGCAAAAATCCCTCCTGTAATGCTACGACGGCCGGAAGCCCAGGTCCTCGATTTCCTGAAGAAAAGCGCAGACTTCCTGGGCATTGTGGCGATTCGGCCGTGGCAAGCCCGTCACACACACCTTTCTGACCTTTCCCCCGCCGCTTGTCGTTCTTTCCCTCGGTCAAGTTTGACCCTGACAGACGTCAACATTCACGAAAGGCAAATGCGCTCCGTTTCGAGTGCTCGCGGAAGGGGCGGAAGCGTCCAGTTCCGCATCACGTTCAAGCGGCAGGATTGCATTTACGGCGTCTGCGGCATCCCTGCGCGTCCGGATCGGCGACTCCGAATCTTCTAGGACTTCGCGGGATCCGCCGGATCGGACATCGCCAACCTTTCCTCGCCGGTCCGGACCGCATAGGCGGACGGAGAGCGTCGGAATGCCGCTTGGTCCGACCGGCGACCATTGACGTTTGGGCCGCGCCTGCCTCGACCTCGAGCGCCTGAAGGCTGCCCTCACGGGGACCACAACGCGCCCGCTCGTTCTGACGCCACGCGCAGCGCCCGTTGAGCGGAGGCGTCCGGAGTCCAGGCGCAATGAGCCTGTCGCTCGAGCCGTGGGGTTCCCACGGTTGCCACGCCAAGGTCTCCCGATACTGCACCCCGTAGGTAGCGAAGGATTCCGGAATGACCGAGGATGGACGCTCATACGGGGTTGGCGAACATGCCGGGCACGTCGCGCACCAACTGATCCAGGTCCCGCTGGTGGGGTTTGCCATCGGCATGACCCGGAGAGTTGTGCCGAGCCTTGCGGAGAGAGAGTTCGGCCTGGCGCAAGGGGTCGTTCCTGCTCCTCGTGTCCATCGTCATCGCCTTCGGCGCGGTCAAGGCGGTGATGAACTTCGTCGCCGGGCAATGGTCCGAGCGCAAAGGGGGGTGGGTCATACAGGCAACGGATGGATCGCTGCTTTGGGATGTCCGCCCTGGTTCCACAGGAAGGCCAGGGTGATCGGGAGGCGGAAGCGGCGGGGTCCGGCCGCGCCAGGGTTCAGCCAGAGGAGGGTGCCGGTCTCCTCGATGCTCGGCCGGTGGGAGTGGCCCGAGATCACGACATCCCACCCCTCTTTCTTCGGATCGGCAAGCAAATCCTGACGGTTGTGGATCATGTGGATGTGAAGACCCCTGATTGTCAGACTCACCGTTTCAGGAAGCGAATCCGCCCAATTGCCGCGATCGATGTTGCCGCGGATTGCCGTCACCGGGGCGATGCGCTGCAGTTCGTCGAGATGCTTTGGGTTCCCGATATCGCCTGCATGCAGGATATGCTCGACGCCCTGGAGGGCTTTCACCGCCTCGGGCCGGAGCAGGCTATGGGTGTCAGAGATGACGCCGATACACTCTCGAAGCGGGGGGCGCACCGGGGAGGCGTCAATTGTCATGGCACATCCTGTCTCCCAATCTTTGCAACCAAAGCTCTGCCAAGCCAGCACCGTATGATGGGGCACCGCCACGGTTCAGTAACCTCAAGCAGCACCGTTCTCGGAATTTACCTGCCAAGCCGCGCCCGTCGACCGGTCGGGCTGGCGCAAGCTATTCGGCGGAGCCTACGCCGTGGGGTCGTCTGCTGCGGCGCTCGGCGCATCCCGAGGGCTGTCCGACCGTCTTCGCCGTGCAGTTCGTGTTCAGTCATGCTCATGACCTTTCCGGTGGCCGGCTGCTTATGACCCTGGCTGGCGCGCCGGTGGCGTTCCTAAGTCTTACTTGGCTGGCCGCTCTCGGGATCGTAGTAGCCATGCGCATCTGGCAGAACATGGCGGCGGGCGCAGCCACCGCCATGCCGTGGTGATCGACCGGCTGCACCCGCACTGGCCGGCCTGAGGTTCAGCCCGCGAAGCGCCAGAGCGCGCCGGCCAGCGCCGCGGCCAAAAGGACCGGCAGCACCCCGGCCCGGAACCGGAACAGGGCGATGGCCGCCGCCAGCGCGATGAGCGCGGCCACCGGCTGGAGGCTCGCCGGCACCGGAAGGTCGAGGTCGAGCGGGCCGGCTGTCAGCGCGACCTGGCGGGCGAACAGCGAATGCACGCCGAACCAGACCGCGAGGTTCAGGATCACGCCCACGATCGCCGCGGTGATGGCCGACAGCGCTCCGGAGAGCGCGGCATTGCCGCGCAGCCGCTCGATATGCGGCGCCCCGAGGAAGATCCACAGGAAGGACGGCACGAAGGTCACCCAGGTCACCAGGATCGAGGCCAGCACCGCTGCCAGCCACGGGTCGAGCGCGCCGGGATCGCGGAACGCGGCGAGAAATCCCACGAACTGCACGACCTGGATCAGCGGACCTGGCGTGGTCTCGGCCATGCCGAGCCCGTCGAGCATCTCGGCGGGGCTGAGCCAGCCGAAGGTCTCGACCGCGGCCTGGGCGACATAGGCCAGCACCGCGTAGGCGCCGCCGAAGGTCACCACCGCCATCTGGCTGAAGAACAGCCCCATCCGCGCGAAGGTGTCGTCGGCGCCCAGCAGCACGAGCAGCGCGGCCACCGGGACCAGCCACAGCGCCAGGCCGACCAGCGCCGGGCAGAGGGTCGCCGCGCCGCGCCGTGCATGGGCCGGGATCTCGGTGCCGAGCCACGACTCCGCGTCGCTGAGCCCGTCCCTGGCGCCGCCATGGCCGCCGGGGGCGAAGGGCGCGTGGCCGCGCCGCGCGGCAAGCCAGCCGGTCAGCCCGGCCGCGACCACGATCACCGGGAACGGCACCGCGAAGACGTGGATGGCGAGAAACGCCGCGGCCGCGAGCAGCAGCGCCGCCCGGCTCCGCAGCGCGCGGCCGCCGATCCGCCAGACCGCCTGCACCACCACCGCGAGGACCGCGGCCTTCAGCCCGAGGAACGCCCCCTCGATCGCCGGCACCGCGCCCCAGCGCACATAGACGAGGCTGAGCGCGAGGATGGCGAGGAAGCCCGGCAGCACGAAGAGCGCCCCGGCCACGACGCCGCCCTTGGTGCGGTGCAGCAGCCAGCCGAGATAGATCGCGAGCTGCTGGGCCTCGGGGCCCGGCAGCAGCATGCAGAAGTTCAGGGCGCTCAGGAACCGCCCCTCGCCGACCCAGCGCTTCTCGTCGACGATTATGCGGTGCATGACGGCGATCTGCCCGGCCGGCCCGCCGAAGGACAGCGCGGCGACCCGCGCCCAGGCGCGCACCGCCGCGCCGAAGGGGATCTCGGGCCGGCTCATGACCGGACCCTGTTCGTCGGCCAGTTGTGCGTCTCGTCGGTGGCGTCGCGGCACCAGCGGTAGAAGGCATCATAGAGCAGCAGGCCGGCCTCCATCTGGGCATTGTCGTCGGAATGGATCCGCGACAGCCCGAGCGAGGCGGCGAGCAGGCCCGGCGCCTCCGGGGCGAGCTCCGGCCGGGCGGTATCCGCGCCGCGCACGATCCGGGCCAGCCGGTCCAGCGCCGCGACCGACAGCCCGAATTCCTGCACCATGACGTCGAAGGAGCAGAGCTCGCCGCGATGGGTCCAGACGATGTCGGCCTCGATGTCGAACGGCGTCGCGCCGAAGCGCTCCGCCACGCCGAGGACTTCCGAAGGCGCCACGAAGAGGAACCGCGCGGCGGGATCGACGAAGCGCCGGATCAGCCAAGGACAGGCGATCCGGTCGATCTTCGGCCGCGACCGGGTCACCCAGAGGGTGGCACCGGACGTGTCACGCTCGGGGATCTTCTCCCAGGGCACCGCTGGGTGCCCGGCCGCGGTCCAGGCGGCATGACCGCCCTCGAGGACCTGCGCGGTGACGCCGAGAGACCGGAGCATCGCCGCCCCTCCCTCGCTGCGCGCACGCCCTTCGGCGCAGATGACGATGGCCGGACGGTCGCCGAGGCCGGTCGCCCAGTCCGCGACCGCTTCGAGCGGCCTGCGGACTGCGCCGGGGACGAGGCGGGGATCGGCGGAGAAATCCTCCTCCATGCGAACGTCGATCAGGTGCGGCGTGTCGGCTCGCCCGATCAGACGAAGCAGCTTGTCGGGGGTCATGGCGGTGGGGCTCGGCATGGCATGCGTCCTCAAGTGAATACGGACGCGATTCTTGGGCCGGAGCCTGATGGGGAGATCGCGGTCCCCATACGCGCAGTATCGGGCCGGCCGATAGCTGCCGTCAATATCTCACGATCACCCGCGCAGCCGTCCCCGCGGGGATTGGCGCATGCTTCGTAGAGCCCAGGCGGGGGTTGGCAGGCAACGCCGAGCCCGCCCGGCGAAGGTGTCCGTGCCCCTCGGCGCAACCCTGATGCTGCGCGGGCCTGGGAGGCGGGCTGGAGCGTCATCTCGGTCTGCCGGCAACTCTCACGGCCCGGGATCGGCCCCCTCCTCTCAGCGCCCTGCCAGCGCGTGCTGGAGCGCCTGGACGGCTGCCAAGGTCGGGGGCCGGACGCGGTTGCCGTAGATCATCCTCAGGAAGGTGACCCAGTCACGCTCCGCGGCACTGAGCTCGGACCGATCATCGGGCAATGTGAACCCATGCATCCCGGGTCTCCTACTGGCCGAAGATGGCGCGCAGGGCGCTGCGCGCCCGCTTGGTGAGACGCGGATCGCTCTGCCCCGAGGCAGCCCGGATCTCCTCGAGCCACGCCACCTCGTTCTCCGTCACCAGCGTGCCGAAGATCGCCTCGACCGCAGCCTTCTGGGTCTCGAAGCCATGCTGCTCGAGCGCCAGCAGGTAGAGATGCCGGGGGTCGGTCTGCAGGGCTGTGGCGAGGGCGGGAATGCGGTCGAGCGCCACCTTGGTGGCGCCCGACTTGATCATCGACAGGTAATTGGCGTTCGTGAAGCCAGCTGCCGTCGCGATGTCGCGTTGCGATATGCCGGGCGCGAGTTCGATGATCCGTCTGGTCACGAAACGCGCCAACTGGCTGTTCTCATGCGGGTAGGATTTTCTGGGCATCGGGAAGTCCCTTAACACAGCGTAATTGCTGATAGTTTTATTATAGCAATGGCGCTGCTGGACTGCTCAGGCTTCCCTGAATTTCTCCTTATTCAGTGATATTGGGTTTCGACAAGCCGGAGCTTAACCTCCCACGAACGGATCATCCTCTTCGAGCAGGTCCATCTCGTCGCGAATTCTCGGCCAGGCCTTGCGCAGGCTTTCCCCGGTCCAGTTCACAGTGATGCCGGAGCAATTCACCACTTTCACGATGCCCGCAGCAGAGAGTGCGTGGGCACGCTCGCCATAGGTCATGTCCCGAGCGCCCTTCACCTTGCAGAGGCATTTCGCCGCGGCATGGATATTGTCATGGTCGCGCAGACGCGCGGTGATCGCGCCGCGCCCACGCTGTTCGGGCGTGAGAGCGCCCGAAACCTTCTGCGTCCGACGCCTGGACTTCTGAGCCGAGCTCTTCGCCGCTCCCTCGCCCTGAGCTTTTTCCACCGCCCGGCAAAGTTTCACTTGCGTCATCAAGCCTTCATCGACCGTATAGATCTTGACGCCCAGTTCTTGCAGCCTTGGAATGTCGTCCAGCCGCCGGGTGAGGCGGCTTGCGTTCAGGACCAACAATGCTGCGTTTGCCTCCTTGGCCGCATGAACGGCATCCTGCAGACCGGGGCGCGACAAGATGCCTTGGCGATACGCCGACTTCGTGTCCTCATGGACGCTCAGGATCTCCATGTAGTTTCGACTGGCATGTTTCTTGATGGCTTCAAGCTGCTGATCCAAGCTTGGGCCGTCGGCCTGCGGCTTCGTCGAGACCCTGATATAGGCGACGACTTTTCGGCGCGACGTCTTTCTAGGAATCTCGAGTTTATCGGTCCAGAGCATCGGCTTTAACTCTCTGTGATGCATGAGGAAGTCCTACGGGCGTGGAGGTGGTAGGTTCTGGTTTAGCGGCGCGGCCCCGATACAAGTGATCCAAGAAAGTGGGATGGCTGTTTCAGGTCACTTGGATCACTTGGATCGAGCTCAGCGCTCGAGGGCGGGCCCGGCTTTGCTCGGCGGGTGGGTCTCCCCCTCGGGACGCATGACCTGGCGCGAGACGGCATAGACCCGCGGCTGCCTGGGCCCCTGCCGGGACAGCCGATACTGCAGGGTGCCCGAGTTGCAGTGCAGCAACCCCAACCTTTTCAGGTGGCGTGCCGCGCTGATGGGGTCGAGGCCTTCATGGATCTCGCGCCAGACCGCCGGCCGGAGGTAGAAGAACCGGTCATCCTGCCAGCCGGTCTCGTCGTTCCCGCCCCCGGCAAGGCTGGCGAGTTTCGGGCCGGCGGTTTCGAGGAAGCTGCGGAGGCGCCGCATGCTGGCACCCTCGTCGAGCGTGTCGCCAGGGGCGCGCAGCGTGGCGTTCGCCAGCGACGCCATCGCACGCACGGCGCTCTCCCGCTGCCAGCCGGTGATCCCCCAACGGGTCGCCAGGGTGCCGGCAAGCGCGGCCAGGGCGAAGCGTTCGAGCACCAGGGGGGTGCGAGCCTCGGTGCGGATGCCCTCCGGGAGCCGCACCGCGCGGACGAAGTTATCCAGGATGCTCTGCATTGCCGCCGTCTTGTCGAGCCGCGTCAGCATCTCCTCGACGAAGCGGGGGCCGGCATGTCCGCCATGCGCCGCCGCGGTTTCGGCCAGAGCTCCCCAGGGGCTGGCGCCGTCAAGCTGGCTGGAGTCGGCCTGGTTCGGCGACCCCGGCAACGGGAGGTCGACCAGCAGGTCGCAGTCTACGGCCTGGCCAGCGTCCCTCCGCGCCAGGGGGGCCTTCAAGGGGCGCGTGCCGGTGCTCAGGATCGCACCGCGCCAGCGGCGCGGCTTTGATCCCCTGGTGCCACCGCCCATCCCCCGCAGCCGCCGCAGGAGCGTGGTGCGCTCGGCGGGAGCCGCGTCCTCCAGGCCCTCGAGCGCCAGCAAGCTGTCGCGGCGGGTTGCCAGCAGGGCCTCGGCAGCCGGGGCGGCATCGCGCCAGGGCGTGATCAGGGGCGGCCCGCCCCAGACGGACGTGGCAATGCGCAGGAGGTCCGCGCGCGCAACCGCGGTCCCACCGCAGAGGTGGAACCCGCCGCTCGCGAGGCCCAGCGGCTGCAGCAGCGGACCCGCGAACGCCTGGCACAGGGCCAGCATGGCGAGCGGATCGCCCTCTGCCTTGGCCGCGACCGCGAGGCGCCAGGTATCGAAGCTGCCACGCGATGCTGCCGCCTGGACCGTCGCCGGTGCGAGCTCGGGCATGAGCGTGTCGATCGTGCCCAGCGAGCGACCGCCGGTGGTCAGATACGATCCTGCCGCGCACCATCCGCAGGCCCGGGCCAGCGCCACGCGCCGCCCGACCCGCCACCGGCGGACCAACTTCGCAACCAAGGCCTCGCTGGCCGGGTCCTTAGCGATCTCTCCCCCTCCGCTACGCAGGGCCGCGGCGATCCCGCCCGGGGGGCCAGTGAGCACCTCCGCTTCCACGACCACGCGATTGACGCCCCCGCTCGAGCGCGGGACATCCACCAGGCGGCCCCAGTCGTCGTCTTCGGGCCGGCGGCACAGCGCCACGACCCAAAGCGGTCCACAGATGCGCCAGGGCAGGCAGGCGTCTCCGTCGGTGTCGATGCTGGCCCAGACCCCATCCTCCTGGGGTGCGAAGCCCGCCGGCCGTCCTTCCTCGGCTTTGGGCGAATAGGGAGGCGATGCGGTAGGGAGCGCGAGGCCGAGCGGGCTGGAAACGATCGTCGTCATCTGGCGTGTGGTCCGAAGCTGATAGCGCATCAGCGAGCGGTCAGAGGCAACTTGCCCCAACACGTAGTATATAGCGGGCTGGCACGAGGGATGCGGTTAGAACATTTGCCTCCGTCGGAACCGTCCGGCCACACAGGCTGCGGGCAACGCTGAGGCAGATGAGTTGGCTCTCGATTATGGCGATCGTCACCTCGGATCGACCGAGCACGGAGTCCTCAGCTGAACAGTAGTTCGGCGGTTGAAGGAAGGGGTCAGCCGTCCAACTCATCAGGGGGCATCTGGCAGATTGCCCGGGCTCGCGCCTTGATGGAAACGTCGCCGTAATTGTCCCCGGCGGTTCTGCCGGCATGACCGCAGATGGCGTCAGCGACCCGGTCTGATATTCCCACTTCCCGCGCGACCGTCTTGAACCGGTGCCGCCAAGCATGGTTCGGCTGCACTCCAGACGGGACAAGGTTCGCCTTGCGCAGCCACGCGGCAATACGGTTCCCTTGGTGTTCCGCCTTGTCGAGGCGCACCTCGTCGGCTTTGGCGATATAGAACAGCGCCCCGTCGGGCGCCTCGGCCACGAATTCGGGAAAGCCAAGCTCGACGAGCTGCGGGTGCAACGGCACATCCCGGTAATGCCCGGTCTTGATCGTGCCGGCCTCGGGCGACAACCGCAGAACGTGAATGCCGTCCTCCTGCCTGAGGTCGGACTTTCGGAGCTGCATGATCTCGGTGATCCGCGCACCGGTATGCGCTGCCAGGATGGGTCCCCACCGTCGTGCCGCGGTCGTGCTCGGCGCTTCGCGCACGCGGCCATGTTCTACGGCGGGTGCATGTGCGCGTGAGTAGGAGAGGATCGTCTGCGCCTCGAGGTCGGTGTATCCCTTCGATCGGCTGCGCACTTCCTTCGCAGCCCGCTGGCGCACCTTGTCGACCGGGTTCTCGGCGATCCGGTCTTCCGAGACGGCCCAGTTGAACGCTGCGCGGACCGCGCCGAGGTAAGTCTCGCTTACGGTCTTTGCCGAGCGCGTGGTGGCTATCTCGTCGCGCCAGGCGATCATGTTCTGCCTGGTGATGCGGCGAGCGTCGTCATGGCGAAGAAACCTGCGCAGATTGTCGTAGACTGCCCGCCAGTTCCTGATCGTGCGCGGGGAGCGCCCCAAGGTCGCCAAGTGGTCGAGGTAATCCTCGAACAGGTGCCGCAGCGGTATGGGCGGCTCTTCGTCGTGTGCAAGCACACCATCGCGAAGCATGGGGTGCACGGGTGTGCCCGTCAAATCCCCTTCGTCACGCTCGACCAGGCGCGAGAGCGCCTCGTATTCGGAAATGCAGAGAGTCATTGCCAAGCCGCGCCAGGCGGGTGTGCCGTGCTCAACGGTGGTGTTGCCGATCTTCCGGAAGTGCTCGATTCGGTGACCGACAAGTTCTTCAAGCTCGGCGTTGGTGGCCAACCCTGCCATGCCGGCACGAAGCGTGGCGACATAGCGGTCGTCTATCCCCATCGACGCATAGGCGGGCAACTCTGTTCGCGCGCGCGCGTCCTGCTGCAAGCGATCAATGTAGTTGCGAAGGGCTATCTGCGCGTCGGAAAGGGGATAGCGTCCCGGGGTCTCGGGTATGCCTTGAGCTTCCGCGGCCCGCCGTTCGGCTGCGGTAATTTTCTGCATCAGCTCCGCAACCGCTATCGGGTGCTTTCTGAGTGCCATGCGCCGGTCCGGGCCGAGCGGCTTTCGCAGCTCGCGCTTGCCGTCGAGGTAGGGGCGAAGGGGTGCCGGCACCGTGAGGCGGGCAAAATACCGACCGTTGCGCTCGAGGAAGTGGCGGGGATTGCGGCCCATCCAGAACACCCAGTTGTAACGCCGTTTGTAACAGCGAAATGGGTGATCGCCCTGCAATGCAAGCGACTTGTTTGTGATCAGGGGGTTGAGGTGGTGCTGCTGGACAGGATTGAACTGTCGACCTCTCCCTTACCAAGGGAGTGCTCTACCACTGAGCTACAGCAGCCCGCGCCATCGGCGGTGTGGGCGCGTCTCTACTGACAATCCCGGAAGGGTGCAAGGGCAATCTGGACGGTTTTTTGCGCCTCCTGTAGAGGGGGGCCATGGAGCGCAAACCAGACACCCCGAAAGCGCCGAAACCGGACCGCGAAACGCGGCTGAAGGCGGCGCTCAAGGCCAATCTCGGCCGCCGCAAGGCGCAGGCCAAGGCGCGCGAGGCGAAGCCGGGCGACGGGGATCAAGCGGGCAAGGACAGGTAAGACATGGATTCGATCGTCGTCACCGGAAACGGCTCGCTGAAGGGCCAAATCCCGATTGCGGGGGCCAAGAACGCGTGTCTCACGCTGATGCCGGCCACGCTGCTCACCGAGGAGCCGCTGACCCTCACCAACGCGCCGCGGCTGTCCGACATCCGCACCATGACGGAGCTTCTGCGCTCGCTCGGCTCCGAAGTGTCGAGCCTGCAGGACGGCAAGGTGATCGCGATGTCGAGCCACGCCCTGACCAGCCACCGGGCGGAATACGACATCGTGCGCAAGATGCGCGCCTCGATCCTCGTGCTGGGGCCGCTGCTGGCCCGCGACGGCCATGCCGAGGTGTCGCTGCCCGGCGGCTGCGCCATCGGGGCGCGGCCGGTGGACCTGCATCTGCGGGCGCTCGAGGCGCTGGGCGCGGAGCTCGACCTGCGCGACGGCTACGTCTTCGCCAAGGCGCCCCCGGGCGGGCTGAAGGGCGGGGTGATCCGCTTCCCGCTGGTCTCGGTGGGCGCCACCGAGAATGCGCTGATGGCCGCCACGCTGGCCCGCGGCACCACGGTGATCGAGAATGCCGCCCGCGAGCCCGAGATCGTCGACCTCGCCGATTGCCTGCGCAAGATGGGCGCGCGGATCGAGGGCGACGGCACGCACACGATCACCATCGAGGGCGTCGACCGGCTGAGCGGTGCCACCCACCGGGTGGTCACCGACCGCATCGAGCTCGGCACCTACATGCTGGCCCCGGCCATCGCCGGCGGCGAGGTCGAGTGCCTGGGCGGCCGCATCGACCTCGTGGGCTCGTTCTGCGAGGTGCTGGACCGCGCCGGGATCGATATCGAGGAGACCGCGGCCGGGCTCAAGGTGCGCCGCCGCGAGGACCGGGTGCGCGCGGTCAACGTCACCACCGAGCCGTTCCCGGGCTTCCCGACCGACCTGCAGGCGCAGATGATGGCGCTGCTGAGCATCGCCGAGGGCACGTCGGTGCTTGAAGAGAAGATTTTCGAGAACAGGTTCATGCACGCGCCCGAACTGATGCGGATGGGCGCCCGGATCGACGTGTCCGGGGGGACGGCCAAGGTGCATGGTGTCGACACCCTCAAGGGCGCGCCGGTGATGGCCACCGATCTGCGGGCCAGCGTCTCGCTGATCCTGGCCGGTCTTGCGGCAAAGGGAGAAACCATCGTGAACCGGGTCTACCACCTCGATCGCGGCTACGAACACGTGGTGGCGAAACTGTCCAGCGTCGGCGCCAAGATCGAGCGGGTGCACGGGCAATGAGTGCAGATGCCCGGTTCGAGGATGCCGCGCCGCGCGCGGTCTATCTCGGCGCCATGGATGCCGACGACCTGACCGTGCTCTCGGCGCTGGTGCAGGATGCCGTGCTGCCGGCCTCCGAGATCTCCTGGCGTCCGCGCGAGCGGCGGCTGGCCTTCCTGGTCAACCGGCCGCGCCGCGAGGAGCGGCGCGGCGTCCAGCCCGAGCGCGTGCAATCGGTCATGGTGGTCGAGAACGCGCTCTCGGTGGCGAGCCAGGGCGTGCCGAAGGGCGACGCCGACACCGTGCTGCAGATCCTCGCAGTGACCTTCGCGCCCGGGCCCGACGCTTCCGGCCATGTCGAGATCACCCTGGCCGGCGACGGCGCGATCCGCGTCGAGGTCGAGGCGCTCGAGGTCACGCTCAAGGATGTCACGCGGCCCTACCAGGCGCCGGCCGGACGGCTGCCCGAGCACCCGGAATGAGCCGCGTCACCGTGGCGGCGGCGGCCTATCCGCTGGACTTCCTCGACGGCTGGACCGCCTACGAGGACAAGCTTTCGCGCTGGGTGGCGGAGGCCGCCGGGGCCGGGGCCGAGCTGCTGGTCTTTCCCGAATACGGCGCGATGGAGCTGGCGACGCTGGCCGGCGCCGAGGTCGCGGGCGATCTCGAGGCCTCGCTGCGCGCGGTCTCGGATCGGGTGCCAGAGGCCGATGCCCTGCATGCCCGGCTGGCGGCGGCGCACGGCGTCCACATCCTCGCCGCCTCGGCGCCGGTCTTCGACGCCGATCTCGGAACCCGGCCGGTGAACCGGGCCCGGCTCTTCGCGCCCTCGGGCGCGGTCGGGCACCAGGACAAGCAGATCATGACCCGCTTCGAGCGCGAGGAATGGGGCGTCGTGGGCGGCGGGCCACTGCGGCTCTTCGACACCGTGCTGGGGCGGATCGGCATCCTGATCTGCTACGATTCGGAATACCCGCTGCTGGGGCGGGCGCTGGCCGAGGCCGACCTGATCCTCGTGCCGTCCTGCACCGAGGCGCTGGCGGGCTACAGCCGGGTCCGCATCGGCGCCATGGCGCGCGCCCTCGAGCAGCAATGCGTGACGGTGATGGCCTCCACCACCGGCGCCGCGGACTGGTCCGAGGCGGTGGACACCAATTGCGGCCGCGGCGGCGTCTTCGGCCCGCCCGATACCGGCTTTCCGCCCACCGGGGTGCTGGCCGAGGGCGGGCTCGACGTGCCGGGCTGGACCTATGCCGAGGTCGACCTGGCGCGGATCGGCGAGGTGCGGCGCGGCGGCGTGGTGCTGAACCGCGCGCATTGGGACGACCAGGCCGGGCGCGACGGCGCACCGGAGCGCGTGCGCCTGGGCTGAGCCGCCATATGCGGCGCTTTTGCACTTGAACATTCCGCGCAATGTGCCATCTAAGGGGGGTTGCAGGGGTGGTGCGATGCACCGGCCCGTTTCCGCAATTCAGGAGAGACCATGGCCAAGGAAGATACGCTCGAATTTCCCGGTGTCGTAAAGGAACTCCTGCCGAACGCGACGTTCCGGGTCGAGCTTGAAAACGGCCATGAGATCATCGCGCATACGGCAGGCAAGATGCGCAAGAACCGCATCCGGGTTCTGGCCGGCGACAAGGTTCAGGTGGAGATGACGCCCTACGATCTGACCAAGGGCCGCATCAACTACCGCTTCAAGTAAGTCGCGCTGCGGCGCGCTGTCGAAGGGGCCCCTCGGGCCCCTTTCCCATGTCCGGAGGTTGACGCTGTGAAACTGGTTCTCGGATCCGGCTCGCCGCGCCGCCGCGCCCTGCTCGCCGAGCTTGGGCTGGCGCCCGACGCCGTCCGCGCCCCCGATATCGACGAGACGCCGGGCCGCGGCGAGCTGCCCAAGCCCTATTGCGAGCGCATGGCACGCGAGAAGGCCCTGGCGGTGCCGGCCGAGGCCGACGAGGTCGTGCTGGCGGCCGACACCACCGTGGCGCTGGGCCGGCGCATCCTCGGCAAGCCCGCCGACGTCGCCGAGGCCGAGAGCTTCCTGCGCGCCCTGGCCGGGCGGCGGCACCGGGTGATCACCGCCGTGGCGGTGCGCCGCGGCGACCGGCTCTGGGAGCGTTCGGTGGTCACCCAGGTGAAGATGAAGCGGCTCTCCGAGGCCGAGCTGCGCGGCTACCTCGCCACCGGCGACTGGCAGGGCAAGGCCGGGGGCTACGGCATCCAGGGCCCGGCCGGGGCGCTGATCCCGTGGATCGAGGGCAGCTTCACCGCCGTGGTCGGCCTGCCGCTGGCCGAGACCGCGCATCTGCTCGACGCGGCCGGTCTACCGGTCTGGAAGGCGGCGGCATGAAGGGGGTGACCATTGCGCTCGATCAGCTGGGCGGCCGCGAGGCGGCGGCGCTGATCGTCGACGGCCAGCTCGAGGATCTGTTCCTCGACCGCGACGCGGCGCTGCCCGGCACCATCTACCGCGCCGTGGCCGGGCGGCCGATGAAGGGGCAGGGCGGGCTGTTTCTCGACACGCCCGACGGTCCCGCCTATCTGCGCCAGCTCAAGGGCATCGCCCCGGGCCAGCGGCTGATCGTGCAGGCCACCGGCTATGCCGAGCCCGGCAAGGCGATCCCGGTCACCCAGAAGGTGCTCTTCAAGAGCCGCTACGCCATCGTCACCCCCGAGGCCCCGGGCATCAACATCTCCCGCGGCATCCGCGACGAGGAGCTGCGCGACGAGCTTCTGGGCCTCGCCCGCGACGTCATGGAGGGCGGCGCCGAGGGCTACGGGCTGATCCTGCGCTCCTCCTGCGCCGAGGCCGATGCCGCCGACATCGCCGAGGACGTGGCCGAGATGGCGGCGCTGGCCGCCCAGGTCATGGCCGACCGCGACGGCCCGGCCGAGCTTTTGGTCGACGGCGATGCCGCGCATGCCCGGGCCTGGCGCGAATGGACCATGCCGGCAGAGGTCGACAGCGCCCCCGGCGCCTTCGAGCGGCAGGGCGTGGCCGAGGCGCTGGAGGCGCTGACGCGGCCGCTGGTGGACCTGCCCGGCGGCGCCTCGATGGCGGTGGAGCTGACCCGCGCGCTGGTGGCGGTCGACGTCAATACCGGCGGCGACACCTCGCCCGCGGCGGGGCTCAAGGCCACCATCGCGGCGCTCCGCGACCTGCCGCGCCAGCTCCGCCTGCGCGGTCTGGGTGGCGTCGTCACCGTCGATCCGGCGCCGTTCCCCAAGAAGGAGCGCCGGCAGGTCGAGACGGTGCTGAAGGCGGCGCTGAAGGCCGACAGCGTCGAGACGATCTTCGCCGGCTGGACGCCGATGGGCAATATCGAGCTGCAGCGCAAGCGCGACCGCCCGGCGCTGGCCGAGGTGCTGCGATGAGCTGCCCGATCTGCGGCAAGCCCACCGCGGCGGCGGTGCGGCCGTTCTGCTCGAAACGCTGCGCCGATGTCGATCTGGCGAAATGGATGACCGGCGCCTACGCGATCCCGTCCGAGGATCCGGAAGAGGCCGAGGAGGCGCTGGACGAGATCATGCGCCGCATCGACGAGGACAAGCCGCACTAGCCTGCGCCTGCCTCACCGGCGCGGCAGGGCCCCGGGGCGGCGCTGCGCCGCCCTAGTCGTTCTTGTAGACCGCGCAGACGCAGCCCTGGGCCCGCAGCCGGTCGCAGAGCGCATGCGCGTCGCCCGCGCTCTTGGCGCCGAGCCGCGCCATGTAGTAGCGCTTGCGCCCCGAAACCCGATTGCGCACCGGCACGATGTCGAGCTGGCGGCCCTGGATGCCGGCGCGGCAGGCCCGGCTGCGGGTCTCGAAGGCGGAGCGCGCCGCCGCCTCGCTGAGCCCGTAGGCCAGCTGCACGCCGAAGGGCGCGCGGGCCGGCGCCGGCGGCTTGTAGCGGGTCAGGCGGCGGTTCTGCGCCAGGTCGCGGCAGGCCTCCTGGAACGGCATGTCGCCCTGCAACCGGAAATCGCGGGTCTCGGGCGGCGCGTCGCGCCAGGTCTCGGCCGAGAGCCCGGTGATGATCCTGACGTAATCGATGGTTTCCTGCGCCAGCCCGGCGCGCCGGGCGATCAGCCCCTCGGCGCGTTTCTCGCCGCCATTGTAGCCCACCGCGGCGAGTCCCTGGTTGCCGTAGCGCCGAGTCATCTCGCCCAGGTAATGCGCCGAATGCTCCAGCGCCTCGGCCGGGTTGTAGCTGTCGGCGAGGCCGCGCAGGTAGGCTGTCGAATCGATGAACTGGGCGATACCGCGGGCATTGGCGTGGCTGAGCGCGTTCGGGTCGAAGCGGCTTTCCTGCCAGATCAGCCGCGCGAAGAAGCCGGGATCGAGCGCGTGCACGGCCGCGAAATGCTCGATCGCCTGGCAGGTGTCGTAGACGAAATGCGACGGCCGGATGCACTGCACCTGGCTCCATTTCCCGGTCGAGCACAGGGTGCCGGGCTCCGGCGCGCCGGCCAGCGCGGGCAGCGGCGGGATCAGCACGAGCAGGAGGAACAGAACCCGGAGCATGGCGCGAGGATAGAGCGCGCGCCCCCGGCGCCGTCAACGGACCTTTCCCTCGGCCCGGATCGCGATTAGGTGAACCCTATCCCGAGGCCAAGCTCCGCGAGGCGCCCATGTCCTTTTTCGGCAAGCTCAAGAACCGGTTGTTCAAATCCTCCTCGAAGATCGAGGAGGGGCTGGACGCCATCGTGGAGGAGGGCGGCAGCGCCGATCCCGCCGACACGCCACCCGCCCGTCCCGACCTGCCCGACAGCCCGCAGGTGCCCGATCCGGGCCCCGACGTGACGCCGCCGCCGGCGCCCAGCCCGGGCCGGCCCGAGACGCCGCCGGAAACCCCGCCGGCGCCGCCGAACGAGGCCCCGGTGCCCGGCGATCCGGCGCCCGACCTGCCGCCCGGGCCGGCCCCGGATCCCGGCCCCTCGGACCTGCCGCCCGCCGATCCGGTGCCGCAGCGCCCGTCCGAGGCGGTGCCGCTGGCGCCGCTCGAAATCCCGCAGAGCGACCTGCCCGCGGCGCCCGAGACGCCGCAGGAGCTGCCCGACGGCCCGGCGCCCGAGGAGCGCCGCGGCGGCCTGATGGGGCGGCTCTTCGGGCGCGGGCCGGCCGAGGCGCCGGTGATGCGCCGGGCGCTCGACGACGACATGCTGGAAAGCCTGGAGGAGCTGCTGATCAGCGCCGATATGGGCGTCGACACGGCGCTCCGGGTGACCGCTAACATGGCCCAAGGACGGATGGGCTGGCGCCTGTCCACCCGCGAGATCAAGGAATTGCTGTCGCAGGAGATCGCCCGGATCATGGAGCCGGTGGCCAGGCCGCTGCCGCTCTACCCTTCGAAACCGCAGGTGGTGCTGGTGGTCGGCGTCAACGGCTCGGGCAAGACCACCACCATCGGCAAGCTCGCCAGCCAGTTCCGCGCCGCCGGCAAGTCGGTGGTGATCGCCGCCGGGGACACCTTCCGCGCCGCCGCCGTCGAACAGCTGCAAATCTGGGGCGACCGTGCCGGGGTGCCGGTGCTGACCGCGCCCGAGGGCTCGGACCCGGCCAGCCTGGCCTGGGACGCCATGGCCAAGGCGCAAGCCGACGGCGCCGACCTGCTGATGATCGACACCGCGGGCCGGCTGCAGAACCGTCAGGACCTGATGGAGGAACTGGCCAAGATCGTGCGCGTCATCCGCAAGAAGGATCCCGAGGCGCCGCACAACACGCTGCTGGTGCTCGACGCCACCACCGGGCAGAACGCGCTGAGCCAGGTCGAGACCTTCCGCAAGCTGGCCGATGTCTCGGGCCTGGTGATGACCAAGCTCGACGGCACCGCCAAGGGCGGCGTGCTGGTGGCGCTGGCCGACAAGTTCGGCCTGCCGATCCATGCCATCGGCGTCGGCGAGCAGATCGACGACCTCGCCCCCTTCGATCCCGAGGAGTTCGCCGCCGCGTTGACCGGTCTCGAGGCGTGAGGCCGGGCTACCGCTCGGCCGGGCCGCGCTCCTCGACCTTGTCGTCGTCGCTGCGGGCGAACTTGCGCAGCAGCCACAGCACCACCAGCCCGAGCAGGGTGGCGAGCGAGGCCAGCGGGATGTTCCCGGTGCCGCAGGCCAGCCCCACCGCGCCCGCCATCCACATGCCGGCGCCGGTGGTCAGTCCGCGCACCCGGGCGCCCTGGGTGATGATCGATCCGGCGGCGAGGAAGGCCACGCCCTGGGTCACCGCCTCGATCACCCGGATGGGATCGGTGCGCAGCGAATCCTGGTCGTTCTCGGGCAGGTCCATCAGGTCGAAGGCGATCAGCGTGAACAGGCAGGCGGCGAGCGAGATCAGGATGTGGGTGCGCAGCCCTGCCGGCTTGTCCCGGGCCTCGCGTTCCCAGCCCAGAATCGCGCCCAGCACGATGGCGCAGATCAGCCGCAGCGCCGTGACATCGAGCGGCGTGGCCGAGAAGGCCGACAGCAATTCGTTCTGGATGAGTTCCTGCATGATCCTTTCACGATCCCTCGTATCCTCCGTCGACACATACCGAACGCGGCATGCGGGGCAGGGTTTCCTTGTCGCCCGGCGGGCCTGCGGGGCGTCGGCATGAGCGACTGGATCGTCGGGCTCGAGGGCACCGAGGCGGGGCATCGCGCGGCGATGATGCTGGCGCTTCTGGCAGCGTTGCTGCACGCCGTCTTCGGCGCGCTGCAGAAGGGCAAGCACGATCCCTGGCTGTCGCGCGGCGCCATCGATCTCAGCTACGGGCTGATGGCGGCGCCCTTCGCGCTCTTCGTGGTGCCCTGGCCCGAGCCGCATCTCTGGCCGATCCTTGCCGGGGCCTTCGGCATCCACATCGTCTACAAGGTGCTGCAGGCGCTGGCCTATACCCGCGGGGCCTACACCGTGGTCTATCCGGTGGTGCGCGGCACCGGGCCGCTCTTCACGGTGATCGGCGCCTACCTGATCTTCGGCGAGACCTTCAACGGCGTGCAATGGCTCGGCGTCGCGGTGCTGCTGTCGGGGATCTTCGGGCTCGCGGTCTACAACTACATCTTCCTGACCGACAACCGCGCCACTCTGGGCCCGGCGCTGGCCTTCGCGGTGGCCACGGGGCTCTTCGTGGCGCTCTACACGACCTATGACGCCTACGGCATCCGCGCGACCGCCAACCCCTTCACCTTCCTGGCCTGGTTCTTCCTGATCGACAGCATCGCCATGCCGCCGGTCGCGGCCTGGCGCTGGTGGCACATGGCGGAGCGCCCGCCGCTCGGGCCGCTGGCGGTGCGCGGGGTGATCGGCGGCGTCGTCGCCTTCTTCAGCTTCGGCTCGGTGATGATGGCGACCCGGCTCGACAAGGTCGGCGAGGCGGCGGTGCTGCGCGAGACCTCGACGGTCTTCGCCGCGCTGATCGGCTGGCTGGCGCTGAAGGAGACGGTGGGGCCGCGCCGCATCATGCTGATGGCGCTGATCGCGCTCGGCGCGGTGATCGTTGAGATGGGCGGCTAGATCGCCCATATCAGGCGGAACCGATGCAGAAGGGGGCCGGATGGCACGTCGCGAGATCAATCCCACGGTGAAGACGGCGCTCGAACTGGGGCCGGTGCTGGCCTTCTTCGTGGCCTACCTGTTTCTGAAGGACGGCACCTACCAGATCGCCGGCGAGGCCTATTCCGGTTTCATCCTGGTCACCGCGGGCTTCATCCCGGTGCTGATCCTGGCGACGCTCGCCCTGTGGCGCCTGACCGGCCATCTGAGCCGCATGCAGGTGGTGACGCTGGTCCTCGTGGTGGTGTTCGGCGGGCTCTCGGTCTGGCTCAACGACGACCGCTTCTTCAAGATGAAGCCGACGCTGATCTACCTGCTCTTCGGCGGCATCCTGGGCATCGGGCTGCTGCGCGGCCAGAGCTACCTGCGCTACGTCATGGAGGGGCTGGTGCCGCTCGAGCCCGAGGGCTGGCTGGTGCTGACGCGCCGCGTCACCGTGCTCTTCTTCGCCCTGGCCCTCGCCAACGAGGCGGTCTGGCGCACCATGTCGACCGAGGCCTGGGTCTATTTCAAGACCTTCGGCCTGACCGCGGCGCTCTTCGTCTTCTTCCTGTTCCAGGGCGGGCTGTTCCGCCGCTACGGCACCGGCGACGACCGCGCCTGAGCCGTGTCCCGGCCGCCGCGCCTAGCGGCGGTCGAGCTTGGTCGAGAGGTGGATCAGGCTCTCCGAGCTCTTCACCCCCTTGGCCTCGCCCACCGCGTCGAGCGTGCGGTCGAGATCCTCGGTGGTCTCGGCCGCGACCTCGAGGATCATGTCGACCCGTCCGGTGGTGGTATGGGCGGCGATCACCCCCGGCAGGCCGCGCAGCCGCGCCAGCACCGCCGCGCCGGCCCGGGGCTCCACCGCCACCAGAACCGTGGCGCGCAATGCCGGCCGCAGCCCCGGACCGGCGCGCAACGTGTAGCCGGCGATCATGCCGCTGGCCTCCAGCCGCTCGATCCGCGCCTGCACCGTGGTCCGCGCGAGGCCCAGCCGCCGCGCCAGCGTGGCGACCGGGCGGCGGGCATCCTCGGCCAGGGCGGAAAGCAGGGCGCGGTCGGTTTCGTCCATATGTCGGCTCGCATCGTCGATCTGCCCGAAATGTCGCGCAAATCGCAGCAAGTGCCCAGAGAAATCGGCGCCTTTCCGCCTCACCATTCCCGTGAGGCAGAGAACGAGGCAGCCATGACACATCCCCGCACGGCAACCGACGATCCCGTGGCCTATCTGGTCCGGCACCGCCCGGACCGGCCGGTCTTCTTCTTCAGCCCCACCGCGCTGGCGCGGAGCGCGGCGCGGTTCCGGGCGGGCTTTCCCGGCCAGGTGACCTACGCGGTCAAGGCCAACCCGGCGCCGGAAGTGCTGTCGGGGCTGAGCGCGGCGGGCCTCGAGGCCTTCGACGTGGCCTCGCCCGAGGAGATGCGCGCGGTGCGCCGCGTGGCCCCGGCGGCGCGGCTGCACTACCACAACCCGGTGCGCTCCCCCGACGAGATCGCCGCCGCCCGCCGCTTCGGCATCGCCTCGTGGTCGGTCGACCGGGCCAGCGAACTCGAGAAGCTCGCCGGGCTGCCGCGCGGCAGCGAGAT
>NZ_JBTLRM010000012.1:91696-100650 GCF_054482755.1 Roseivivax sp. CAU 1761
CCTGTGGCGCGCCGCGGCGCGCGGCTTCCGCACCGCCATGACCTTCCATCCCGGCACCCAATGCGTCGATCCCGAGAGCTGGGCGCGCTACGTCACCGCCTGCGCCGGCATCGCCCGCGCCGCCGGCGTGACGCTGGCGCGGCTGAACGTGGGCGGCGGCTTCGCGGCGCATCGGGGCGGCGCCCGCCCGGATCTCGAACGCGTCTTCGCGGTCCTGGCCGAGAGCTGCGCCACCGCCTTCGAGGGCGCGCCGCCGCCCCTGGTCTGCGAGCCGGGCCGCGCCATGGTGGCCGAGGCCTACACCCTGGCGCTGCGGGTGAAGGGCGTCGACGAGCGCGGCGTGACGCTGAATGACGGCATCTACGGCGCGCTGGCGGAGTGGCGCGACCTCGGGGCCGGCGAACGGCTGGCGGCGATCGATCCGGACGGCCAGCGGCGCCCGGGCCGGACGCGGCCGCGCACCGTGTTCGGGCCGACCTGCGACAGCCTCGACGCGCTGCCCGGGCCGCTGGCGCTGCCCGAGGATCTGGCCTGTGGCGATTACCTGCTGATCGAGGGCATGGGCGCCTATGCCGGCGCGCTGGTCACCCGGTTCAACGGCTATGGCGGCCATGGCACCGTGACGCTGTCGCGCGATTGATGAAACTGCGGCCCCGCGCTGGACACCCGCGCCGCGCCGCGTAGTCTCCGCCCCGGACACAACCGGCGAGGAGCGCGGCAGATGGAGAAGTTCGGCAGCAGTCAGCCGGTGAAGCGGGTCGAGGATCTGCGCTTCCTGACCGGGCAGGGCCGCTACATCGACGACACCGCGCCCGAAGACGCCCTGCGCGCCGTGGTGTTCCGCGCCCCGGTGGCGCATGGCGACATCACCGCGCTGGATGTCGCGGCGGCGCGCGCCGCGCCCGGCGTGCGGCTGGTGCTGACCGCCGAGGACCTGGCGCAGGCCGGGATCACCAAGGGCCTGCCCACGGTGATGGTGCCGAACCGCGACGGCTCCCGGACCGCGCCGCCGCGCCGCCCGGTCCTGGCCGAGGGCCGCGTCCGCTTCGTCGGCGAGCCGGTGGCGCTGGTCGTGGCCGAGACCCTCGACCAGGCGCGCGACGCCGCGGAGCTGATCGAGCTGGATCTCGAGGATCGCGACCCGCATCTCGCGCTCGAGGCCGGCGGCACGCCGCTCTTCGACGAGCTGCCTGACAACCGGGTCTTCGATTTCGGCATCGGCGACGAGGCCGCCACGGCCCGGGCTTTCGAGACCGCCGCCCATGTCGTGCGCCTCACCGTCGAGGACAGCCGGGTGATTTCCAACCCGATGGAGCCGCGCGGCTGCTGGGCGGAATGGGACGGCGCGCGGCTGCATTTCTCCTATGGCGGGCAGGGGGTCTGGACCCTTAAGGACCAGCTCGTCCGCATCCTCGACCTGGCGCCCGAGGCGGTGCACGTCACCACGCCGGATGTCGGCGGCGGCTTCGGCACCAAGACCATGCCCTACCCGGAATACTTCTCCGTCGCCCATGCCGCGCGGGTGCTGGGCCGGCCGGTGCGCTGGATGGCCGAGCGCGGCGAGACCATGCTGTCGGACAATGCCGGCCGCGATCTCGTCTCCGATGCCGAGATGGCCTTCGACGCCGAGCATCGCATCCTGGGCTACCGCATCCACACCCGCTCCAATCTCGGCGCCTACCTGTCGGGCTTCGGCCCGCTGATGCAGACGCATCTCTTCAGCCGGGTGATGACCGGGGTCTACGACATCCCCGCCGCCTGGCTCCGGACCGAGGGCATCGTCACCAACACCACCCAGGTCGACGCCTATCGCGGCGCCGGCCGGCCGGAGGCCAATTACCTGCTGGAGCGGATGATGGACCGCGCCGCCCGCGAGCTCGGCATCGATCCGTGGGAGCTGCGGCGGCGCAATTTCATTCCGGTGGATAAGTTTCCCTACAAGAGCCCGACCGGGGAGACCTACGACGTGGGCGATTTCGCCCGCGTCCTGGGCCGGGTCGAGGCCGCGGCCGACCGCGCCGGCTTCGCCGCGCGGCGCGCCCGGTCGGAGGCCGAAGGCAAGCTGCGCGGCCAGGGTCTCTGCTACTACATCGAGGCCATTCTCGGCTCGCCCTCCGAGGACGTGAAGGTCGCGTTCGACGCCGAGGGCGGCGCCGTGATCTATGTCGGCACGCAGTCGAACGGGCAGGGCCACGAGACGGTGTTCGCGCAGTTCCTCTCCGACCAGACCGGCATCCCAGCCGAGCGCATCCGGGTGGTGCAGGGCGACAGCGACCTGATCGCCAAGGGCGGCGGCACCGGGGGGTCGCGCTCGGTCACCGTGCAGGCCAATGTCACGCTGGTGGCGGTGGAGAAGATCGTCGCGGCGTTCGGCGCCTTTCTGGCCGACGAGCTGGGCGTCGCGGCCGACAAGGTGTCCTTCGACGGCAGCCAGTTCCGCGCCGAGGGCTCGAACCAGCACCCGACGATGCTGGAAGTGGCCGCGATGGCGCGCGCCGCGGGCCGCGAGGACCTGCTGAGCCACAGCGCCAGCGCCACGCTCGAGGCCCGCTCCTTCCCGAACGGCGCCCATGTCGCCGAGGTCGAGGTCGATCCCGAGACCGGCGCCGTCACCGTCGCGCGCTACACGGTGGTGGACGATTTCGGCAATCTGGTGAACCCGATGCTGGTCGCCGGGCAGGTCCATGGCGGGGTGGCGCAGGGTCTGGGCCAGGCGCTCTGCGAGCGCGTGGTCTACGACGAGACCGGCCAGCTCCTGTCCGCGACCTTCATGGATTACGCCATGCCGCGGGCCGCCGACCTGCCGATGATCGACTTCTCGACCGAGGCGGTGCCCTCGACCGCCAATCCGCTCGGCATGAAGGGCTGCGGGGAGGCCGGCACCGTGGGCTCGATGGCGGCGGTCGCCAACGCGGTGCAGGACGCCCTGTGGTCCCGCGGGGTGCGGCAGGCCGACATTCCCTTCACCCCGCTGCGGGTCTGGCAGATGCTGAAAACGGCGCAGCAGGCGGCAGAATGACGCGCTGCAAAGGATCTTTCGGAAATGTCAAGATTTCTCTTCACGGTTTCTTGACGGGGCTTCCATTTGTGTCCTTTGAGCCCATCTATCTAGCAGGATCGCGGGATCGGAACCCCCGCGAGACCTTCACTGTCCCTCGTTCCGTACCTGGCGCCCAAGGTTTTCCTTGGGCGCTTTTTTGTGACCGCCTGTCAGAGGAGCACAGCTATGTCCGACACCGAATCCATCTCTGACGGCGATCTGCGGCGCATCCTTGGCAGCGTGCGGCGGATCGCCGTCGTGGGGGTCTCCACCAATCCGGTGCGGCCCTCCTATTACGTGGCGCGCTATCTCAAGCTGAAGGGCTTCGACATCGTGCCGGTCAATCCCGGCCATGCCGGCACCGAGCTGTTCGGCACCCCCATCCGGGCCAGCCTCGCCGAGTGCCCGCCGGTCGACATGGTGGACATTTTCCGCCGCTCCGAGGCGGTGCCCGGGATTGTCGACGAGGCGCTGGCGACCTTTCCCGACCTGCGGGTGATCTGGATGCAGATCGGGGTCCGGCATGCCGAGGCCGCCGCCCGCGCCCGGGCCCGCGGCATCGAGGTCGTGCAGGACCGCTGCCCCAAGATCGAATACCAGCGCCTGTTCGGCGAGCTGCGCATGGGCGGCTTCGCCACGGGGGTGATCTCGTCCCGGCTCTGAGCATCGGCGGCTTCGGCACAAACCGGGCGGAACGGCCCCGCGGCGCATGCGTTCACCCCGGACAGGCGCGCCGGGCTCCGGTCGGCCGCGCCGTGCCCGCCAGATATCCCGGATCCGCCGCCCGGTGCCCCCCCCGGCCCGCGCCGGATCCGCTAGCCAGGAGATTGCCATGAAGATCACGCTCAGGGTCAACGGGAGCGAGCACGCGCTCGATCTCGACACCCGCGTTACCGTGCTCGACGCGTTGCGCGACCATCTCAAGCTCACCGGAAGCAAGAAGGGCTGCGACCACGGCCAATGCGGCGCCTGCACGGTGATGATCAACGGGCGCCGGGTGAATTCCTGCCTGACCCTGGCGGTGATGCACGAGGGCGACGAGATCACCACGGTCGAGGGGCTGGGCACGCCCGACGGCATGACCGAACTGCAGCGCAACTTCGTCGCCTGCGACGGTTTCCAATGCGGCTACTGCACGCCCGGCCAGGTCATGTCGGCCACCGCCATGCTCGAGGAGGCCGGCCGCGGCTGGCCCTCCTACGTCTCGGCCTCGCTCGACGGCGCCGCGCTAAACGATGCCGAGATCGCCGAGCGCATGAGCGGCAATCTCTGCCGCTGCTCCGCCTATCCGGGGATCCGCGACGCGATCCGGCGCGCGGCCGAGCGCGGCGACGCGCAGGAGGCGGCGGAATGAGACCCTTCGACTATCACCGCGCCGACGATCTCGACACCGCCGCAAAGGCGCTCGGCCCCGAAGCCTCCATCATCGCCGGCGGCACCAACCTGCTCGACCTGATGAAGATCCAGGTGATGACGCCGTCGCGGCTCGTCGACATCACCCGCATTCCCGGCCTCGACGCCGTGGAGGAAACCGGGGAGGGCGGGCTGCGCGTCGGCGCCTTGGTGCCCAACAGCGATCTCGCCGGCGATGCCCGCATCCGCGCCGACTACCCGGTGCTGGCCCGGGCGCTGCTGGCCGGCGCCTCGGGGCAGCTGCGCAACAAGGCGACCACCGGGGGCAACCTGCTGCAGCGCACGCGCTGTCCGTATTTCTACGACCCCGCGACCCGCTGCAACAAGCGCGCCCCCGGCAGCGGCTGCGACGCGCAGGGCGGCCGGTCGCGGATGACCGCGATCCTCGGCACCTCCGAGGCGTGCATCGCGGCGCATCCCTCCGACATGGCGGTGGCGCTGCGGGCGCTGGCCGCCGAGGTCGAGACGCGCCGCCCGGACGGCAGCACCCGCCGCCTGGCGCTCGACGATTTCTACTGCCTGCCCGGCGACCGCCCGGACGTGGAGACGGTGCTCGATCCCTCGGAGATCATCACCGCGGTGATCCTGCCGGCGCCGAAGCGCGGCACGCGGCAATGCTACCGCAAGGTCCGGGACCGGGCCTCCTACGCCTTTGCCCTGGTCTCGGTCGCCGGCATCCTGCGGATGGATGGCGACCGCATCGGCGAGGTGGCGCTGGCCTTCGGCGGGCTGGCTCCCCGGCCGTGGCGCAACCTCGACGTCGAAGCGGCGCTGACCGGCCGCGAGCCCGGCGAGGCCGCCTTCGCGGAGGCCGCCGAGATCCTGCTGGCCGAGGCCCGCACCGATCCCGGCAACGCCTTCAAGACCACCCTGGCGCGCCGCACGCTGATTTCGGTGCTGCGCGATCTGACCGGCGCCAACGATCAGCCGTCCATTCCGACCGACAGCGTGGGAGATGCCGCATGAAGGACGCATTCGAGATGAACGAGGCGCAGCCGCGCATCCTCGACGAGACCCGGCAGGGCGTCATCGGCGCCCCTCTCGACCGGGTCGACGGCCCCCTCAAGGTCACCGGGCGCGCCACCTATGCCGCGGAATTCCCGGTCGAGAACCTGGCCCATGGCGCGCTGGTCCGCGCCACCATCGCCCGCGGCCGGGTGAGCAACATCGACGGGTCCAGCATCGCCGGCATCCCCGGCCTGATCCGCATCGTCTACACGGAGAATTTCGTCCGTTCGCCGGCCCAGGGCATGGCCAACGAGGCGCCGATCCGGCCGCTGCCGGAGGTGCATTATCACGGCCAGCCGATCGCGCTGGTGGTGGCCGAAACCTTCGAGGCGGCGCGCGAGGCCGCCGAGCGGCTGGTGGTGGACTACGCCGAGGAGCCCGGCGCCCCGGTCGATCCCGAGACCGCCCCCGCCGAGGTCAACGACGACGCCTCGCCGAGCTTCGGCAATCTCGACCGCGCCATGGCCGAGGCCGACGTGACCCTCGACGAGACCTTCACCACGGCCGGTCATGCCGCCGCGGCGATGGAGCCGCATGCCTCGATCGCGGTATGGCAGGATGGACGGGTGACGCTTTACGGCGCCTACCAGATGCCCAATTCGAACCGCAACGAACTGGCCGACGCGCTCGACATCCCGGCCGAGAAGGTCCGAATCGTGTCGAACTATGTCGGCGGCGGCTTCGGCTCCAAGCTCGGCATCGGTCCCGAGGCGGTCGCGGCGGCGGTCGCGGCCCGCGATCTCGGCCGGCCGGTTCGGGTGGTGATGGCGCGGCAGACGGTGTTCGATTCGGTCCTGCGCCGCACCGAGACGGTGCAGCGCCTGCGGCTGGCGGCGGGGAAGGACGGCCGGCTGACCGGGATCGGCCACGAGGACCGCATCTCGAACGCCCCGGGCGAGGAATTCGCCGAGCCGGTCTCGACCTCGACGCATCTGCTCTATGGCGGCGACAACCGCTTCTACGAGCAGCGCATCGCCCGCACCAACATGCTGCCCTCGGGCTCGGTGCGCGCGCCGGGCGAGGCGGTCGGCATGCTGGCGCTGGAATGCGCCATGGACGAACTGGCCGAGCGGTTGCAGATCGATCCCATCGAGCTGCGCCTGCGCAACGTGCCGGAGCGCCATCCCGAGGACGACATCCCGTACACCGCAAGGGCGCTGGAAGACTGCCTGCGCCAGGGCGCCGACCGCTTCGGCTGGTCCGACCGGCAGGCGCCGCGCGCCCGGCGCGACGGCGACTGGTTCACCGGCATCGGCATGGCCGCCGCGGCCCGCCCCAACATGCTGGTCCCGGCCGCCGCGCGCATCACCCTGACGGGCGCGGGCGCCGTGGTCGAGACCGACATGACCGATATCGGCACCGGCTCCTACACCATCCTGTGCCAGATCGCGGCCGAGATGCTGGGTCTCGACCCGGCGCAGGTCGAGGTGCGGCTGGGCGACACCGACTATCCGGCAACGTCGGGCTCGGGCGGCTCCTTCGGCGCCAATTCCTCGGGCTCGGCGGTGTTCCTCGCCGCCCGCGACCTGCGCCGCCAGATTGCCGGCGCCATGGACTGCTCCGAGGACGACCTGACCCTGCAGGACGGCGTGGCGCGCTGCGGCAACCGCGAACGCCCGCTCTCCGAGATCGCCGCGGAGCCGCTGACCGCGCTGGGCGAGATCAAGCCGGGCGACACCTCGGACGCCTATTGCTCGGCCGGGTTCGGCGCGCATTTCGCCGAGGTCCGGGTGCACGCGCTGACCGGCGAGGTGCGGGTGACGCGGATGCTCGGCCTGTTCGGCGCCGGTCGCATCCTCAACCAGAAGACCGCCCGGTCGCAATGCATCGGCGGCATGCTCTGGGGCTTGGGCAGCGCCTTGACCGAGGAGCTGCAGCACGATCCCCGGGACGGCCACGTGGTGAGCCGCGACCTCGCAAATTACCACGTCGCCTGCAATCTCGACGCGCCGCTGGTGGAGGTCGACTTCCTCGAGGAGCGCGACGACCAGACCACCCCGATCCAGACCAAGGGCGTCGGCGAACTCGGCATCTCCGGCGCCGGGGCGGCGATCTTCAACGCTGTCCACAATGCCTGCGGTGTGCGCCTGCGCGACTTCCCCGCGACCCCCGACCGGGTGATCGCGGCGCTCGAAGCGGCCGGTTACTGACCGGCTGCCCCGGACCGCGAGGCACAAAAAAGAAGCGCGCCCGGACCTCCGGGCGCGCTTTGCACCGGCGGGGGTGTGCCTGGCGATTAGCGGTTGCCCTGCTGCGACAGCATCAGCAGGACCTGGCGCGGATCCATGCCCGGCGGCACCATGATCACCGTGCCCTGCTGGTCGGGGAAGGTCGCCGACATCTGCTGGCGCTTCTCCTCGACCTTGTCCTCGGTCGGGCGCACGCCCTCCATCATCGACCCCATCCGGGCATGCATGTCGGCCACCGCATCGTCGTAGCCGGCGGTGTAGGCGCTCTGGTAGATCTGGCGCACCAGGCCTTCCATCTTCATCGCGGTGAAGCGGCCATCCTCGGACTTCATCGCGCCCATCATCTCGGCCTGGGCGCTCTCGCCCGACGACACCATGCCGGTGGCCTGGCCCATATGCTCGGTGACCGGGCTCTCGGTGGTGGCGCCCTCCGCGGTCTCGGTCGCCCCGGCATCGCCGCCGGGCCGGACCGGATTGGCGGCGTCGGTCTCGGCGCTCTGGCTGTTGCCCTGGGCCGGGATCGGCGCCGACTGGCCGCCGGTGACCGATTTCATCACTTCGGCCTGGGCCGCGGCACCGGAAAGACCGGTGGCCCCGGCCGCGCCGTCCGGGCTGCCGGTGGTCTCGGCGCTGGTTCCGGCGGTCATCGGCGCCGAACCGTCCTCCGCGGCGGCATCGCCGGCGGGGCCGGTCTGGGCGTTGCGCATCGGATCGGACGCCTCGCCGTCCATGCTGGTGCCGGTGGCGCTGTCGGCCTCGGCGGTGGTCTCGGTGTCGCTGCCGGTCTCGAGATCCGGGGTCTCGGCAAGTTCGGCACCGCCGGGCTGGCCGCTGGTCACCGATTGCAGGATCTGCTTCTGCGCGGCGGTGCCGGTATCGGGGGCGGGGTCGGCGCTCTGGGCCCAGAGCGCACCGCTGCCGAGCGCGAGGGCCAGGACGCTGGCCGCGCCGACGCGGCAGGAAAATGCACGGGTCATGAAAGTGTCCTCCTTGGGTGATGTGTCGCGGCAACGCCGCGTCCCGCCTGCGGGTTGCATCACGATCCGCCGCCCCCAAGCGGACCGGCGCTTTCCGGCCGAGTCGCCGCGCCCCGGGGCAGGGACTGGCCGCCCGGATGCCCGCGAGACCCTGCGGATCGCGAGAGCGCGTCAAATAAAAGAGCAGTTTCAGACCGTTGCGAGAAACTTCCTGGTTTTTTGGATTTTTGGCTTGCGGGTTTGTTTGGTGATCCGTAGATAGCGCTTCACCGGCGGCGCTGAGGCGCTGGCGGGGCCGGACGGGCCGGGGCTGAGAGGCCGGGTTGG
>NZ_JBTLRM010000013.1:0-56152 GCF_054482755.1 Roseivivax sp. CAU 1761
CGGGGCGCGCCCGGGGTCGGGCCGGGGGCGGGGCCGCCCCGCCGTGCCCCGACGCCGCACCGCCGCGGTTCGCCGCCCGCGCCGCGCCCTCCGGTGTCTTGCGCCGCGCGGGGGGCGGGTCTATGCACCTCTTCCATGTCCGGTCATGATCCCCAGAGCCTGATCCGTATCGCCCGCGACGCCGGCCCCGAGGAGGTCGGCGAGCCGCTCGACCTCGGCGCCCGGGTGCGCGAGCTGCGCAAGGCGCGGGACTGGACGCTGGAACAGGCGGCACGGCAGGCCGGGCTGGCGCGCTCGACGCTGTCGAAGATCGAGAACGGCCAGATGTCGCCGACCTATGACGCGCTGAAGAAGCTCGCCACGGGGCTCGAGATCTCGGTGCCGCAGCTCTTCACGCCGCCCAAGCGCGACAAGATCAACGGCCGCATGACGGTGACCCGCGAGGGCCAGGGCGTGGCCCAGGCCACCGCGACCTACGAGCACCAGCTCCTGGCCGAGACCCTGACCCGCAAGCAGATGCTGCCCTACCGCGCCCGCGTCCGGGCCCGCAGCCTCGACGAGTTCGACGGCTGGGTGCGCCATGACGGCGAGGAATTCCTCTACGTCCTCACCGGGGTGATCCGGCTCTATACCGAGTTCTACGAGCCGGTGGAGATGCGCCGCGGCGACAGCGCCTATTACGACGCCACGATGGGCCACAACGTGGTCTCGGTGAGCGAGGACGACGCCACCATCCTCTGGGTGACCTCGCTCGGCTGAGCCCTGCGGCCCGGCGCCCGGCCGCGCCGGTCCCGTGGCCCGATTTCGGCGGCCCTGTGCGGGGTCTCGCCGGTGCCCCGGGCGGGACCGGAACGGCCCGGCAGGAGCCGCTGGCGCCCCGTTTCGCGCGCTGCTATGGGCGGGGCATGGAACCCGCCAACATCGCCTGCATCAAATGGGGCACCGCCTTCGGCCCGGAATACGTCAACCGGCTCTATTCCGGGGTGCGCCGCAACCTGGCGCGGCCGATCCGGTTCTTCTGCATGACCGAGCATGCCGAGGGGCTGCACCCGGAGATCGAGGTGCTGGACCTGCCGCAGGAGCCGTTCCGCGCCGAGATGGACCGCGCCCTGGCGGTGGCCAACCGGCAGGGGGCCATGCGCAAGACCTCGCTGTTCCGGCCCGGGGTGATTCCCGCCGAAGGCCCGGTGCTGGGCTTCGACCTCGACGTGGTGATCACCGGCGCGCTCGACCCGCTCCTCGAGATGGCGCCGGGCCGCGTACTGATGCGCCACGACTGGACCGAGAAGCGCAAGGGCCGCCCGACCGGGCACGGCTCGGTGTTCCGCTTCGACCCCGAGCGCCACGGCTTTCTCTACCACGACCTCGCCGCGGCGCCCTACGCGGAGGTCGAGACGGCGCGCGGATCGGAGCAGCGCTACACCTCGCACAAGGCGATGGAGCGAGACGTTTTCGCCTACATTCCCGAGGATTGGGTGGTCAGCTTCAAGTATGATTGCAACCCGTTCCCGGGCAATTGGCTGACCCCGCCGACGCTGCCGGCGGGCGCCCGGGTGGTCTGCTTCCACGGCCGGCCGAAGATGCCCGAGGCGGTCGCGGGCTATCGCGGCTCGCTGATCCGCCGGGCGCGGCCGGCGCCCTGGCTGCGCGAGCACTGGATCACCCGGGCGCGGGCCGATCTCGGGCCCGACTGGGCCTGAGCCGCCCGGCCCCCGTCGGGCCCGCCCTCCGGGCGTGAGCGGAGGGTTGCGCGCCGCCCTTGCGGCTCGGGGCGCGCGCGGGGTAAGAGCGAACCGCAGAAGAACAAGGAAGGGCAGCATCCATGCGTCGTGTCGTGGTCACCGGACTGGGCCTGGTCACCCCTCTGGCCTCCGGCGTGGAGGAAAGCTGGAAGCGGATTCTCGATGGCAAGTCGGGGGCGGGCACGATCACCCGCTTCGATGCCTCGCACCTGGCCACCACCTATGCCTGCGAAGTGCCCTACGGCGACGGCTCGGACGGCAGCTTCAACCCCGACGACTGGATGGAGAAGAAGGAGCGCCGCAAGGTCGACGACTTCATCCTCTACGGCATGGCGGCGGCGGAGCAGGCGGTGCGCGACGCCGGCTGGACCCCCGAGGACGAGGAGGCCCGGGCCCGCACCGGGGTGATGATCGGCTCGGGCATCGGCGGCCTGAACTCGATCGCCGAGACCGCGCTGCTGATCCGCGACAAGGGTCCGCGCCGGGTCTCGCCGTTCTTCATCCCCGGCGCGCTGATCAACCTGATCTCGGGCAACGTCTCGATCCGTTACGGCTTCAAGGGGCCGAACCATTCGGTGGTCACCGCCTGCTCGACCGGCGCGCATGCCATCGGCGACGCGGCGCGGCTGATCGCCTACGACGATGCCGACGTCATGGTCGCGGGCGGCGCCGAGGCGGCGATCTCGGAGATCGGCATCGCCGGCTTCAACGCCTGCAAGGCGCTGTCGACCAAGCGCGGCAACGCGCCGGAGACCGCCAGCCGGCCCTATGACGCCGACCGCGACGGCTTCGTCATGGGCGAGGGCGCGGGGATCCTGGTGCTCGAGGAATACGAGCACGCCAAGGCCCGCGGCGCGACCATCTATGCCGAGGTCTGCGGCTACGGCCTGTCGGGCGATGCCTACCACATCACCGCGCCCTCCGAGACCGGCGACGGCGCCGAGCGCTCGATGCGCGCGGCGCTGCGCCATGCCGGGCTCGAGCCGGCGGCGATCGACTACATCAACGCCCATGGCACCTCGACCATGGCCGACACGATCGAGCTCGGCGCGGTGGAGCGGATGATGGGCGAGGCGGCCTCCAAGGTCACCATGTCCTCCACCAAGTCGATGACCGGGCACCTTCTGGGCGCCGCCGGCGCGATCGAGGCGATCTTCTCGATCCTGGCGATCCGCGACCAGGTGGCGCCGCCGACCATCAACCTCGACAACCCGGCGGTGGAGACCGCGATCGACCTCGCCCCGAACGCCAAGCGGGCGCGCGAGATCCGCTATGCCCTGTCGAACTCCTTCGGCTTCGGCGGCACCAATGCCAGCGTGATCTTCGGCCAGGTGGCCTGAGCCGATGTGGCGTCACATCGCCTCGAACGCGCTGACCTTCCTGGTCGTCGGGGTCTTCCTGTTCGGCGGCCTGCTGCTCTGGGCGCAATCCGAGTACAAGAACCCGGGCCCCCTGGCGCAGGCCATCTGCCTCGAGGTGCCGCGCGGCTCCAACATGGCGCGGATCTCCGAGCGCCTGGCCGAGCAGGGGGCGATCAGCTCCCCGGTGCTGTTCCGGGTGGGCGCCGATTACGGCGACAAGACCGGCCAGCTCAAGGCCGGGTCCTTCCTGGTCCCCGAAGGCGCCTCGATGGCCGAGATCGTCGACATCGTCACCCGCGGCGGGGCCTCGACCTGCGGCACCGAGGTGATCTTCCGCATCGGCGTCAACGCCGCCGAGGTCGAGGTGCGTGAGCTCGACCCGTCCACCGGCCGGTTCGCCGAGGTGGCGGAATTCGAGCCCGGCGCCGAGGAGCTGCCGGAGGCATACCTGAACGTGCGCGACGCCGCCGACACCCGCTTCCGCGTGGCGCTGGCCGAAGGCGTGACCTCCTTCCAGGTGGTCGAGGAGCTGGGCCTGATCGACGTCCTCGAAGGCGAGGTCGAGGTGCCCGCGGAGGGGTCGCTGGCGCCCGACAGCTACGAGGTCCAGCCCGGCGACGATCGCGCCGAGCTGATCGCCCGGATGCAGCGCGCGCAGGAGGCGATCCTGGCCGCGGCCTGGGAGAACCGCGCCGAGGATCTGCCCATCGAAAGCCCCGAAGAGGCGCTGATCCTGGCCTCGATCGTCGAGAAGGAAACCGGCGTGGCGGAAGAGCGGCCGCAGGTCGCCTCGGTCTTCGTCAACCGGCTGCGCCGCGGCATGCGCCTGCAGACCGACCCGACGGTGATCTACGGCGTGACCGAGGGCAAGGGCGTGCTGGGCCGCGGCCTGCGCCGCTCGGAGCTCGACCGCGAGACGCCCTACAACACCTATGTCATCGACGGGCTGCCGCCGACGCCGATCGCCAATCCCGGCCGGGCGGCGATCGAGGCGGCGCTCAACCCCGCCGAGACGGCCTATGTGTTCTTCGTTGCGGACGGCACCGGCGGCCACGCCTTCGCCGAGACCCTGGACGAGCACAACCGCAACGTGGCGCGCTGGCGCGAGATCGAGGCGGAGCGCGGCGAGGCCCAGAACAACTGAGCCGGACCGGGCGCGCCGGGGCACTGGGCCCCGGCAACCGCCCCGGACGCGCGGCCACCGCCGCCCCGGCGGCCGCGGGGCGGCCGGGAACCGCCGCCCCGCGGCTGCGTTATCCGCCCAGATAAGCTGAATATGAACGTCGTATTTGCGACGCCCCGGGCCTCTGGCGGCTCCCCCCATACGTCGCCAGCCCCGCGCCGCGCCGCAGGTCAGGCCGGCCGCGCCCGGCGGAAAGGAAACGTCATGCTGTCTTGGGCCCTCATCTTCCTGGTCATCGCCATCATCGCCGCGGTGTTCGGCTTCGGCGGGATCGCCTCGGCCTCGGCGGGGATCGCGCAGATCCTGTTCTTCATCTTCCTGGTGCTCTTCGTGATAGCCCTGGTGATGCGGTTCATCCGACGCACCTGATGCACGCGCCCTTGCCGGCACCGCATCCAGCGCCGGCCGAAGGATCTGCGAGCGGGAGCCGGACCGCCGGCTGCACGGCCCGCACCGGCGCAAGAAAACGGCCGGGCGTCTGCCAACGCCCGGCCGGATCGCGTGCGGGACAGCCGGGCGCCGTTCCGGGCCCGGCCACCTGGGGGCCGCTTACGCGCGCAGCGTCTCGGTGGAGGAGAAGAACATCGCCTGGCTGATCGCCGAGCGCACCTGGTCCTCGGAATAGGGCTTGGAGATCAGGAAGGCCGGCTCCGGCTTGTCGCCGGTCAGAAGCCGCTCGGGGAAGGCGGTGATGAAGATCACCGGGCGATCGCCCATCATCTTCAGCAGATCGTTGACCGCGTCGACGCCCGAGGAATTGTCGGCCAGCTGGATGTCGGCGAGGATCAGGTCCGGGGTCTCCTGCTCGCCGAGCTTCACCGCGCCGTCGCGGGTGCGTGCCACGCCGGTCACGCGGTGGCCGAGATCGGCCACGATGCTTTCGAGATCCATGGCGATGATCGCCTCGTCCTCGATGATCAGCACCCGGCCCGACAGGCCGTCGGCCATCTCCTGGCGCGCCGTCTCGATCAGGATGCGCGCCTCGTCCTCGCCGATCTGCATGATCTCGGCGACGTCCTCGATGGCGAATTCCTCGATCGTGTGCAGCAGAAGCGCCTCGCGGCTGTTGGCCGTCAGCCGGGCGAGATGGCGCTGCGCCGCCGCGCGGGGGCCCGCATCCTCATCCGTGATCGGCGACCCGGTGGTCACCCAGATGCCGTGAAATACCTTGAAGAGACCGATCTTCGGCGCGCTGGCCTGCTGCACCATCTGTCGATCTGCAAGGACCGCCTCGAGCGTGGCTGCCGCGTATTGGTCGCCGGTGCCCTGGGCCCCGGTGAGCGCGCGCGCATAGCGGCGCAGATATGGCAATGCGGCACCGATCTCGCTGCTCAGGTCCTGTGTCATGTTTCCCCATCCTTCAGAACTTTTTCGGGAACCAAACGCCCGGGCCCACTGTTGGTTCCCGGATGCGGTGGTATGTTGTGCAAAGACTGCGCGTAAGGACACCAATGGCTGAGAACCGGGACAAACCGAAGCAGGCGCAAGTGATTGATGATAATTTGAAGCGTGTCTACCAGGACATGCTGGACGAAAAGGTCCCTGACAGGTTCCTCGACCTTCTGTCGCAGTTGAAGGCCCAGGACGACAAGCAAGGGCAGAACGGGACCACGAAATGAGCGGGGATCCACGCGACGAGATCGTCGAGCACCTGCCGGCCCTGCGGGCCTTCGCGCTGTCGCTGACCCGCAATTCCGCGCTGGCCGACGACATGGTGCAGGACGCTCTGGTAAAGGCCTGGACCAAGATCCACACCTTCCAGCCCGGTACCAACATGCGCGCCTGGCTCTTCACCATCCTGCGCAACACCTATTATTCCAACCGCCGCAAGGCCGGGCGCGAAGTGTCCGATGCCGACGGCCTGATGACCGAGGGTCTGTCGGAAAAGCCGGCGCATGACGGCCGGCTGCAATTGTCCGATTTCCGCCGCGCCTTCGCGCAGCTCAACGACGAACAGCGCGAGGCGCTGATCCTGGTCGGCGCCTCGGGGTTCTCCTACGAGGAGGCCGCCGAGATGTGCGGCGTGGCGGTCGGCACGATCAAGAGCCGGACCAACCGCGCCCGGGCCCGCCTGGCCGACCTCATGGGCCTCACCGGTGACGAGGCATTGGAGATGACCGACAGCGCCACCATGGCGGTGGTGTCAGGCAACAAAGCGTCGGCCACGGGGTAAGTCATGATCGGGTTGCCCGGCCCACGGCCCGTCCCGAGCGGACTGGGGGCCCGCATCATCGGTTTCCTGACCGTGGCGCTGGTGCCCCTGGGGCTCGTGGCCTATCTCCAGACCACCGAGCTGGAGCGCGAGACGCGGGCGCGATCGCAGCTCAGCGTCACCGGCATCACCGAAACCGCCGCCTCGATCGAACGCGAGGTGATCCTGCGCGCACTCGGCGCGGCGCAGGCGATGGGGGCCACCAAGGGCGTGGTGGGGGCCGATCCGGAGGAATGCGGCGCCTACCTGTCGGATTTCCGCGAGGCCAGCCAGCGCTACAGCTATATCGGCGTCCTGCTGAAAAGCGGACGGGTGAAGTGCGGCTCCTCGCCCAAGGAGTTCGCGCTGCGCGACTACCCGGCGGTGCTCGAGGCGATCCAGGAGCCGGAACCGGCGGTCACGCGCCTCGACAACCCGGCGATCAGCCCGACGCCGGTGGTGGTGGTCTCCGAGCCCTTCGAGGTCAACGGCAAGGTCTACGGCCACGTGGCGATCTCGGTCCCGGTGGACCAGATGCGGCCCAAGGACGAGGCGCCGAAGCTGCGCCCCTTCATCGACCTGGTGACCTTCAACCGCAGCGGCCAGGTCCTGACCACCGGACGGGGCATCGAGCTGGCGCGCCGCCACCTGCCGGCGGAGATGGACCTGGCCTCGCTCGCCGGCACCGCCGAGCATTCCTTCCTCGCCCGCAGCGCCGACGGCGAGAACCGCATCTTCGTGCTGACCGAGGTGGTGCCGGAGCTGGTCTATGCGCTGAGCATCTGGCCCGAGGACAGCTCCGCCGCCTCGGCCATCGAGCCCGGCACCTTCGCGCGGCTGCTGCCGCTGGTGATGTGGGTCGCCAGCATCATCGTCACCTATCTGGCGGTGAACCGGCTGGTGATCCGGCACATCCGCACCCTGCGCCAGCAGATGCGCGCCTTCGCCCGCGACCGTCGGGTGCCCAATCAGAGCGCCTCGGCCGACATGGCCTTGGAACTCCGCGACATGGAAAATGATTTCCTGCACATGGCAGATTCGATCATGCAGGACGAGGCGCAGCTGGAGAACACCCTCCGGGAGAAGACCATTCTCCTGAAGGAGGTGCATCACCGCGTGAAGAACAACCTCCAGCTCATCTCCTCGATCATGAACATGCAGATCCGCCAGAGCCGGGAGCCGGAGACCCGGATGGTCCTGACCCGGCTGCAGGAGCGTATCCGCGGGCTCGCCACCATCCACCGAAACCTCTACCAGACCGGCGATCTCAGCCACGTCAACACCCGCGAACTGCTCACCGATCTGATCTCGCAGATGTCGATCCTGCCCGAGGACAGCGACATCCGCATCGAGATGACCCAGAGCATCGCCGATATCGAGGTCTATCCCGACCAGGCGGTGCCGTTGTCGCTGCTGACCGCCGAGGCACTGACCAATGCCGGCAAGTATCTCTCGACCGACGAGGACGGGATCGGCCGGGTCCATGTCGATCTCAAGCGCGAGGCCGACCGCCAGGTGCGGCTCGAGATCTCCAACAGCTGCGACGGGGAGGGCGACGGTGAGGCGGGCCGGCCTGGTCTCGGCAGCCGGCTCATCCAGGCCTTCGCCCTGCAGCTCGGCGGGGCGCTCGAACAGGGTCCGCGGGACGGGCGCTACCGCGTTCAGGTGCGCTTCCCGCTGTCCGATTTCAAACCCGAAGTCGTGGATTACTGAGCCGTGCCGCGGCTCGAGGATCTGCCTGAGGCCCATAAGGCGGACGGCACGCCGCGGCGCGTCGGCATCGAGATCGAGTTCGGCGGCCTGACCGAGGATCACACCGCCGAACTCGCCCGCACGCTTTTCGGCGGCGAGATCCGGCCGCGCGACGATCTCGGCCTGGTGCTGACGGACAGCCGCATCGGCGATGTCGAGATCTATCTCGACAGCCAGTATCTGCACGAACCCGAGGGCCGGATCGGACGCGGCGTGCTGTCGGTGGCGCGCCATGTCGTGCCGGTTGAGATCGTCACCGCCCCGGTGACCCCGGCGGAGATCGCCGAGATCGACACCCTGATCGAGGCGATGCGGCAGGAGGGCGCCACCGGCACCTCGGCCGGGCTGTTCCTGGGCTTCGGGGTGCATTTCAATCCCGAGGTCGTGGCGATGGAGCCGGCGGCGATCCTGCCGGTCTTCGAGACCTACGCCTTCTGCGAGGACGCCCTGCGCGAGGAGATGGAGATCGACCTCGCGCGTCGTGCCCTGCCGTTCGTCGATCCCTATCCGCGCAAGCTTCTGGACGGGCTGGCCGAAGCGCCGCCGGCGACGCTCGACGACCTGGCCGCGCTCTATCTGGAGCGCGCGCCGTCGCGCAATCACGGGCTCGACATGCTGTGCCTGCTGGCCCAGCACGATGCCGACCGGGTGGCGGCGCGGATCGGCTCGCCGCTGGTCACCTCCCGCCCGACCTTCCATTACCGGCTGCCGGATTGCCGCATCGACGAGCCCGACTGGTCGCTGACCCGGGAATGGAATCGCTGGGTGCGGCTGGAGCGTCTGGCGCAGGATGCCGGGCTGCGCGCGCATCTGCGCGACGCCTGGCGGGACCATCGCAGGTCGTTCACCGCGACGCGCCGGGACTGGGCGCGGGCGACCCGCGACATCGTCTCGGTCCATTCGTGAGCGGCGCGCCGCGCATCGGGGTGACCGTGTCGCGACGGTCGGGCTGGCGCATCTATCCGCTGATGTGGCTGAGCCTGCGCCTCGCCGGGGCGCGCTCGGTGCGCTGGAATGCCGGGCGCGAGGTCGATCTCGACACGGTCGACGGCGTGGTGATCGGCGGCGGCGACGACATCGCGCCCACGCTCTACGGTGGCGAACTGCGCCTCGGCGTGCGGCTCGACGAGGATCGCGACGCGCTCGAAGCCTCGGTGATCCGCGCCGCCATCGACCGCAACCTGCCGATCCTCGGCATCTGCCGCGGCGCGCAGATGCTGAACGTGGTCCTCGGCGGCACGCTGCACCAGGAGGCCTACAAGGTCTACACCTCGCGCTACGTCTACACGATCCTGCCGCGCAAGCGGGTGCGGGTGGTGCCCGACACGCTGCTGCACCGCGTCATCGGCACCGAATGCATCGACGTCAACGCGCTACACAGCCAGGCGGTGGACCGCAACGGCCGCGGGCTGCGGGTCGCCGGGCGCGACGAGGGCGGCATGGTCCAGGCGGTGGAGCGGGTGCGCGACCCCTTCGCGCTGGGCGTGCAGTGGCACCCGGAACACCTGTTCTACCGCCGCGCCCATCGCCGCATCTTCCGCGCTCTGGTCGAGGCGGCCCGCGCCCGGGCGGAGGCCGGCGCCCAGGTCGCGGCGGCCCGGGCGGAGGCCGAGCGGACGTGAGTCGCAGGAAAATCACCATCGCGTGAGACTCGGTGACGCGGCGCGGGGTGCCCGGCCGGCAGGGCACGGACCGCGGCGCCCGTTTCCGTGCAACCGCTTGCAAGGCAAACCTTTATTTACCTTTTGCCGGCAACCTGGGGAGGAAATCGCCGGGTCAAGGTGTCGCTCTGCCACCATAGCAGCGCCGGGCGACGCCGGGTCGTGTCGGAACAATCGCCGTCTGCCCGGGTTCGGATTCCAAGCGAGCAGAAGGACGAAGCAAATGTCACTCGACGTGTTTGCCATAGGGCTGGCGGCGCTCGTTCTGATCGCAGCGCTGATCGTGGCGGCGACCTCCCGCAGCCGCGAGACCCATGACGGACGTGAACGGCCCGAACGACGGACGTCCTCCCTGGCCCGGGACGGTCGTTTCAGGTAGCCAGCGTTGAAGGGGACGGACCGGCGGTCCGTCCCCTTCACATGTCCGCCCACGTCGCCCCGCCACCCGCCGCATCTGGCCACCGCGAAGAAAATCCTGTTCCCTCGCCGCAGGGCGCAACCGGCAGGGACCCACCGATGACAGACCTTGAAGACCGCATCGCGGCCGGGCGCGGCGACCGCCCCGCCGACATCGTGCTGCGCGGGGCGCGGGTGCTCGACCTGGTGACCGGCGACCTGCTGGAAGGCGACGTGGCGCTCTGCGGCGACCGCATCGTCGGCACCTGCGCCGAGTACGACGGCGCCGAGATCGTCGACCTCTCGGGCTGCGTCCTGGTGCCGGGCTTTATCGACACCCATCTGCACGTCGAATCCTCGCTGGTGACGCCGCAGGAATTCGACCGCTGCGTCACCCCGCGCGGCGTGACCACGGCGATCTGCGACCCGCACGAGATCGCCAACGTGATCGGCGCTGAGGGCATCCGCTGGTTCCAGCGCGCCGCCGAGACGACGCTGATGGATCTGCGCGTGCAATTGTCCTCCTGCGTGCCCTCGACCCACATGGAGACCGCCGGTGCGACGCTGGAGGCGGCCGACCTGGAGCCGCTCCGGGGCCATCCTTCCGGAATCGGCCTGGCGGAATTCATGAACTATCCCGGAGTGATACACCGCGATCCTCAGGCGATGGAGAAACTCCGTCTGTTCGCCGGCGGGCATGTGGACGGCCATTGCCCGCTGCTCTCGGGCCGGGATCTCAACGCCTATTGCGCCGCCGGCATCCGCACCGAGCACGAGGCGACGAGCGCCGCGGAGGCGCGCGAGAAGCTGCAAAAGGGCATGCGGGTGCTGATCCGCGAGGGGTCGGTCTCCAAGGACCTGCACGCGCTGCAGCCGCTCCTGAGCGAGCGCACGGCGCCCTATATGTGCCTCTGCACCGACGACCGGAACCCGCTCGACATCGCCGAGGAGGGTCACCTCGACCACATGATCCGCACCCTGATCGCCGCCGGAACGCCGCCGCTCGCGGCCTACCGGGCGGCCTCGCTGTCGGCGGCGGAGGCCTTCGGGCTGCGCGACCGCGGGCTCGTCGCGCCGGGCTACCGCGCCGACATCGTGGCCGTGGGCGCGCTCGAGGCCTGCGACGTCCGGGCGGTCTGGGCCGGCGGGCGCCGGGTTACCGGGGAGGCCTTCGCGGCGCGGCCGCCGCTGCCGCCGGTGGGCCGCCGCTCGGTGCATCTGCCGCCGGTCTCCGAGACCACGTTCCGCGCCGCCGGCAACCGGCGCGAGACCGACGTGATCGGCATCCGCGAGGGCCAGATCCTCACCGATCACCTGGTCGAGGACATCGCGCCGGAGAACGGCGACAAGCGGCCCGATCCGGCCCGCGACCTGGTCCGCATCGCGGTGATCGAACGCCACGGGCGCAACGGCAACGTCGCGACCGGCTTCGTGAAGGGCTTCGGGCTCCGCGCCGGCGCCATCGCCTCCACCGTGTGCCACGACCACCACAACCTCGCCGTGGTCGGCGTCGATTACGCCGACATGGCGCGCGCTGCGACCCGGCTGGGCGAGATCGAGGGCGGGTTCGTGGTGGTGCGGGACGGCGCGGTGCTAGCGGAGCTGGCGCTGCCGGTGGCCGGGCTGATGTCGCTCGACCCGTTCGAGGCGGTGGAAACCCGGCTCCGGGCGCTGCGCGAGGCGGCGCGCGGTCTGGGGGTGACGCTGGCCGAGCCGTTCCTGCAGCTGGCCTTCCTGGCGCTGCCGGTGATCCCGGCGCTGAAGATCACCGATCGCGGCATGGTCGACGTCACCCGGTTCGAGATCATCGGATAGCGCGGAGCGTCATTGCGCTGTCACATATTTCGGGTATTCCCGAAATATGGAAATCGATCCCGTTCTCCGATTCGCCGCGCTGGCCCACCCGCAGCGGCTCGCCGCCTTCCGGCTGCTGGTGCGGCGCGCGCCCGATGCCGTGCCGGCGGGCGAGATCGCCCGCGCGCTGGCGCTGCCCGGCTCCACCCTGTCGCCGCATCTGGCGCAGCTGCGCCAGGCGGGGCTGGTCTCGGAAAGCCGGCAGGGCGCGTCGCGGCGCTACCGCGCCGATCTCGCCGGGGCCGGGGCGCTGGCGCGTTACCTGCTGGGCGAATGCTGCCGCGGCCGGGTCTCGGATTGCCTGCCCGAGCTGTTCCCGGCGCCGCCCGTCACAGCGGAGCGGCGGCCTGCGGTGCTGTTTCTCTGCAGCGGCAATTCGGCGCGTTCGATCTTCGCCGAGGCGATCCTGCGCCGGCATGCCGGCGACCGCTTCCTGGCGCTCTCGGCCGGGACCCGGCCGAACGCTGCCATCAACCCGATCGCGCGCGAGATGCTGCGCGACAAGGGGCACGACCTGGCCCCGCTGCGCGCCAAGCACGTCTCCGAGTTCCAGGGCCCGGACGCGCCGCGAATCGACTTCGTCTTCACCGTCTGCGACCGCGCCGCCAACGAGGAGTGCCCGGCCTGGCCGGGCCAGCCGGTGACCGCGCATTGGGGCCAGCCCGACCCGGCGCAGGCCGAGGGGAGCGAGGCCGAGCGGCGGCTCGCCTTCCAGCGCGTCTACGGCGCGCTTCACAACCGCATCGCGCTCTTCGCGGCGCTGCCCCTTGCCACCCTCGACCGCGCCGCGCTGCAGGCCCGGCTCGACGAAATCGCACAGAAAGAGATTGCCGAATGACCACCTACGCGCTGAACGGACTGGGCCGCATGGGCAAGCTGGCGCTGCGGCCGATGCTCGAGGCCGGGCTCGACATCGCCTGGATCAACGACGCCGCGGGCGATCCGGAGATGCACGCGCATTTGCTGCAATTCGACACCGTGCACGGCCGCTGGGACGCCGAATTCAGCCATGATGCGGAGAGCATCACCATCGACGGCACCCGGATCCCGGTGTTGCGCGAACGCGACCCGGCGCGGCTGCCGCTTGCGGCGGCCGATGTCGTGATCGAGGCCACCGGCGCCCACAAGACCGCCGCGCGGCTGGCCCCCTATTTCGCCGCCGGGGTGCAGAAGGTGGTGGTCTCGGCCCCGGTCAAGGAGGACGAGGCCGCCAACATCGTCTACGGCGTCAACCACGATCGCTACGACCCCGAGCGCCACCGCATCGTCACCGCGGCGAGCTGCACCACCAATTGCCTCGCCCCGGTGGTCAAGGTGGTGCACGAGGCGATCGGCATCCGCCACGGCTCGATCACCACGATCCACGACGTCACCAACACCCAAACCATCGTCGACCGGCCGGCCAAGGACCTGCGGCGCGCGCGCTCGGCGCTGAACGCGCTGATCCCCACCACCACCGGCAGCGCGACGGCGATCACCCTGATCTATCCCGAACTCAAGGGCCGGCTGAACGGCCACGCGGTGCGGGTGCCGCTGCTCAACGCCTCGCTGACCGATTGCGTCTTCGAGCTCGAGCGCGCCACCGATGCAGCGGAGCTCAACGCGCTGTTCCGCGCCGCCGCCGAGGGGCCGCTGCAGGGCATTCTGGGCTACGAGGAGCGGCCGCTGGTCTCCACCGATTTCGTCAACGACCCGCGCTCGGCGATCGTCGACGCGCCCTCGACCATGGTGGTCAACGGCACCCAGGCCAAGATCTACGCTTGGTACGACAACGAATGGGGCTACGCGCACCGCCTGGTCGACGTGGCGCGGATGGTGGGGCAGGGGCTGTGAGCCGGCCCGCGGGGCTGGCCGCCTATGTCGCGGTGACCGCGGCCTACTGGGCCTTCATGCTGACCGACGGCGCGCTCAGGATGCTGGTCCTGCTGCATTTCCACACGCTGGGCTTTTCGCCGGTGCAGCTGGCCTGGCTGTTCCTGCTCTACGAACTGGCCGGCATCGTCACCAATCTCTGCGCCGGCTGGATCGCCGCGCGCTTCGGGCTGAACGCCACGCTCTATGCCGGGCTCGGCCTGCAGGTCGCGGCGCTGCTGGCGCTGACGCAACTCGACCCGGGCTGGTCGGTCGCCGCCTCGGTGGGCTTCGTGATGACGGTGCAGGGCGCCTCGGGGGTGGCCAAGGATCTGTCGAAGATGTCGGCCAAGTCGGCGGTGAAGCTGCTGGCGCCGGAGGCGCGCGGCGCGCTCTTCCGCTGGGTCGCGCGGCTCACCGGATCGAAGAACGCGGTGAAGGGGCTGGGCTTCCTGCTGGGCGCGGCGCTGCTGGGCTGGGCCGGGTTCGTGCCGTCGCTGCTCTTCATGGCGGCGCTGCTGGCGGTGATCCTCGCCGCGCTGATGCTGCGCATGCCGCCCGGCCTGCCATCCGGGGTCAAGGGCACGAAGTTCCGCGAGGTCTTCTCGACCCGGTCCGAGGTCAACCGCCTGTCGCTGGCGCGGGTCTTCCTGTTCGGCGCCCGCGACGTGTGGTTCGTGGTCGGCATCCCGGTCTATTTCTACGCCGTGCTCTCGGACGGCAGCCCGGCCGGGGACCGCGCGGCCTTCTTCCTGATCGGCACCTTCATGGCGGTGTGGACGATCCTCTACGGTGCCGTGCAGGCGGTGGCGCCGCGTCTTCTGCGCGGCCGCGAGCGCAGCACCGGCGAGCTGGCCGCCGCGGCGCGCGGCTGGGCACTGGGCCTCGCGGCGGTGCCGGCGGCGCTGGCGCTGCTGGTGGGCGGGCTGCCTGCCGGGCCGGGCGTGACGGCGGGCCTCGTCGCGGGGCTGCTGCTCTTCGGCGCCGCCTTCGCGGTGAACTCGGCGCTCCATTCCTACCTGATCCTCGCCTTCACCAGCGGCGCGCGGGTCACCATGGATGTGGGGTTCTATTACATGGCCAATGCCGCGGGCCGGCTGCTCGGCACGCTGCTTTCGGGGCTGAGTTACCAATGGGGCGGGGTGAGTCTGTGCCTCGCCGTGGCGGCGGCGATGCTGCTGCTCAGCGGGGCGGCCGCTGCGCGGCTCGCCGCGCGGCAAAGCGCGGCCTGAGCGCCGGCCGGCGGGCCCGCAGCCTCAATCGTCGTTCAGCTGGGCCATGTCGGCCATGTCGGCGCGGATCGCGCGGGCCGGGGCGGTGCTGAGAAACGGGCTGTGGCGCGGCGCCGCGGTGGTGGCGCGCAGGCGCGACAGGATGGCGGGCTGCGGTCCGGTCTCGCCGAACGTGTCGTCGCCCTGGGCGGCGTCGCTCGGGATCGGATCGCGCCAGATCGAGAGCCGGGGAAACCGCGCGATGCCCCTGCGCAGGGGGTAGGGAATTCGGTCCATGTCGCGCCCTCCCGTGCCGCTCCGGTGCCTCCCATGCCACCAGCATGTATCAACTTCATGACTCGTGCAAAGTTCCGTGCTGCGACCTAGCGCAGCACCCGGCCCGGCGCGCCTTCAGGCGCCAGCGCCAGCCACTCGGGCAGCCAGCCCGCGCGCTCCGCGCCGTAGAGCGCCAGGAGCGCCGCCAGCAGCACGAGCAGCAGCGCCACGTTACGCGGGCGCGGCGGCGATTGCGCCCAGCGCCGCATGCGCAGCAGCCAGAGCGGGTTCACGCCTCGGGGAACCGCACCTTGCCGATATGCGGCAGGTTGCGGTTGGCCTGGGCGTAGTCGATGCCGTAGCCCACCACGAACTCGTCGGGGATCTCGAAGCCGGTCCAGTCGGCGCGGATGTCGGTCTCGCGCCGCGACGGCTTGTCGAGCAGGGCGATGGAGCGCAGCTTGCGCGGCTCGCGCGCCTCGAGCATGCGCAGCACCCGGTGGAGCGTGTGCCCGGTATCGACGATGTCCTCCACCACCAGCACGTCGCGGCCGCCGATGGCGGCGCGCAGATCCTTCAGCACCCGGACCTCGCGCGAGGATTCCATGGCGTTGCCGTAGGAGGAGACCTCGAGGAAATCGACCTCCACCGGCAAGTCGAGCTCGCGCACGAGGTCGGCGATGAAGATGAAGGAGCCGCGCAGCAGCCCGACCACGACGAGCTGCTCGGTATCGGAAAATTCGCGGGCGATCTCGCGCGAGAGCGCCTCGATGCGGGCGGCGATGGCCTTGGCCGAGATCATCTCGTCGATGACGTAAGCGCGGTCTGGCATGGTCTTTCCTTGATTTCGCGGCGCGACCATACGACATCCAGCGTCACTGTCACGACGAAACCGGGACCCATGCCGACGCATTCCGAGACCAAGATCCTCCCCTACACGGCGCAACAGATGTACGACCTGGTGGCCGATGTGGGATCCTATCCGAAATTCCTGCCCTGGTGCGCCGCGGCGCGCATCCGTTCGGTGGAGGATCGCGGCGAGAGCAGGGTGATGCTCGCGGACCTGGTGATCAGCTTCAAGGTCTTCCGCGAGACCTTCGGCAGCCGCGTGACGCTCTGGCCCGAGGCCAAGAAGATCGACACCGAATATCTCGACGGCCCGTTCCGCCACATGGAATCGAACTGGTCGTTCCGCGACGTGGAGCGCGGCTGCGAGGTCTCGTTCTACGTCGATTTCGAGTTCCGCAACGCCATGCTGCGCTCGATCATCGGGGTCGTCTTCAACGATGCGATGCAGCGCGTGGTGCGCGCCTTCGAGCGTCGGGCGGCGGAACTCTACGGCTGAGGCCCGGCCCGAGCGATTCGCATGCTCGGGGGCCGGGGCAGGGCGCACTCGCGCCTAGATTGAAGCCTGCCACGTATGGGAAACATCCGGTTTCCGCCGCAATCCAGTCCGGTTTGGCGCCCAATCGACGGGTAATTCTGTCAAAAGGATGACAAACAGAGGACGAACTCATGTTGATCTCTACAACTTCAAGTGTAGTTACCTCGCTCCTGCAATCCCCCCCGCCGGCGCCGGTGGAGGAGATCGAGGATGATGCCGAAGAGGGCGAGTTCCCGCAGGCCTCGCTGAGCGAGGACGACGAAGCGCTGCTGGGCGTGACCGGGACCGGGACCGCCACCGCGCCAGGCGAGGGTACGGCCTCCGGCGCGGTCTCGGCCTCGGACGCCGCCGCCAAGACCTCGGCATCCGGCGCGCTGCGCGTGGCGGCCGCCGACGTGGCGAAGGCGTCGGACACCGACGTCGAGGCCTCCCGGCGCGCGGCCATCGCGCTGCAATCCGAGATGAAGATGAGCTCGGTGATGTCGTCGATCGGCGGAACCACCAGCGTGGCGCTGTCGCAGCTCGGCCTCGACCCGGTGACCCGGACGGGCGGAACCAAGTCCGGTGCCACTCCGGCGGCCTATGGCCTGCTCTCGACCCGCAGCTCCCTGGGCCCGGATGCCCGTGTCTGAGTCATCTCCCCGGCCGGCCGGTCCCGCAACCGGCCGCCGGCCCATGCCGGGACCGGCCGGGGATCGTGGCCGAATTGCGGCGACGCCCCCTCCATCCGGTCCCCGGTGCCGCACCGCAGTATGTGGCATTTGAATACATCAAAGATCCCCGATCCCGCCTAGGTTGCGCCGCTTTGCCCCGGCGAAATGAGCCCACCAAAGGCAAATGGGGATAAAAAAATGAACATCTCTGCACTCTCCAGCATGTTCGCGGCCTACTTCGACCGCGCACGGGAGCAACGCGGCGCCGCGAGCGACGGCGAATCCGCCTCGGCCGCCAAGAGCGGCCCCGCCGCAAAGGCCGCCGCCGAACCCGCCGCCGCGCCGAAGCCGGCCCCGGAGGCCGCGGCCGCGCCGCAGGCCGTGACGCCGCAGGCCGCGCCGGTCGAGACCGCGGTTGCGGTGACTCAGGCGAGCGCCGCCGCGACCGTGGCCGAGACCGCGGCACCCGCCGGACAGGCCGCCAGCGCCGCGGCGCAGGCCGCCGCTGCCGCTGCGCCCGCCGCCGCCGCGGCGGATGCGCCGGGGCAACAGGTGGCCGCGGCCAAGAAGATCGACTCCGCCCTCGTCGATCCCGTTCGCACCGCCGTCCACAAGGCGCTGGATCTGGATTCGGGCCCCGCGGCGCCCGAGGCCGCCGACGATGTCGCGGCATCCCGTCAGCAGGCGCTGGCCATGGCCGAGCGCGCCCGCGCCGAATCGCTGGTGGACCGGATCTCCGGCGCCGGTTCCTCGGCCGCGGGGCTGGTGGCGGCGCGCACCGCCTACGGGGCGGCCGGCACTGACGGCGCGGCCTCCGAAGCCGCGACGTCGCGCCTCTCCGTGGCGGCCTGACCGGCGATCCGGGGCGCGCCGGCGGGGCGCCTCAGCGATCGCCGAGCGCTGCGGCGACCAGGCCGAGGGCGTGCAGCGTCGCCGCCTCGCGGACCCGGGCCCGGCCCAGCGCTCCGAAATCCACCGTTTCGGCCCGGCATTCATGGGGATGGGCCAGGCCGAAACAGACCCGCCCCTCGGGCTTGTGCTCCGAGCCGCCGGGGCCGGCGATGCCGCTGACCGCCACCGCGATGTCGGCGCCCGAGACCCGCCGCGCGCCCAGGGCCATCTCGCGCGCCACCTCCTCGGAGACAGCGCCGCAGCGCTCCAGCGTGGCGGGATCGACGCCGAGAAGCCGGACCTTCGCCGCGTTGGCATAGGTCACGAAGCCGAATTCGAACACCGCCGAGGAGCCCGGCAGATCGGTCAGCGCCGCGGCGATCATGCCGCCGGTGCAGCTTTCCGCCGTGGCGATCCGGAGCCCCGCGGCGCGGGCCGCGTCGAGCACCCGGCGCGCCGCCTCCGGGCTCACAGCATCACCGCGTGCCAGGCCGCCCCCAGCGCGAAGGTGGTGAGCGCCGCGAAGACCCCGGCCACCACGTCGTCGAGCATCACCCCCATGGCCCCGCCCATGCGGTCGGCACGGCCGACCAGCCAGGGCTTGCGGATGTCGTAGATCCGGAAGAACACGAAGGCGGCGATCCAGCCGGGCCAGAGCGCCAGCACGTCGACGCCGGCGAAGCTGGCGCCGTAGGAGACCGGCAGCAGCGCGATCCACTGGCCCACCACCTCGTCGATGACGATCTCGCCCGGGTCCTTCTCGGCCCGGCCGGCGGTGGCGCGGGTCACCGCCCAATGGCCGAGAGCGAAGACCGCCGCGGTGGCCGCCAGGGTCAACGCGATGCCGCCCGCTACGTGCAGCGCCCAGAACAGCGGCAGCGCCGCCGCCGAGCCCCAGGTGCCGGGGCCGGGGCGCAGCAGGCCCACCCCGAAAAGCGTGGCGATGGCCCGGCTCATGCCTGCACCAGCGCGGCGGTGGCGATCGCCGCGATGCCTTCCTCGCGGCCGGTGAAGCCCAGCCGCTCCGAGGTGGTGGCCTTGACCGAGACGCGGTCGAACCCGATGCCGAGCAGCCCGGCCATGACCTTGCGCATGCGCGCGGCATGCGGGCCGACCTTCGGCGCCTCGCAGATCAGCGTGACGTCGAGATTGGCGATGGCGAAGCCGCGCGCCCGCGCCCGCTCGGCGGCATGGCGCAGGAAGATGCCGCTTTCGGCGCCCTTCCATTGCGGGTCCGAGGGCGGGAAGTGCTGGCCGATATCGCCCTCGGCCAGGGCGCCGTAGATGGCGTCGGCGGCGGCGTGCAGGCCGACATCGGCGTCGGAATGGCCGTCGAGCGCGCGGTCATGCGGCACCTGCACGCCGCAGAGCATGACGCCGCTGCCGGTCGCCGCGAAGCGGTGCACGTCGAAGCCGTTGCCCAGCCGTATGTCCATGTCAGGCCTCCAGAATGCGCGCCGCGCGACGGAAATCGGCGGGGCTGGTGATCTTCAGGTTGTCTTCCGAACCCGCGGTGATGACAACCTCGATGCCGGCGCCGCGCGCCACCGCGACATCGTCGGCCGGGCGGGCCTCGGCGGGCAGCGCCCGGTGCGCGGCGAGAATGGCGTCGAAGCGGAAGCCCTGCGGGGTCTGGGCGCGCCACAGCCCCTCGCGGTCGAGCGCGCCGGTGACGCGGCCGGCTTCGGCGGTCCAGAGCGCGTCGGTGACCGGCAGGGCCGGGGCGGCGGCCTCGGCGCCCGCCAGCGCCGCGATCACCGCATCGACGACCTCCGGCGGCAGGCAGGGCCGCGCCACATCGTGGATCAGCACCGCCTCGGGCGGGTCGTCGGCCAGCGCCTCGAGCCCGGCGCGCACCGAGGCGGCGCGGGTGGCGCCGCCCTCGACCAGCCGCACGGCGCGCCGCCCGAGGCAGAGCTCGGCGGCCCGCGCGGCATCGTCGGGATGGATCACCAGGCAGGTCTCGAAAGCGGCGAAGCAATCGAGCGTCCAGGCCGCCACGGTGCGCCCGGCGATCTCCTGCCACTGTTTGGGCAGCGGTCCCCCGGCGCGGGTGCCGCGGCCGGCGGCGACGATCAGGACGGCGAGGCGCATGGCGGTCTCCGGGGCGGTGGCGTCGGCGCCTTCCTAGGCCGCACGCCGCGGTTGCGCAATCGGCGGGCGCTCACTGCCTAAAAAACAGGCATTTGTCCATTCGCTGCGCCGCGGGCGGCGGGCAAAGATTGAACGCCGCCGGTCCGGCCGTTAGCTGGAAGCAACTGCACAAGGAATAGGCGCTTGAGCTTCACCCTCGGAGACCGATTGATCCGTCGCCCGGTCCTGCTGGCCCCGCTGGCCGGCATCACCGACCTGCCGTTCCGCGACCTCGTGAGCCGGTTCGGCGCGGCGCAGGTGGTGTCGGAAATGGTCGCCAGCCAGGAGATGGTGCAGGGCAAGCCCGGGGTGCGCGAGAAGGCCGAGCTGGGCCTCGGCCTCGCCAACACCTCGGTCCAGCTCGCCGGACGCGACCCGCACTGGATGGCCGAGGCGGCGCGCATGGCCGAGGCCGGCGGCGCCCGGGTGATCGACATCAACATGGGCTGCCCGGCCAAGAAGGTGACCGGGGGCTATTCCGGCTCGGCGCTGATGCGCGACCCCGACCACGCCCTGCGCCTGATCGAGGCGGTGGCCGAGGCGGTAGCGGTGCCGGTGACCCTAAAGACCCGGCTGGGCTGGGATTCGGACTGCCTGAATGCGCCCGATCTGGCGCGCCGCGCCGAGGGCGCCGGGGTGGCGATGGTGGTGATCCACGGCCGCACCCGCTGCCAGTTCTACAAGGGCCGGGCCGATTGGGCGGCGATCGCCGAAGTGAAGCGCGCCCTGGGCATTCCGGTGATCGCCAACGGCGACATCACCGATGCCGCCAGCGCCCGCGCCGCGCTCGCCGCCTCGGGCGCCGACGGCGTCATGGTGGGCCGCGGCGCGCAGGGCCGGCCCTGGCTGCTGGCCGCCATCGCGGCCGAACTCTGGGGCGGGCCGGCGCCGCGCGTGCCGGAGGGCGACGCCTTCCTCGACATGGTGGCCGAGCATTACCGCGCCATGCTCGACTTCTACGGCCCGCAGCTCGGCCTGCGCGTCGCGCGCAAGCATCTCGGCTGGTACATGGACGGGGCCGGGACCGCCCCGGATCTGCGCCGCGCCATCCTCACCGCCGCCGCGCCCGGAGAGGTGCTGGCGCGGCTGCCCGAGGCGCTGGGCGCCGCGGAACCGCGGCGGGACGCGGCATGAGCGCGCTGGCCGAGACGGCGATCTGGACCTCGATCCCGGTGCCGGCGCTGATCATCGACGAGGCCGACCGCATCGCCGATCTGAACCCCGCCGGCGAGCTCTTCCTGAACAATTCCGCCAAATGGCTGGTGGGCCAGCCGGTCTGGGACCGGCTCGCCGTCGACGCGCCGCTCGAGGAGAGCCTGCTCCGGGCCCGCGACCACGGCACGCCGCTCTTCGTCAACGATGTCGACATCGGCACCGGCAGCCGCGCCCCGGTGGTCTGCTCGCTGCACATCGCGCCGGTGGCCGGGCGGCCGGGCTGGATGATGCTGCTGATCTCGCCGCGCGAGCTGGCCGGGCGCATGACCCAGAGCCATTCGGTCAAGTCGGCCGCCAAGAGCGCCATCGGCATGGCCGAGATGCTGGCCCACGAGATCAAGAACCCGCTCGCCGGCATCACCGGCGCGGCGCAGCTGCTGTCGATGAATCTCGCCGCCGAGGATCTGGAGCTGACCGACCTGATCGTCGCCGAGACCCGGCGCATCGTGAAGCTGCTCGAACAGGTCGAGCAGTTCGGCAACCTCTCGCCGCCGGAGCGCCGCGCCGTCAACCTGCACGACGTGCTCGACCGGGCGCGGCGCTCGGCGCTGCTGGGCTTCGGCGCGCATATGCGCATCGTCGAGGATTACGACCCGTCGCTGCCGCTGGCGCTGGGCGATCCCGACCAGCTGCTCCAGGTCGTGCTGAACCTCGTCAAGAACGCCTCCGAGGCGGCCGGCACCGAGGGCGGCACGATCCGCCTGCGGACCTTCTACGAGCACAGCTTCCGCCTGCGCCGCGCCGATGGCAGCGGCCAGTCGCTGCCGCTCCAGGTCGAGGTGATCGACGACGGTCCGGGCCTGCCCGAGGACATCAAGGGCGACATCTTCGACCCCTTCGTGTCGGGCCGCGAGAACGGCACCGGGCTGGGGCTCGCCCTGGTTTCCAAGATCATGTCCGACCATGACGGCTGGATTTCCGTGGAAAGCGTCCCCGGCCGGACGCGCTTCCGCCTGTCGCTGCCGCGCGCGCCGCGCGATGCCAAGGAGAAAGACTGATGGATGGCACGGTTCTGGTCGCCGATGACGACCGCACGATCCGCACGGTTCTGACCCAGGCGCTGACCCGGGCGGGCTGCAAGGTCCATGCCACCTCGTCGCTGACCACGCTGATGCGCTGGGTCGGCGAGGGCAAGGGCGACGTGGTGATCTCGGACGTCGTCATGCCGGACGGCAACGGGCTCGAGATGCTGCCCAAGATCCACCACGACCGGCCCGACCTGCCGGTCATCGTGATCTCGGCGCAGAACACCATCATGACGGCGATCCAGGCCGCCGAGGCCGAGGCCTACGACTACCTGCCCAAGCCCTTCGACCTGCCGGACCTGATGAAGCGCACCGCCAAGGCGCTGGAGAACCGCAACCGCGCGCCGGCGCGCGAGGCGCCGGCGATGGGCGCCGACGCCCCCGAGGACCTGCCGCTGGTCGGTAAGACCCCGGCCATGCAGGCGCTCTACCGGCTGGTGGCCAAGGTCATGAACACCGACCTGCCGGTGCTGATCTCGGGCGAGAGCGGCACCGGCAAGTCGCTGATCGCCAAGGCGATCCACGACTTTTCCGACCGCCGCACGCTGCCCTTCGTCACCGTCACCGCCGCCGACCTGTCCGATCTCGAGGGCCCGAGCCGGGTGCTCGCCCGGGTCAAGGGCGGCACCCTGCTGATCGACGAGATCGGCGACATCGAGGCCGAGGTGCAGGCCCGCATCGTGCGCATGATGGACCATTCCGGCGACCACGTGCCGCGCTTCATGGCGACCTCGCAGACCGATCTCGCCACCGGCATGGAGGAGGGCCGCATCCGCCGCGACCTCTATTACCGGCTCTCGGGCGCCACCGTGGCGGTGCCGAGCCTGCGCGAGCGGGTCGAGGACATCGCGCTCCTGACCGAGCATTTCCTCGCCCGGGTGGAGCGCGAGGGCGGGCCCAAGCGCTGGCTCTCGGAGGACGCGGCGGAGCTGTTCCGGGCCTATTCCTGGCCCGGCAACGTGCGGCAGCTGGAAAACGCAGTGCGCCGCCTGTCGCTGACCAGCCGCGCCGAGGAGATCACCCGCTCGGAGGTCGAACTGGTGCTCGGCAACCAGCCCGAGACCGGGCCGATCCTGCGCGGCGGCGAGAGCGAGAAGCTCGGCACCTCGGTGGCGCGCCACCTGCGGCGCTATTTCGACCTGCACGGCGCGCTGCTGCCGCCGCCGGGGCTCTATGGCCGCATCCTCAAAGAGGTCGAGGCGCCGCTGATCGAGATCGCGCTGGAGGCCACCGGCGGCAACCAGGCGAAATGCGCCGACCTGCTGGGGATCAACCGGAACACCCTGAGAAAGAAGATCACCGACCTCGATATTCGCGTGACACGCCGCCGGAAGTTGATGTAAAACCGCAACATAACCGTGGCCCTGCTGCGTCGCCTCCGGGCGGATCGGCGGAGAGACCACAAAGAATGGCGGTTGGCTGCCGCGAGCAGTCCATCAGAACGAGGGGTGGTCGTGGCCACTCGGGCACGAAGTTTTCACTGGAGCCGGCTGGCGCGCCTGCGCCGCCAGCGCCGGGTTCAGAATGCGGCGGCGCTGGGTCTGGTCCTGTTGGGGCCGGTCCTGGCCGGGCTGACCTATTTCGTCCTCGGTCCGTCGGGCGGCGGCGGCAACGCGCTGGCGCTGCGCCTGGTGCTGCTGGCCGACCTCGTCTACGTGCTCTTCCTCGCCGCGCTGGTGCTGAGCCGCGTCGCCGCGCTGATCGCGGCGCGGCGCCGGCAATCGGCGGGCTCGCGGCTGCATCTGCGGCTCACCGGGGTCTTCGCGCTGATGGCGTTGCTGCCCACGGTGACGGTGGCAATCTTCGCCGTGCTGACCATCAATGTCGGGCTCGAAACCTGGTTCTCGACCCGGGTGCAGAACGTCGTCGGGGCCTCGCTGGAGGCGGCCGAGGCCTACGAGGCCGAGCACCGCGCGGCTTTGGGCGAGGATGCCCGGGCGCTGGCCAATTTCCTCGCGGCCAACCGGCGCGCGGCGCCGCTGATGGATGACGGCGAGCTGCGCCAGCTGCTCTCGGCCGGGCAGGCGCAGATCCAGCGCGGCCTGCGCGAGGCCTACGTGATCGACGGCGCGGGCGAGATCCGCGCCCGCGGCGAACGCTCCTACCTGTTCGACTACGAACGCCCCGACGCCGCCACGCTGTCGCGCGCCCGCACCGAGGGGCTGGTCTTCATCGCCGACTGGGACACCGACGAGCTGCGCGCGCTGGTGCCGCTCGAGGCCTTCGCCGACCGCTATCTCTACGTCACCCGGGAGGTCGATGGCGGCATCCTGACTCTGCTCGACGAGACCCAGGAGACGGCGCGCTTCTACCAGCAGCAGGAAAGCGAGCGCGGCCGCAGGCTGTTCGATTTCGCGGTGCTCTATCTCGGCTTCGCGGTGCTTTTGATCCTCGCCGCGGTCTGGCTCGGCCTGTGGTTCGCCGAACGCCTGTCGCGGCCCGTGGGCCGGCTCACCGGGGCGGCGCAGCAGGTCGGCGCCGGCGATCTCGACGTGCAGGTGGCCGAGGATGCGGGCGACGACGAGATCGCCATGCTCGGGCGCTACTTCAACCAGATGACGCGCCAGCTGAAGGGCCAGCGCGACCGTCTGCTGGAAAACACCCGGCAGATCGAGCGGCGCCAGCGGCTCTTCGATTCCGTGCTGACCTCGGTGACCTCCGGGGTGGCCGGGCTCGACGCGGCGGGCCGGGTGACCTTCGCCAACCGCTCGGCCGAGCGGCTGCTCGACTGGGGCGAGGACCGCGCCAGCCTGCCCATCCACGTCGCGGTGCCGGAATTCGGCACCCTGTTCGACCGCCTGCGCGACACCGGCGCCGAGGTCGTGCAGGAGGAGGTCAAGGTCAGCCGCGACGGCCGCCTCGAACACCTGCTGGTGCGGATGTCGACGCGGCGCCGCGAGGATGGCGGGCTCGAGGGCTACGTGGTGGCCTTCGACGACGTCACCGACCTCGTCAGCGCGCAGCGCATGGCGGCCTGGGGCGACGTGGCGCGGCGCATCGCGCACGAGATCAAGAACCCGCTGACGCCGATCCAGCTCTCCGCCGAGCGCATCAAGCGCAAGTTCCGCCGCGCCCTCGACGCCGAGGATGCCGAGCGGCTGGACCAGATGACCGAGGTCATCGTGCGCCAGACCGGCGACCTGCGCCGCATCGTCGACGAGTTCTCCAAGTTCGCCCGCATGCCGGAACCGCAGCGCAAGCCCGAGGACCTGTCGGAGCTGCTGCGCGGCGCGGTGCTGCTGCAGGAGACCGGCCAGCCCGGGGTGCATTTCGAGACCGAGATCGCCGCCGGCCCGGTGCGCGCCGAGCTCGACGCCACGATGATCAGCCAGGCGCTCACCAACCTGATCAAGAATGCCGGCGAGGCCATCGAGACGCTGCGCGAGGAGGGCGCGCCCGAGGGCCACCGCCCGACCATCCGGGTCGAGCTCGAGGCCGAGGAGGGCGGCGCGGTGATCCGCATCATGGACAACGGCATCGGCCTGCCCGAGGACCGCGCGCGGCTCTTCGAGCCCTACGTGACGACCCGCGACAGCGGCACCGGGCTCGGCCTGCCGATCGTCAAGAAGATCATCGAGGAACATGGCGGCACCCTGGTCCTGGAGGACGCGCCCCGCTTCGGCGGTGCGGCGCATCCCGGGGCCGCGGCGGTGATCCGCCTGCCGCTGGCCGGGCCCGACCCGGCGGCACGCGACATCAAACAGGTAGAAACGGTTTGAGGAGGTAGAGATATGGGCGACATCCTGATCGTGGACGACGAGCGCGACATCCGCGAACTGATCGGCGACATCCTGGAGGACGAGGGCTACGCCACCCGGCTGGCCGGCAATTCCAGCGAGGCCATGGCCGCGATCAACGCCGAGCCGCCGGCGCTGCTGATCCTCGACATCTGGCTGAAGGACAGCAAGATGGACGGGATCGACATCCTCAAGACCGTCAAGCGCGACAATCCCGACATCCCGGTGGTCATCATCTCCGGCCACGGCAACATCGAGATCGCCGTGGCGGCGATCAAGCAGGGCGCCTACGACTTCATCGAGAAGCCGTTCAACATCGACCAGCTGCTGGTGGTGATCCGCCGCGCCATGGAGACCTCGCGGCTGCGGCGCGAGAACCTGACGCTGAAGCGGCGCGAGACCCAGGCAGCCGAGATGATCGGCGAAAGCCACGCCTTCCGCGGCCTGCTGAGCCAGCTCGACAAGGTCACCAAGTCGAACGGCCGGGTCATGCTGACCGGCCCGGCGGGCTCCGGCAAGGAGGTGGCGGCGCGCTACATCCACGCCCATTCGGCGCGCGCCCAGGGGCCCTTCGTCACCGTCGCCGCGGCCTCGGTCCGGCCCGACACCATGGAGGAGGTGCTGTTCGGCCGCGAGACGCCCGAGCGCGGGGTCGAGCCGGGCCTGCTGGAGCAGGCGCATGGCGGCGTGATCTATTTCGACGAGGTCGCCGACATGCCGCTCGGCACCCAGTCGAAGATGCTGCGGGTGCTGGTCGACCAGTCCTTCCAGCGCGTCGGCGGCGCCGACAAGGTGCGGGTCGACCTGCGGGTGATCTCCTCGACCACCCGCGATCTGGAGACCGAGATCGCCGCCGGGCGGTTCCGCCAGGAGCTGTTCCACCGGCTCAACGTGGTGCCGATCCGGGTGCCCAGCCTCGAGGACCGGCGCGAGGACATCCCGCGCCTGGCGCAGCACTTCATCGAGGCCTGCAACCAGAGCCAGGGCCTGCCGCTGCGCGAGCTCTCCGAGGATGCGGTGGCGCTGCTGCAGACGATGGTCTGGCCGGGCAACGTGCGCCAGCTCAAGAACCTGATCGAGCGGGTGCTGATCCTGGGCGAATCCACCGGTGCCATCGAGGCGCGCGAATTGCCGCGCGACGGCGCCGGCGGCGGCGGCGAGGAGGACCGGGTGATCCTCTCCGGCACGCTGGCCACGCTGCCGCTGCGCGAAGCCCGCGAGGCCTTCGAGCGGGAATATCTCCTGACCCAGATCAACCGCTTCGGCGGCAATATCAGCCGCACCGCGAGCTTCGTCGGCATGGAGCGCTCGGCGCTGCACCGCAAGCTCAAGAGCCTCGGCGTGGTCACCACCTCGAAGGGCGGGGCGCGGGTCGCCACGCTCGAGGAGGAGGGCGGCGCCGAGGACGGCCAGCCGGAAGCGCAGCGGCGCGCCTCCTGAGCGCGCCGCGGCGCCGGGGCCGCAGCCGGCCCGGCGCCGCTGCGGCCCAGATTGACCGCCGCGCCGGGGCGTGCCAGATCCGGAACCCGGGTCCACCGCGAAAAGGCGTGCCATGAAGGTCATTATCTGCGGCGCCGGCCAGGTGGGCTGGCAGATCGCGCGGCATCTTTCGGGCGAGCGCAACGACGTCACCGTGGTCGACAGCAATGCCGACCTGGTGCGCCGCGCCACCGACACGCTCGACGTGCAGGGCATCGCCGGCTTCGCCTCCTATCCCGACGTGCTCGACCGGGCCGGAGCGGAGGATGCCGACATGATCATCGCCGCGACCTATTCCGACGAGGTCAACATGGTCACCTGCCAGGTGGCCCATTCGGTGTTCTCGATCCCGCGCAAGATCGCCCGGCTGCGCGCCAAGTCCTACCTGACGGCGATCTATTCCGACCTCTACCGCCGCGACCACATGCCGATCGACGTGGTGATCAGCCCCGAGCGCGAGGTCGCCGACGCCGCCCTGCAGCGGCTGGCCCTGCCGGCCGCCTTCGACACCGAGAGCTTCCTCGACGGGCGGGCGCAGCTCCTGGGCGTCACCATCGACGACGGCTGCCCGATCGTGAACACGCCGCTGCGCCAGCTCACCGATCTGTTCTCGACCCTGCGCGCGGTGGTGGTCGGGGTGATCCGCGAGGAGCGGCTCTTCGCACCCGAGCCGCGCGACCAGCTCTTCGCCGGCGACAGCGCCTATTTCATGTGCCACCGCGACGACATCCCGCGGCTTCTGGAGATCCTCGGCAAGCCTCATCGCCGGCAGGAGCGGATCGTGCTGATCGGCGGCGGCAATGTCGGCCTGATGGTGGCGCGCGAGCTGGAAACCCGCGAGGAGCGCATCCGCGCCAAGGTCATCGAGAGCGACCGCCGGGTCGCCGAGCGCGCCGCCGAGACGCTGGAGAAGACCATCGTGCTGCACGGCGACGGGCTCGATGCCGGGCTGCTGGCCGAGGCCAGCATCGACCGCGCCGACGCGGTGCTCTGCATCACCGACGACGACAAGACCAACATGCTGGCCGCTGTGCGCGCCAAGGCCGCCGGCTGCCGCATGGCGATCGCGCTGATCAACGATCCCACGCTGGCCTCGCTGATGGAGCCGCTGGGCATCGACGCCTTCATCAATCCCCGCTCCACCACCGTGAGCTCGATCCTGCGCCACATCCGCCACGGCCGGGTGCGCGCGGTCTATTCCATCGGCGATGGCGAGGCCGAGGTCATCGAGGCCGAGGTGCTGTCGACCTCGCCGATCTCGGGCCAGCGGGTGCGCGACATCGCCTTCCCCGAAGGCGTGCTGATCGGCGCCGTGGCGCGCGGCGACGAGGTCGTCAAGATCACCGGATCGTTGAGGATCGAGGAGGGCGACCTGATCGTGCTCTTCGCGATGGCCAAGGACGTGCCGGAGGTCGAACGGCTCCTGCAGGTCTCGATCGACTTCTTCTGAGCCGATGCGCCGCTTCGCCGACCAGCCGCTGCTGATCGTCCTGACCGCCACCGCCTCGCTGGCGATGGTGCTGCCGGCGGCGCTGGCGCTGTCGCATGGCGAACACCACGACGCCCGCAGTTTCTTCTATGCCGGGGTGTCGGGGCTGATCGTCTCGACGCTGGTCGGCATCGCGGTCTCGGGCCGGCCGCACAACCGCAACCCGGTGCGCCAGCTGGTGGCGTTGCTGGCGGCCTTCCTGCTCCTGCCGGTGATGCTGGCGATCCCGTTCCACGAGGCGGTGCGCACCACCTCGTTCCTCAACGCCTACGTGGAGATGGTCTCCAGCCTGACCACCACCGGCGCCACGCTCTTCGCGCCCGAGCGGCTGTCGGAGGCGGAGCATCTCTGGCGCTCGCTGGTGGGCTGGCTCGGCGGGCTGCTGATCTGGATCGCCGCGGCGGCGATCCTGGCGCCGCTGACGCTGGGCGGCTTCGAGGTCACCGCGGTCTCGGAGCCCGGGCAGACCCCGGCGCCGGGGGCCGCGCGGCGCGACGCCGCCGACCCGGCGCAGCGGCTGACCCGGGCGATCTCGGCCCTCACGCCGATCTATGCCGGGCTGACGCTGGCGCTCTTCCTGCTGCTGGCGGTCGCGGGCGACCGGCCCTTCGTGGCCGCGACCCACGCCATGGCGACGATGGCGACGTCGGGCATCTCGCCGGTGGGCGGCATCGCCGGGTCGCAGGGCGGGCTTCTGGGCGAGGCGATGATCTTCGTCTTCCTGGGCTTCGCGCTGTCGCGGCTGACCTTCTCCAACGACACCAGCGCGGCGCGCCGCACCGGGCTCTGGAACGATCCCGAATTCCGCATGGGCGCCGCCATCACGCTGCTGGTGCCGGTGGTGCTGCTGGCGCGGCACTGGCTGGCCTCCTTCGACATCGGCGAGGAGGAGAACCTCGTCGCCGGCCTGCGCAGCTTCTGGGGCGCGGTCTTCACCACGCTGTCCTTCCTCACCACCACCGGCTTCGAGAGCGCGCATTGGGACGTCGCGCAAAGCTGGTCGGGCCTGCAGACGCCGGGGCTGATCCTGATGGGCCTGGCCATCGTCGGCGGCGGCGTCGCCACCACCGCCGGCGGGGTGAAGCTGCTCCGCGTCTTCATCCTCTACCTCAACGGCTCGCGCGAACTCGACCGGCTGACCCATCCGCATTCGGTCGGCCGGCCCGGCCTGCTGAGCCGCCGCACCCGGCGCGAGGGCGCCTTCATTGCCTGGGTGTTCTTCATGATGTTCGCGCTGACCCTGACCGCGGTGGTGCTGGCCTTCGCCTTTGCCGGCGTGCGCTTCGAGCAGTCCTTCGTGATGGGCATCTCGGCCCTGACCAATACCGGCCCGCTGATGGTCTTCGCCTCCGAGACGCCGGTCGAGCTGGCGCGGCTCTCGGCCAGCGCCAAGCTGATCTACAGCACCGCCATGGTGCTGGGCCGGCTCGAGGTGCTGGCGATGGTGGTGATGCTGACGCCGGAGCTCTGGCGTTACTGAACCGCCGCAGTGCGGCGTTTCTCTTGATTTCCGCTGGAAGTCCGGACTGGGGCGCGACATACTCGCCTGAAACGGGGCGACACCGCATCCGCGGTGTGGACAAGAAAAAAGGCATTTCAATGGCTTCGGACAAGCAGAACCTCCAGGACGCATTCCTCAATCACGTCCGCAAGACGAAGGTTCCGGTGACCGTATTCCTGATCAACGGCGTCAAATTACAGGGCGTGATCACCTGGTTCGACAATTTCTGCGTGCTGCTGCGCCGCGACGGCCAGTCGCAGCTGGTGTACAAGCACGCGATCTCGACGATCATGCCGTCGCAGCCGATCAACCTCTATGACGGCGACGGCCAGGCTTGAGCACCGAGACCGAGACGCCGGACACCCGCGCCTGGGTTCTGCATCCCGACATCCGCAGCGACCGCAACCGCCGCGACGCCCGCTTCGCCCTTGACGAGGCGGTGGCGCTGGCCGAGGCGCTGCCGGGTCTCGTGGTGGTGGGATCGGGAATCGTGCCGCTGCCGCAGCCGCATCCGAACGCCCTGTTCGGCACCGGCAAGATCGCCGAACTGAAGGAGCTGCTGGCCGAGAACGAGGTCGGGCTGGTGCTGGTCGACGGCCCGGTGACGCCGGTGCAGCAGCGCAACCTGGAAAAGGCCTGGGGGGTGAAGCTGCTCGACCGGACCGGGCTGATCCTCGAAATCTTCTCGGACCGCGCGGCGACCCGCGAGGGCGTGCTGCAGGTCGAGATGGCGGCGCTGAGCTACCAGCGCACCCGGCTGGTCCGGGCCTGGACCCACCTGGAGCGCCAGCGCGGCGGGCTGGGCTTCGTCGGCGGCCCCGGCGAGACCCAGATCGAGGCCGACCGCCGCGCCATCGACGAACAGATCGTGCGGCTGCGCCGGCAGCTCGACAAGGTGGTCAAGACCCGCGCCCTGCACCGCAAGGCGCGCGCCAAGGTGCCGTATCCGATCGTCGCGCTGGTGGGCTACACCAACGCTGGCAAGTCGACGCTGTTCAACCGCATCACCGGCGCCGAGGTGATGGCCAAGGACATGCTCTTCGCCACCCTCGATCCGACGATGCGGGCGGTGCGGCTGGCCTCGGGGCCCGAGGTCATCCTGTCGGACACGGTGGGCTTCATCTCCGACCTGCCGACCGAGCTGGTCGCGGCCTTCCGCGCCACGCTGGAGGAGGTGCTGGAGGCCGACCTGATCCTGCACGTGCGCGACATCTCGCACCCCAATACCGAGGAGCAGGCCGACGACGTGCACGCCATCCTGGCCTCGCTCGGGGTGACCGACACGCCGCAGCTCGAGATCTGGAACAAGGTCGACCTGCTCGACGCCGAGGCGCGCGACGCCGCGGAGGGTCGGGCCGGCCGGTCGGACGTGATCCACACCGTCTCGGCGCTCACCGGGGAGGGGCTCGGGGCGTTGCTCGACGTGGTGGCGCAGACCCTCGAGGGCGAGATCCACGAGGTCGAGCTGACCCTCGGCTTCGATGCCGGACGGCAGCGCGCCTGGCTGTTCGAGCGCGGCCTCGTTGAGGACGAGCGCCAGAGCGAGGCGGGCTACGTGCTGAAGGTGCGCTGGACCGCGAAACAGGCCGCCCAGTTCGAGACCTTGTGAGAGGCGGGCCGGCCCGGCGGCAAACTCAGCCGCCGGTCCGGTCGTCGACGTAGAGGTCGCGCTGACCCTCGGCTTCGATGCCGGACGGCAGCGCGCTTGGTTGTTCGAGCGCGGCCTTATCGAGAACGAGCGCCAGAGCGAAGCGGGCTACGTGCTGAAGGTGCGCTGGACCGCCAAGCAGGCCGCCCGGTTCGAGACGGTGCGAGCGGCGGGCCGGCTCGGCAGCGGACTCAGCCGCCGGTCCGGTCGTCGACGTAGCGTGCCACGAACTCCGCCACGTTCGTCCCGTCGAGGTCGAAGCCGCGCGCCGCGCCCTGGGCGATCGTGTCGGCGCCGCTCCAGCCCTGCTCGACGCCGAGCGCCATCAGGACCAGCGCCGCGGCGCGCTTGCCGCCGTGGCAATGGACCAGCACCGGGGCCGGCAGCCCGCCGAGCGCGCTGCGGAAGGCATCGACCTCCGCCGCGTCGAGCGCCTTGGAGGTCGTGGGATGGTGCAGGTAGAGCAGCCCCGCCTCCTTGGCGAGCGCGGCCTCCTCGTCCGGCGCGATCTCCGGCCGTTCCGCCGCGGTGCGCAGGTTGACGAGGGCGCGGAAGCCCTCTTCGGCGGCCGCGCGCAAAGCCGCGCGGTCCGGCGAGAACCGCGCGACGGTGTAGCGGGAATCGAGGCAGACGCAGTTCTCCATGGGCCTCAGTGATCGCCCCTGCGGAACTGGTCGTAGACCGGGTATTCGACCTCGTGCGGCAGATGCACCTCGGCGCCGTCGAAACGGTCGCCCGAGGGCACCGCGAAGGTCTCGTAGGTGGCCCAGGCGCCGGCCGACATCGCGACCGCCACGCCCACGCCGATCAGGAAACCGCCCATCACTTGGCCCTCCGTTCTGCGTTCTCGATCTCGGCCAGCCAGATCTTGTGGTGCTCCTCGGCCCAGTTGTAGTCGACCTTGCCGTCCCACATGGCCCAGAACGCGCCCTGCATGCCGACCGTGCCGATATAGATGTGGCCGATGAAGATGGCGATCAGCAGCAGGCCGAAGATGGCGTGGATCAGCATCGCCCAGGACATGCCGGCGAGGCCCAGCCAGAAGAACGGGAACATCAGCGTGACGCCCGAGGCCACCATGAAGCCGCCGCCCAGGATCGCCGACCAGAAGATCAGCTTCTGTCCTGCGTTGAACTTGCGCGCCGGCGGCGCGTCGTCGGCATCGCTGAAGAAGCCGCCGGCCTTCTTCAGCCAGGTCAGGTCGCGCTTTTCCGGCAGGTTGCGGCCGATCCACATGACCAGCATGATCACGAGGCCGAGCGCGAAGGGCGGCGCGAACATCATGTGCCCCCAGGTCGAGAGCCAGCCGGTCTGGCCCAGCGTCGCCTCGCCGAAGGGCAGGATCAGCGTGTCGCCATAGGCGATGACGATGCCGGTCAAGGCCAGCATGATGAACGACACCGAAGTCATCCAGTGCGTCGCGCGTTCCAGGAGGCCGAAGCGTTTGACCTTGCGGCCCGACTTCCCATGCACGATCGGCACCCGGCCGCGGATCGCCAGGATCAGCGCCAGCAGCAGCGAGAAGCCGAGGATCGCCAGCGCCCCGAGATGGGTGGCGAAATCCGCCACGCCGAGCCGCCAGTCGCGGGCGAAGGGCCGCTCGAACAGGTCGGCATTGGGGTAGGGCAGGGAGGACAGGCCGATGCGGCGGTCGGCCAGCGCCAGGATATTCTGCGCGTCCTCGCCGGCATCGGCCCAGTTGCGCACCAGCTGGTCGTATTCCCGCGGCTCGGGGATCTGGCTGTTGGTCAGGAAGATCTCGTCGCCGATGGCCAGCGGCGGCGCCTCGGCCTCGGGCGACGGCCCGGTGGCAAAGCGCTCACCCTGCAGCAGCGTGCGCTGCGTCAGCACCTGGGAGGTCTCGGCATGGGCTGCCGGGTTGGCGGCCTCCCACCGCACCTCGGGTACGGTCATGGCGTCGCCGTCGAACATCTCCCAGACCTGGATCAGCAGCGCCACGCTGAGCAGTACCGCGGCGATCGCGCCGCCGATCCGGTAGCCGGTGAAATCCTTGCCTCGCACGCGCGTCTCGCTCATCCGTCTGCCTCCGGGTAATAGGCGGTCTTCCATCCCCAGGCGCCGGCGCCGTAGCCCCGGTGGATCACCCGTTCGCGGAAGATCTCGCCGATGGTCTCCCCGTCGCCGGCCAGCAGCGCCCGGGTCGAGCAGACCTCGGCGCAGATCGGCAGCTTGCCCTCGGCGATGCGGTTGCGGCCGTATTTGCGGAACTCCTCCTCGGAGCCGTTCTCCTCGGGGCCGCCGGCGCAATAGGTGCACTTGTCCATCACCCCGCGGGTGCCGAACAGCGTCTCGCGCGGGTATTGCGGCGCCCCGAAGGGACAGGCGTAGAAGCAGTAGCCGCAGCCGATGCAGGTGTCCTTGTCGTGCAGCACGATGCCGATATCGGTCTGATAGAGGGTCGAGACCGGGCAGACCGCGACGCAGGGCGCATCCGTGCAATGCATGCAGGAGATCGCCACCGAGCTTTCGTCCTGGGTGCCGTCGTTGAAGGTCACCACCCGGCGTCGGACCATGCCCCAGGGCACCTCGTGCTCGTTCTTGCAGCTGGTGGCACAGGCGTTGCATTCGATGCAGCGGTCAGTGTCACAGAGAAACTTGACGCGTGTCATCTCAGGCCCTCTCGATCCGGCAGAGCGTGCATTTGGTCTCCTGCATCTGGGTGACGATGTCGTAGCCGTAGGTCTGCACCGTATTGACCGCCTCGCCGGTCACGTAGGGCACGGTGCCGGCCGGGTATCGGTCGGTCAGATCCTCGCCCATCCAGAAGCCGGCGAAGTGGAAGGGCAGGAACACCGTGCCCGGACCCACCCGCGGCGTGACCAGCGCCTTGACGCGGATGCGGCCCTCGGGCGTGGCGACCCAGACCCAGCTGCCGGTCTCCACGCCGAAGCCTTCGGCGTCCTCGCCGTTGATCTCGACGAACATCTGCTGCTGGAACTCGGCCAGCCACTTGTTCGACCGGGTCTCGTCGCCGCCGCCCTCGTATTCGACGAGCCGCCCGGAGGTCAGGATCATCGGAAACTCGGAGGCGTAGTCGATGTCCTGGATCGACTTGTAGAGCACCGGCAGGCGCCACTTCCGCTGGTCCTCGTAGGTGGCGTATTCCGGCAGCAGGTCGCGGCGCGGCGTGTAGAGCGGCTCGCGGTGCTTGGGCACGGCGTCGGGGAAATTCCAGACGTTCACCCGCGCCTTGCCGTTGCCGTAGGGCGCCAGGCCGTGCTTGATCATCACCCGCTGGATGCCGCCCGACAGGTCGGTCTTCCAGTTCACCTGGCGGATGCCGCCGGCCAGGTCGTTGCCGCCGCCTTCGCCGCCCTTGGATTGCGGGTTGTTGGCGAGATAGGCGGCGATCGCGGTCAGGGCCATGCCCTGGTAACCCGGATATTCGCTGCTGACGTCCTCGATTTGGGCATCGGGCAGGCCGGCGAGGTCGCCCGCCATGGTGTCGAGCTCGGCCCGCGCCTCCTCCTCGGTCATCTCGAAATAGCGCCATTCGAACCGGTCGGCGCCCACCGCGGCGATCATCAGCTTCTCGCGGGCGGTGAACTCGTTGACCCAGCCGAAGGCTTCCATCATGCCGAGCGTGCCTTCCGGGTAGCCGTCCTCGATTTCCGAGCCCTTGGGCCAGCTGTCCTCGGCCAGCAGGGTGTCGCCCTCGTGCTCCACCCCCCAGCGGGCGCGGAAGGGCAGGCCGCCCTCGGCGACGGTCTCCTCCTGGTCGTAGAGGAGGGGCGTGCCCGGGTGGCGCATCTCGGGGGCGCCCCAGGCCGGCCAGGGCAGGCAGAAATACTCGCCCTCGACCTCGCCCGACTTGCCCTGCAGCGTCACCGAGTCGAACTTCTCCTGGTTCGCCATGTGCAGCTTCAGCCGCTCCGGCGACTGGCCCGTGTAGCCGATCGTCCAGGTGCCGCGGTTGATCTCGCGCAGGATGTCCTCGGCGACCGGCACGTTGTCCTGCACGCCGATATGCTTGAACATCTCCTTCTCGAAGCCCAGCGCCTTGGCCAGCAGGTAGGTGATCTCGTAATCGGTCTTGCTCTCGAAGAGCGGGTCGAAGACCTTGTCGCGCCACTGCACCGAGCGCGAGGAATTGGTCACCGAGCCGTGCATCTCGGCGGTGGTGGCGGCCGGCAGCAGATACACGTTGTCCTGCTTCTCGGTCATGATCGCGACCTGCGTCGGGTGCGGGTCGATGACGCAGAGCAGGTCGACGCTTTCCAGCGCCTTGAGCTGGTCCGGCCCGCGGGTGATCGAGTTCGCGGCATGGCCCCAGAACATCATCGCCTTGACGGCGTTGGGCTGGTCGAGGTTTTCCGGATCCTCGATGATCGCGTCCATGTAGCGCGACAGCGGCATGCCCTCGCGCTCCATCAGCTCCTTGGAGCCGAAGCGCGCCTGCATGTCGTCATAAGGCACGTCCCAGACCCGGCACCAGTGCTTCCAGGCGCCCTCGGTGAGGCCGTAATAGGCCGGCAGGGAATCGCAGACCACGCCGAGATCGGTGGCGCCCTGCACGTTGTCGTGGCCGCGGAAGATGTTGGTGCCGCCGCCCTTCTTGCCGATATTGCCGAGCACCAGCTGCAGGATCGACGCCGCGCGGGTCATCGAGGAACCGATCGTGTGCTGGGTCAGGCCCATGCACCAGATCAGCGTGCCGGGCCGGTTCTCGGCCAGCATCCGGGCGATCCGCTGGGTCTGCTCGGGGACGATGCCGGAGACGCGCTCGACCTCCTCGAGGGTGTATTTCTCGGCCTCGGCGCGCATCGCGTCGACGCCGTAGACGCGCTGCGCGAGGTAGTCGGCATCCTCCCAGCCATTGGCGAAGATCTCGCGCACCAGCCCCATCAGGAAGGCGACGTCGGCGCCCGGGCGGATGCGGGCATATTCGTCGGCGTGGCGGGCGGTGCGGGTGAAGCGCGGATCGACGACGATCAGCTTGGCGCCGTTCTCCTTGCCGTTCAGCACGTGCAGCATCGAGACCGGGTGCGCCTCGGCCGGGTTGCCGCCGACGATGAAGATCGATTTCGAGCGGCGGATGTCGTTGAAGGTGTTGGTCATGGCGCCGTAGCCGAAGGTGTTGGCGACGCCGGCGACGGTGGTGGAATGGCAGATCCGGGCCTGGTGATCGACGTTGTTGGTGCCCCAGAAGGCCGCGAACTTGCGGAACAGGTAGGACATCTCGTTGGAATACTTGGCCGAGCCCAGCCAGTAGGCGCTGTCGGGGCCGTATTCCTCGCGGATCTGCAGCAGCTTCGCGGAGACCTCGTCGATGGCCTGCTCCCAGGAGATGCGGACCCATTCGCCGCCCTCCTTCTTCATCGGGTATTTCAGCCGGCGCTCGCCGATGGCGATCTCCCGCATCGCGGCGCCCTTGGCGCAATGCGTGCCCTGGTTGATCGGGCTCTCGAACGCCGGCTCCTGGCCGACCCAGACGCCGTTCTCGGTCTCGGCCCACATCGAGCAGCCGACCGAGCAGAACTGGCAGATGGTCTTCACGCGGCGGTAGTTCTGGATCGATTGCGGCTCGGTGTCCTGGGTCTGGGCGACGACGCTGCCGCCGGCGCCGCTGAGGCCGGCGAGGCCGAGCCCGGCCAGGCCGGAATTGCGGAGGAAGTCCCTGCGCGAGGGGCCGCGATCAGAATCCGCTTGGACGGGGTGATGCGGTCGGGCGGAGCGGGGCGCGGAGCCCTTGCGCTTGAGCATATGGCGGCTCCTCAGCTGCGGGCGAGATGGTAGAAGGTGCGGACATGCGCGCTGTCGTGGAGCCGGACCTGCCGGGGATCCTCGGGCTCGGCGGGGTGCTCGCGCTCGGGCTCGGGCGCGGCGGCGACGGCGCTCGCGGCCATGCCGACCGGCGCCGCGGTCAGCAGGGCGCGGCGCAGGGCGTCTGGGCGATCTGTCATGGGGAAACCTCCGGCTCTTTTGCACGAAACGCGAGAGCCGTGGGCGGGTTCCCACCAATCGGGCCGCGTGGGCCCGGGGGTCAGTTGACCTTGCGCTTGGGTCCGAAGGGCAGCGGCGCCACCGGCACGCCGTCTTCGAGGAGCTGGCGCGCCTCGTCGGGCTTGGCCTCGCCCCAGATCGCGCGTTCCGGCATCTCGCCCAGATGCATGGCGCGGGCCTCGCGGGCGAATTCCGGCCCGACATAGTCCGACGTCGCCTCGACATGCGCCCGCAGCCGGGCCAGGGCGCGCTCGGCGGGGCTCGCGGGGCCGCGCAGCGTGCCGGCGGAGGGGCCGCCCGCGCCGTCGCGCGGCGCCGGGGCGGGCGCGGCGGTTCGGCGTCCGGAGCTCACCCGCGGCGCCATCAGATCCTTCTCGACCTCGCTCGACCCGCAGATCGCGCAGGTCACGTGTCCGTTGGCCTGCAGCGTGTCGAAGGCGGCGGCAGACTGGAACCAGCTGTCGAAGCCGTGACCGTCCGAACATCTGAGCGAGTACTGAATCATCGGGTTTTTCCGTGGAACGTCCTGTTCTTAATATAGGACACCCGAGGGCGATCAAGAAGCCGGCTGTTCCGCGCCGGGGCCGGGCGGCGCCGGCGCCACATCCTTGAGCGCCGCCAGAACCGGCTGCACGAGCTCGTCGAGCTCCGCGGCGGGCTGCAGGGCGGCGGCGGCGCGGGCCGCCTCCGCGTCGCGGCGCGCCGGGTCCGCCAGCGCCGTCAGCGCCGCGGCCAGCTCCCCGGAATCGCGGATGCAGCGCGCCGCGCGGGCCCGGGCCAGCGTCTCGAACGGGGCGCGGAAATTGCGCGTGTCGGGGCCGTGGATCAGCGCCGCGCCGAAGCGCGCGGGCTCGTAGGGCGTGTGCCCGCCGCGGTCGCTCAGCGTGCCGCCGATGAAGACCCGTCCGGCGCGGCCGTACCAGATCGGCATCTCGCCCAGCGTGTCGGCCAGCAGCACTTCCGCCCCGGGCGGGTCATTGCGGGACCGGCGCGCCACCGACAGGCCCTCCGCCCGCAGCCGGGCTTCCAGCGCGTCGCCCCTGTCCGGGTGGCGCGGCGCGAGGATCAGCCGCAGCCCGGGCTCGGCGGCGCGCGCGGCGAGATGCGCGGCGATCACCACTTCGTCCTCGCCGGGATGCAGCGAGGCGGCGAGCCAGGTGGCGTCGCGCGGATAGGCGGCCTCGAGCGCGGGATCGGCGGGCGGCGCGGGCGGCGCGGCGTAGAACGCCTTGAGATCGGCCACCGGGCCGCACGCCGCGTGGCGCAGCCCCAGCGCCAGCAGCCGGTCGCGCGAGCCCGCATCCTGCGCCGAGAGGAAGGCGATGCGGCCGAGCGTGGCGCGGGCCAGCGCCGGCAGCCGCGCCCAGCCGCGCGCCGTGCCCGCCGACATGCGCGCGCCGAGGACCAGCACCGGGCCGCTCAGGCGGGCCAGCCGCACGGGCCAGATCTCGGCCTCCATGGCAATATGCGCCGCCACCTGCCAGCGCGCCGCGAAGCGGTCGGTGGCGCCGGCGAGGTCGAGCGGCGCGAGACGCGCCGGCAGACCCTGCGCTCGCGCCCGCGCCACGCCGGTGGCGGTGTTGCAGGTCACGACGATGGGCAGGTCGGGCCGCGCCGCCTCAAGCGCCAGGATCACCGGCCGGGCCGAGTTCAGCTCGCCCACCGAGGCGGCGTGCAGCCACAGATGCGGGCCGTCTTGTTCGGGGCCGGGGCCGCGCCCCAGCCGCGCGGCGATCCCCGCCCGGTCGCGCCGCAGCGCCAGCCGCGAGAGCACCGCCGCCGCCGCCAGCGCCATCGCGCCGCGATAGAGCGTCCGCTCGACCCGCAGGCGGACCGGGCGGGGCTCGGGGTCGGCCCCGGCCCGGGGCGCCGCGCCCGCCACCGCGTCAGCCCCCGTCGAGCGTGGTGCGGATGGTCTCCTCGAGCCGGGCCAGTAGGCGGTCGTTGTCGAACCGGTCGCAGGCGACCTGGCGGGCGCGCTCGGCCATCGCGCCGGGCGCGTCCAGCGCGAAGGCCGTGGCGATGGCCCGGGCGAAGCCCGCGCCGTCATGCTCGTCGACGAGATAGCCGGTGCGGCCCTCGTCGATCGCCTCGGGGATGCCGGCATGGCGGGTCGCCACGGTGATGCAGCCCGCCGCCATGGCCTCCTGGATGGCGGTCGGCAGGCCCTCGGTATTGCCGTCCGAGGCGGTCACCGAATGCTGCAGGAAGAACTGCGTCCGGGCGAGCCGGGCGCGCACTGCCTCGTGCGGCTGGGCGCCGTGGAAGGTCACCTTTTCGGCCACGCCGAGCTCCAGGGCCAGCTGCCGCGTCGGCGCCAGCAGCGGGCCGTCGCCGATGTAGTCCAGGCGCGCGCCGGGATGGGCGCGGGCGGCCTCGGCAAAGGCGCGCAGCGTGGTCATCGGCGCCTTCTTTTCGACAAAGCGGCCGACGGCGAGGCAGGACAGCGGCTGCTTGTCGCCGGGCACGAAGCGGCGGATGTCGACGCCCGAGGGGACGACATGGGCGTTGGAATGCCGCACGCCGACCGATGCGAGGTTGTCGAGCAGGAATTGCGAGACCGAAAAGACCCCGGCGAGGCGCGGCATCATCAGCCGGTAGGCGCGGTGCATGCGCCGGGTGCGCAGCGCCTTCGAGGCATCGGTGCCGCGGAAATACGTGAAGATCGGGATGCCCAGCTCGTTGGCCAGCGGCGCCAGCGCCAGCGCCTGGGTGCCGAACTCGGCGAGGATGACCTCGACGCGCTGCTCGGTCAGGAATGCCGCCAGCCGGCGCCGGCCGCTGCCGAAGGGCAGGCGGGTGGTGGCGTGCCGGGTGCGGTTCCAGGCGGCGGCCAGCGGCCAGTGCGCGAGATCGACGAGGCCGGGCCGGGCGCGGCGCACGAAGACCGGACGGTCATAGGGGTTGTCGCCGTTGGCGCGGCCGCAGACCACCACCGTGTCGCCGCCGAAGAGATGCGCGATGTGACGGTTGATGAAGGTTTCGCCGGGGACGTGGTAGTCGCTGGTGCCAATCGCTGCGCGCATGGGATCTCCGCTCCGGTTGCCGTGCGGGATAGCAAGCGGAATGCGGGCTCACAAGCCGGCCGCGCCGGGGCGCGGCCGGCTGCGCCGTCACTCGGCCGGGGCCGGTTCGCCACGCGGCGGCGGGCCAGCGGGATCCGAGCCGTAGAGCTCGCCCGGGAGTTCCGGCGGCATGGCGTGGTCGGCTTCCTCGTCGCTGCGGTATTTCTGATTGTGCCGGTAGACCATCAGCGGATCCCAGTTCAGCGCCTTGACGAGGCCGACGAGGATCAGCAGCACCACCAGCGCGAAGGGGAAGCCCGCGATCACCGCCGCCGCCTGCAGCGCGTTCAGGCCGCCCGCCAGCAGCAGCACCGAGGCCACCGCGCCCTCGGAGATCGCCCAGAAGACGCGCTGCACCTTGGGCGGGTTGGGGTCGCCCCCGGCGGTCAGCATGTCGATCACGAAGGAGCCCGAATCCGACGAGGTGACGAACCACAGCACGATCAGGATGATCGCGAAGCCCGACATCAGATCCGAGGCCGGGAAGTAGTCGAGCAGCGCGAACATCGCCTGGCCGTAGCTTTCCTGCGTGGCCTCGACCAGCGAGCGGTCGCCTGAGAGCGAGATCTTCAGCGCGGTGCCGCCGAAGGCCGAGAACCAGAAGAACATGATCGAGGTCGGCAGCAGCATCACGCCGAGCAGGAATTCGCGGATCGTGCGGCCGCGGCTGATGCGGGCGATGAAGACGCCGACGAAGGGCGACCAGCTGACCCACCAGGCCCAGTAAAAGATGGTCCAGGAATTCTGCCAGGTGCCTTCGCTCTTCCAGGCCTCGGCCCAGGTGCCCCAGGCCATCAGGTCGGCGAGGTAGTTGCCATAATTCTCCACGAAGCCGTCGAAGATGAACAGCGTCGGGCCGACCAGCAGCAGGAAGATCAGGAACAGGATGCTGAGGCCGATATTGATGTTCGACAGCCGCTTGATCCCGGCATCGAGACCGGCCACCACCGAGATCGTCGCCATCGCGGTGATCGCGGCGATGATCAGGATCTGCACCACCACCGACTCGCCGATGCCGAAGACCTCGCCCAGGCCGGAATTGATCTGCATGGCGCCGAGGCCCAGCGAGGTGACGATGCCGAACATCGTGCCGAACACCGCGAGAATGTCGACGGCGTCGCCCCAGCGGCCGAAGATGCGGTCGCCCAGAAGCGGATAGAGCGCCGAGCGCACGGTCAGCGGCAGGCCCTTGCGGAAATGGAAATAGGCCAGGCTCAGCGCCACGATGGCGTAGACCGCCCAGCCGTGGAAGCCCCAGTGCAGGAACGAAATGACCATCGCCTGCTTGGCGGCGGCCTCGGTCTCGGCCTCGCCCAGAGGCGGCGCGAAATAGTGGTAGAGCGGCTCCGCCACGCCCCAGTAGATCAGCCCGATGCCGATGCCGGCGGAGAACAGCATCGCGGTCCAGGAAAACAGGTCGTAGGCCGGCTCTTCGTTCATCCGCCCGAGCCGGATGTCGCCGAAGCGCCCGAAGGCCAGCCAGATCACCGCGACGACGAGGATGTTGACCTCGAGGATCAGGGCCCAGCCGAGATTGCCGGCGAGCCAGGCCTGGGCGCCGGAGAAGATCGTGCCGGCGGTCTCGTCGAAAAACGCCCCGAACAGGATGAAGCCGACGATCAGGATGGCCGAAACCGAAAAGACCCGTCGGTTCACCGCCGGGAAGAACAGCAATCGCTTCTGCGGCATCCGGTCGTGCATCGTGCTCACCCTTGCAGTTTTATTGTCGTTTGCCGTCGCGAGGGTCCGCAGGCGAACGCCGATGCGACGACGGGGAGCGTAGGACGCAACGGCGCCGTTTCAATGTTCGCGCCCCGGTCGGGCCCAGCCGCGGCCGGGCCGGGACTCACTCCGGACGCAGCCGCGTGACCCCCACCGCGGCGGCGCGGGCGAGTTCGGGATCGAGCGACATCGGCACGTATTCGCCGCGCCGCCAGAGCTGGCCGAGATCGTCGTAATGGCGCGACAGGAAGTGGCCGGACTGACCGGTGGCGGTGACGAAGACCGAGGAATCGGGGTCGGCGAAATCGTAGACGCCGCGATACCCCGCGCCGTGCACATTCAGGAAGGGCCGCGGGCCGCTGCCCCGGCTGACGCCGCGCATCAGGGTGAAATCGCCGCCCGAGGTCGATTGGCGGATGTTCACGAAGTAGCGCAGCACCGGCACCTCGCCCAGCACCGGGTGGTCGTGGGTGGCCTCGTGGGCGTCGCCCCAGCGCAGCGATTCGAGCGCCCTTCCGTGGTTCTCCTCGATCCAGATCAGCGCCTGGTCGAGCGCCATGCGGGCGATGTCGGTGCAGGTCTCCTCGGGCGCCGACCGCTTGATGTCGCACCACGCCGCGGCGCCGTCGATGTCGCGGAAGACGCGCTCCAGGAAGAGCGGCTCGATATGGTCGAAGTCATCGGCGAGCGGGCCCAGGTCGTCGCGGATCAGGCGGTCCTGCAGGGCCCGCATCCAGGCCGCGTAGATCAGCGGCTCGGGCATGTGCTCGTTCATCTCGCCGTTCCAGTTCGCCAGGAGGTCGAGGGCGCGCTGGCGCTGGCGTTCCGGGGTGCCGTCGGGCGCCGGTTCGCCGGTGAACCACAGATCGGCGCCGACCAGCGGCAGCAGGGTGCGGGCGGCCGGCGACACGGTGTCGAGCTGGGCCTCGATGAAGCTGTCGCGGGTATGGACCTCGCGGCCCTGCATCATCGCCTGCCAGCGGGTGACGCGCTGGCTGTCGCCCCATTCGAAGCTCATGTGGTTGGGGAAGGGGCGGTCGATGACCTTGTTGTTGGTGTTGCCGACGACCCCGCCCGGGGGCGCCACGAAGGCCGGGTTCTCGGCCTCGGGCAGGATGCCCTGCCAGCGGTTGGCCTCGATCCAGCCGGGGCTGGGCAGCCGGCCGCGGCTCTGATGCGCCGGGTCGCGCGCCGGGAAGGCGCCCACCGACTTCATCGCGATGCGCTTGCCGTCGATCAGGGTGAGGTTCTGCGACGGCGCCACGAAGAGCCGCGAGGCCTCGAGCGCGGCGTCGATGTCGGGCGCCCGCATCAGGGCGATGGCGGCGCTCATCGAGGTGTCGGCGGCCGAGAGCGCGGTCCAGGACAGCGACATGACGTGGCCGCGCGGGGTGATGGCGCCGAGGTCGAAGGCCGAGGGCGGCAGCACCGGCCCGTTCTCGGTCCAGCGCAGCGTCAGGGTGACCGGCGCGCCGCCCTTCACGTCGACGATGGAGCGCCGCGAGCGGAACGATTTCCAGCCCCCGGGGGTGCGGTAGCGCTCGGCATTGTCGGGATCGACCTGTTCGAGATGCAGGTCCTGGTCGTCGAGATAGGACGAGGTCACCGCCCAGCCGAGCCGTTCCGAGCGCCCGACCAGGATGGCCGGGATGCCGGGGATGGTGCCGCCGATGACGCCGCCGGTCTCGAGCTGCAGGCGGGCGAGGTACCAGATCGTGGGGGCGGTGAAGCCGAGATGCGGATCGCCGGCCAGCAGCGTGCCGCCATTGGCCGAACGCCCCGGCGCCGCGGCCCAGGCGTTCGAGGCGCCGGCCAGGCCGCGTTCGGGCACCGGCCAGAGGAAGGCCGCGCGCCGCTCGGGCCCGGCGATCCCCGAGGCGCCGGGCGCCAGCGCGGCGTAATCGGGCAGGGCGGCGGTGCCGTCGCCGGGGATGTCGGGCAGGATGTCGGCCAGCCGGCCGGCATCCTCGAGCGCCAGCGAGGTGCGGGCGCGCAGCACCTCCTCGTTCAGGTGGCCGGAGAGCTGCAGCGCCATCAGCTTGACGATGGCGATCGAATCCGCCGGCCGCCACGGCGCCAGCGCCGCCTCGAAGACGAAGAATTCCGGCGCGCCGCGGCCCAGGCTCTCGCGGTTGATCTCGGCGATGCGGGCGTTGACGCCGGCGGCATAGGCCTCGAGCGCGGCCAGGGTGGTGTCGTCCTGCGCCTCCACCGAGGCCCGGGCCAGGGTGTAGAGGTCGAGCCGGCGCAGCAGCGTGTCGGTCTCCAGCGTGCGCCGCCCGAAGAGTTCCGACAGCCGGCCCTGCACGGTGCGGCGCAGCAGCATCATCTGCCACAGCCGGTCCTGGGCATGGGCGTAGCCCAAGCCGAAGAAGGCGTCGGGATCGGAGCCCGCGAAGATGTGCGGCACGTTGGAATTGTCGCGCACGATCTCGAGCTCGGCGCCGAGCCCCTCCGCCACCGGCACGTCGCGGCTGTAATCGGGCAGCGAATGCGAGGCGAGGTAGTAGACCAGCCCGACGCCCGCCACCGCCAGCAGGATGGCCAGGGAGGCGAGCCGCACCAGCCAGCGGAAGAGTGTGCGCATGTCGGTCTCCCGGCTCGCGCGCCGGTCTGGCGCGGGTTTTGTCCGTGCCGGCGGGGTTACTCCCAAAGACCGCCCCTTGCCAAGGGCGCGCCCCGGGGGCGACATGGGCCCGAACACGAATGTGAGGAGCGAAGGTCATGGCAAAGGTCGCATTTCTGGGTCTGGGCGTGATGGGCTACCCGATGGCGGGGCACCTGGCGAAGGCGGGCCACGAGGTCACCGTCTACAACCGCACCGCCGCCAAGGCCCGCGCCTGGGCCGAGCAGCATGGCGGCGGCCATGCGCCGACCCCGCGCGAGGCCGCCCGGGACGCCGAGTTCGTCATGGCCTGCGTCGGCAACGATGACGACCTGCGCGCGGTCTGCCTGGGCGAGGACGGGGCGCTCGCCGGCATGGCGGAGGGCGCCGTCTTCGTCGATCACACCACCGTCTCGGCGCTGGTGACCGCGGAGCTTTACGCCGCCTTTCGCGCGGCCGGCTGCGGCTTCGTCGACGCGCCGATCTCGGGCGGGCAGGCGGGGGCCGAAAACGGCCAGCTGTCGATCATGTGCGGCGGCGACCAGGCGCAGTTCGACGCCGCCCTGCCGGTGATGGAGGTCTATGCCAAGCTCTGCCGCCGCATCGGCGAGAGCGGCGCCGGGCAGAAGACCAAGATGGCCAACCAGATCGCCATTGCCGGGCTGGTCCAGGGCCTGTCCGAGGCGCTGCACTTCGCCGAGAAGGCCGGGCTCGACGGCCGCGCCGTGGTCGAGGTGATCTCCCAGGGGGCGGCGGGGTCGTGGCAGATGCAGAACCGCTACGAGACCATGCTCGACGACCGCTGGGAGCACGGCTTCGCGGTGGACTGGATGCGCAAGGATCTGGGCATCTGCCTGATGGCCGCCGACGAGGTCGGCGCCTCGCTGCCGGTGACCGCGCTGGTCGACCAGTTCTACAAGGACGTCCAGAAGATGGGCGGCGGACGCTGGGACACATCGAGCCTGTTCAAGAGGTTGCGCGCGCTGGGCTGACCGGCGTGGCGCCGCTATGCGGGGCCGCGGAGCGCGGAGAATGCGCCGCGTATTGGGCATTGTATTTGCACAACCCTTCAGCGTAGGATGACCGTCAGGTCCCCCGGGCGCCGCGCGCCCCGGTCCGGACCAAGGAGTTTTTCCGTCAGACCGAGCTGTCCTCCGGATGCGAGCGGGGCGCGGCCTGACGGACCGACCGGGCCGCAAGGCCCCGAGAGTTCGCCCCTGACCCGCAACCGCGCGCCCGGGGCAGTCAATGGGCGCGGAAGGCCCGACCGGACGACCGTCCCGGACCCACCCCGCGCTGGAGAAGAACCGCGATGGTGCACGTGACGTGCTTGATGCAGGAAGCGACCGGTCGTCCGGCGCGCGCTGCCGCATGTCCGCCCATCGCCCTGACAAGACACCGCGAAACCGCCGCCGCCCCGCCCGGGGCGGCGGCGGCGTTCGCGTGCAGACGGACAACATGGCAAAGAAAATGCTCATCGACGCCACCCACGCGGAAGAGACCCGCGTCGTGGTGGTGGACGGCAACAAGGTCGAGGAATTCGACTTCGAATCCGAGAACAAGCGGCAGCTCGCCGGCAACATCTACCTCGCCAAGGTAACCCGGGTCGAACCCTCGCTGCAGGCGGCCTTCGTCGATTACGGCGGCAACCGGCACGGCTTCCTGGCCTTCTCGGAAATCCATCCCGATTACTACCAGATCCCCGTCGCCGACCGGCAGGCGCTGATGGAGGAGGAAGAGGCCCAGGCCCGCGCCGAGGAGGAAGAGGACAAGCCCCGCGCCGCCCGCGGGCGGACCCGGCGCCGCGGCGGCAAGGCCGCGCAGGCCGCCTACGACGACAAGGTGACGAGCACCGAGCCCGAGGCGATCGCGGGCATGGAGACCATCGACCTCGAGGGCCAGGAGACCGGCGGCGAGGCGGCCGGCGAGGGCCTGTCGCCGATGGAAACGGTGCGCGAGACCCCGGTGGAGACGCCGGAGAGCGACCTCGACCCCGAGAGCGGCGAGGACGAGGACGGCGCCGTGGAGGCGGTCGAGGACAGCGAATCCGACGCCATCGAATCCGTCGCCGACGACGACACCGCCGAGGACATCCGCCCGCCGCGCAAGCCGCGGCCGCGCAAGTACAAGATCCAGGAGGTCATCAAGGTCCGCCAGATCCTGCTGGTGCAGGTCGTCAAGGAGGAGCGCGGCAACAAGGGAGCGGCGCTGACAACCTATCTGAGCCTGGCCGGGCGCTACTGCGTGCTGATGCCCAACACCGCCCGGGGCGGCGGCATCTCGCGCAAGATCACCAATGCCGCCGACCGCTCCAAGCTCAAGGCCATCGCCTCCGAGATCGACGTGCCGCGCGGCGCCGGGCTGATCATCCGCACCGCCGGGGCCAAGCGCACCAAGACCGAGATCAAGCGCGATTACGAATACCTGCAGCGGCTCTGGGAGCAGATCCGCGAGCTGACGCTGCAATCGATCGCGCCGGCCAAGATCTACGAGGAAGGCGACCTGATCAAGCGGTCGATCCGCGACATCTACAACCGCGACATCGACGAGGTCTTCGTGGAGGGCGACCGCGGCTACCGCATCGCCAAGGACTTCATGAAGATGATCATGCCGTCGCATGCCAAGAACGTGAAGCACTACACCGACTCGATGCCGCTCTATGCGCGCTATCAGGTCGAGTCGTATCTCAGCTCGATGTTCAACCCGACGGTGCAGCTCAAGTCCGGCGGCTACATCGTCATCGGCGTGACCGAGGCGCTGGTCGCCATCGACGTCAACTCCGGCCGTGCCACCAAGGAAGGCTCGATCGAGGAGACGGCGCTCAAGACCAACCTCGAGGCCGCCGAGGAGGTGGCCCGCCAGCTCCGCCTGCGCGACCTCGCCGGCCTGATCGTCATCGACTTCATCGACATGGACGAGCGCAAGAACAACGCCGCCGTCGAGAAGAAGCTGAAGGACAAGCTGAAGACCGACCGCGCCCGCATCCAGGTCGGTCGGATCTCCGGCTTCGGCCTTTTGGAGATGTCGCGCCAGCGCCTGCGCCCGGGCATGATCGAGGCCACCACCCAGGCCTGCCCGGCCTGCCACGGCACCGGCCTGATCCGTTCGGACGACAACATGGCGCTGCAGGTGCTGCGCCAGATCGAGGAGGAGGGCACCCGCGGCCGCTCGCCCGAGGTGCTGGTGCGCTGCCCGGTCGGCATCGCCAACTTCCTGATCAACCAGAAGCGCGAGCACATCGCCCAGATCGAGCTGCGCTACGGCATGGCGGTGCGCGTCGAGGGCGATCCGTCGCTGGTCAGCCCGGACTTCCACATGGAGAAGTTCAAGACCGCGACCCGGCGGGTGCCCGAGGCGGTGCTGCCGGTGGTCTCGGCCAATGCCGAGCTGATGGATGCCATCGATGCCCGCGCGGCCGAGGAGGAAGCCGAGGAAGAGGCGGCGCTCGAGGCTCAGGAGGCCGCGGAAGCCGAGGCCGAGGCCGAGGAGGCCCGCAAGGCCGAGGCGGAGACCGACGGCGAGGGCGACGGCAAGCCGAAGAAGCGCCGCCGCCGCCGCCGCCGCAAGTCGAAGAACGGCGAGGACGTGGCCGAAACGGCGGCCGAGGCGGCCCCGGCCGAGGCGGCCTCCGACGGCGAGCCGGACGAGACGGCACCGGCCGAGGCCGCGGAGCCTGCCGGCGCGCCCGACGCGGCGCCGGCCGAGGCGGGCGCCGAGGGCGAGGAGAAGCCGCGCAAGCGCCGCAGCCGCAGCCGTTCGCGCCGCAAGTCGGCCGAAACCGCCGAGGCCCAGGAGGCGGCCGCGCCGGCCGAGGAGGCCGCGCCCGAGGCGCAACCGGAGCCCGCGGCGACGCGCCCCGAGACCGGCGACGCGCCGGCCGCCATCCCGGCGGCACCGGCAGAGCCGGAACCGGCGATGAGCGCCGCGGCGGCCGCCCAGGCGCCCGCCCAAGCGCCCGAGGCGGCGCCGCAGCCGGCGCCTGCCGAGCCGGCCCGCGCCGAGGCCCCGTCCCCGGAGGCCGCAGCCGCGGCGCCGGCGGCCGAAGCGCCTGAAGCGCCGGTGGCGACGCCCGAGGAGGCCGCCTCGGAGGCGCCCCAGGAGGCGCGGCAGGACGCGCCCCGGCCCGCCGCGCGCAACGGCGATGCCCAGCCCGCCGCCGCGCCCGAGCCGGCGGAAGAGCCGGCGGAGGACGAATCCACCGAGGACGAGGGGCAGGGCGAGACCGCGCCCAAGCCCAAGCGCCGCGGCTGGTGGTCGCTCGGCCTCTGAGGCGCACCTGACGTGACATGCGAAACGGGCCCGGCAGCGCTGCCGGGCCCGTTTTCCGTGTCGGGGATGGGGGGGGGCGCCGCGCCGCCGGGAGGAAAACACCGCCAGCCTGGCGCGGGAGGTTTGCCGGGCGGCGCGGAGACCTTCGTGCGCTTGGCCGAGCGGCAGGCGGGCCGGGCGATCCGCGTGCGGGCCCGCGCGGCGGCGGCTCCCGCGGCGCTGGCCGCGCTCCAGGGCCCCGGACCGGCCGCGCTCAGTATTTGCGGATCAGCCAGATCGTGACGGCACCCTCGGCGTCCTGGGCCTCCAGGACGTGGCCGGCCTCCTGGCAGAAATGCGGCACGTCGATCACCGCGGCGGGATCGTCGGTGCGCACCCGCAGCCGCCCGCCGGGGGCGAGCGCCGAGAGGCGCTTGCGGGCCTTCAGGACCGGCAGCGGGCAGAGCAGTCCGGTGGCGTCGAGCTCGTGGATGTCGTCATGCGTCATGCCCGCGCTCTAGGGCGATTATGTCAGCCTGTCCACGGTCTTGTGACGGATCGTCCCGGTGACGGCGGGGGCGCGATCCCCTAGGCATGGAGCATGTTCGGAATCGAAATCATCGATGCGGCCTTGCTGCCCGCCATGCTGGTCGCGCTGAGCGCGGGGCTGATCTCCTTCCTGTCGCCCTGCGTGCTGCCGATCGTGCCGCCCTACTTGGCCTTCATGTCCGGGGTCAGCCTCGGCGAGGTCGAGGCCGGCGGCGCGGCGCGGCGGAAGGCGGTGACCGCGGCGGGGTTCTTCGTGCTCGGCCTGTCCACGGTGTTCCTGCTTCTGGGCTTCACCGCCTCGGCCTTCGGGGCCTTCTTCCTGCAGAACCAGGTGCTGCTGGCCCGCGCCGCGGGAGTGGTGGTGATGGTCTTCGGGCTGCACTTCCTCGGCGTGTTCCGGATCCCGTTCCTCGACCGCGAGGCGCGGATCGAGGCCGGCGACCAGGGCGGCTCGGCCTTCGGCGCCTACATCCTCGGGCTGGCCTTCGCCTTCGGCTGGACACCCTGCATCGGCCCGCAGCTCGGCGCCATCCTGTCGCTGGCGGCGTCGGAGGCCAATGTGGCCCGCGGCACCGTGCTGCTCGGGGTCTATGCCGCGGGGCTGGGCATCCCGTTCCTGCTGGCGGCGCTGTTCCTGACCCGCGCGATGAAGCTGATGAACCGGCTGAAGCGGCACATGAAGCTGATCGAGCGCAGCATGGGCGTGCTGCTTGTGGGCGTCGGGCTGGCGCTGGTGACCGGCGCCTTCTCGGCCTTCTCGTTCTGGCTCCTCGAGACCTTCCCGGCGCTGTCGCTGCTCGGCTGAACCGGCGGCGGGGCGGCGCGGGGCTCAGGCCCCGGCCCGCGCCGCGCCCTCGCTGATTGCCTCGCGCAGCTTGCGCTCCAGCGCCCGCTGCTTGGCCGGGGAATAGAGCTTCAGCCCGAACATGTCCTTGACGTAGAAGCTGTCGACCACCTGTTCGCCGTAGGTCGCGATCACCGCCGAGGCGATGTAGATGTTCTGCGCCGCCAGCGTCCGCGTCAGGTCGTAGAGCAGGCCGGGCCGGTCGCGGGTATCGACCTCGATGATCGTGTAGATTTCCGATCCGTCATTGTCGAAGGTGATCGAGGTCGGCACGGTGAAGGCGCGTTCGCGCTTCTTCAGCTTGTCGCGCGACTTGATCGCGTCGCGCGCCACCACCTCGCCCATCAGGGTCTTGCGGATCATCTCGCGCAGCCGCGGCAGGCGGTCGGCCTCGAAGGGATGACCGTCGCCGTCCTGGATCCAGAACACCGCCGTCGCGAAGCCGTCCTTGGAGGTGTAGGTGCGGGCATCGACCACGTCGGCGCCGACCAGCGCCAGCGCCCCGGCGAGGCGCGAGAAGATGCCGGGATGGTCCTGCAGGGCGAAGCAGACGCGGGTGGCGTCGCGGTCGTCGTCGGGATGCAGGTCGATGCGGATCTCGTCGGTGCCGATATCCTTCAGCAGCTTGGCGAAAATGACATGCGCCGAAACATGCAGCCCCTGCCAGTAGGGCGGATAATGGCGCTGCGTCTCGGTGCGCACGTCGCGGCCGTCCCAGGCCGACAGCGCGGCGCGCAGCTTGCGCTTGGCCTCGGTGCCGCGGTTCTCCCGGCTCAGATCCTCGAGTCCCGATTCCAGCGCCCGCCGGGTCTGGCGGTAGAGCGCGCGCAGCAACGTGGCCTTCCAGTTGTTCCAGGTGCCGGGCCCGACGCCGCGGATGTCGCAGACGGTGAGCAGCAGCAACAGGTCGAGCCGTTCGCGCGTCGCCACCGCCTTGGCGAAGTCGCGCACCGTGCGGGGATCGGCGATGTCGCGCTTCTGCGCCATGTCGGACATCAGCAGGTGGTGGCGCACCAGCCATTCCACCGTGGCGCTGTCAGCCTTCGACAGGCCGAGCCGCGGCGCCACCCGGCGGGCGATCTGCGCGCCGAGCACCGAATGGTCCTCGTCCCGGCCCTTGCCGATGTCGTGCAGCAGCAGCGCCACGTAGAGCACCTTGCGGTTGATGCCCTCCTCGAGGATGCGGGTGGCGACCGGCAGCTCCTCGACCACCCGGTGCTCCTCGATCTGGCTGAGATGCCAGATGCACTGGATGATGTGTTCGTCCACCGTGTAATGGTGGTACATGTTGAACTGCATCATCGCCACGATGGGTTCGAATTCGGGGATGAAGGCCGAGAGCACGCCGAGCTCGTTCATCCGCCGCAGCGCCCGGTCCGGGTTGCCGTGCTTCAGCAGCAGGTCGAGGAAGATGCGCCGGGCCTCGCGCGACTGCCGCATCTCGTCGTCGATCAGGTGCAGGTTGGCCTGGATCAGCCGCATCGCCTCCGGGTGGATCAGCAGCCCGGTGCGCAGCGCCTCTTGATAGATGCGCAGCAGGTTGAGCTTGTCGGACAGGAAGGCGTCGGGATCGGCGCACATCAGCCGGCCATGGACCACCCGGTAGCCGGCCTTGACCCGCGGGCTGCGCTTGAAGACCCGCATCAGCAGCGGCGGCGCCTTGGTGTGGGTGGCTTCGAGCGAGGTCAGGAAGATCCGCGTCAGGTCGCCCACCGCGGTGGCGTGGCGGAAATAGGTCTGCATGAAGATCTCGACCGCCGGGCGGCCGCCGCGGGGCGCGAAGCCCATCGCCGCGGCGACCTCAAGCTGCATGTCGAAGGTCAGCTGCTCGACCGCGCGGCCGGCGATCAGGTGCAGATGGCAGCGCACCGCCCAGAGAAAGGCCTCGGCCTTGGCGAAGAGCGCGTGCTCCTCGGGTCGGAAGATGCCGAGCTCCACCAGCCGCGCCGTGTCGTCGGTGCGGTAGACGTATTGGGTGATCCAGAACAGCGATTGCAGGTCGCGCAGCCCGCCCTTGCCCTCCTTGACGTTGGGCTCGACCATGTAGCGCTGGCCGCCCTGCTTGTCGTGGCGGGTCTCGCGCTCGGCCAGCTTGGCCTCGATGAACTCGATCTCGGTGCCGTCGAACAGCTCGTCGCGCAGGCGCCGCCGCAGTTCCTCCGCCAGCGGTTCGTGGCCGATCAGGAAGCGGTGCTCCAGCATCGCCGTGCGGATGGTGAAATCCTCGGCGCCGAGGCGCAGGCAATCCTTCACCGTGCGCGAGGCGTGGCCGACCTTCAGCTTCAGGTCCCAGAGCACGTAGAGCATCGATTCGATGACGCTCTCGGCCCAGGCGGTGATCTTGTAGGGGTTGAGAAACAGCAGGTCGACGTCGGAATAGGGCGCCATCTCGCCGCGGCCGTAGCCGCCGACCGCGATCACCGCGATGCGTTCGCCCTCGGTCGGGGTGGGGCGGCGGTGCAGCTTCTCGGTGGCAAGCTCCCAGGCCAGCGCCACCAGCCCGTCGGTGATCCAGGTGTAGGAGCGGACGGCCTCGGGCGCGGCCAGCGGGGCGTCGCGGAGCGCCCGGGCGATGCGGGCGCGGCCGGCGTCGCGGGCCTCGCCCAGGATCTGCACGGCGGCGCGGCGGGTCTCGCCCTCGTCGCCGGTGTCGCTGACCGCCTCCCAGAGCCGGGCGCGGACCGCGTCGAGGTCGAAGATTTCCGCCCGGTCCGCGATCAGACCGGGCGGGGGCGCGGGGGCCGGATCAGAAGCCGGCGCGGCCGAAGCCTGCGGGTGCAGGGTCAAGGATCACCACCTGTCGATTCCGAATGGTCGCCACCGCCAGGCTGCGCTGGTTGGTGCCGTTGGGCAGGAAACGGAATACACCGCCGGCCCCGCGGAAACCAGAGCCCTGGATCAGGGCGCGCGCGGTCAGGGCGTCCGACCGGCTCTGCGCCAGCGCGCCGATCGCCGCGACGCCGTCGAAGCCGAGGCTGGCGAGCGGGTGCGGCGCGGCGCCGTAGGCGGCGCGGTAGCGGCTTTCGAAGCCCTGCAGGGTGGCGCGGTCGGGCAGGGCGAAATAGGCGCCCTCGATGCCCGGCAGGGAGAAGCCGTCGGGCCGGGTGTCCCAGCGCGTCAGGCCGGCATATTGCACCGCCGAAGGCGTCAGGCCGCGCTCCGGACCCATCTGCAGCACCACCGAAAGGCCGCCCTCCCAGGTGTCGGTCAAAAACAGCCCGTCGGCCGCGCCGCTCTCAACCACGCGGGCGACCCGGTCGAGCGCCGAGGTCAGGCTGGCGGTGTTGAGCTGGTAGCCCTCGGCCGCCACCACCCGGGCGCCGCTGCGGGCCGCGGCGGACTGGATGGCGTTGCGGCCGATCTGGCCGCCGATGTCCTGGGTGTAGAGCACGGCGAGGTCGTCGGTGCCCTGGTCGGCGGCATAGGAGACCAGCCGGTTGGCGGTGTTCTCGAAGGTCGGCCCGAGCACGAAGAGGTTGCCGCCGGCAATGGTCGAGTTGTTGGAGAAGCTGAGGACGTTGACGCCCTCGTCGGCCACCGCGATGGCGGCGGCATTGGCGGCCTCGGCGAAGAGCGGCCCGAGGATGATGCCGGCGCCCTCGTCGACGGCGCGCTGCGCCACCCGGGCGGCGGTGGCCGGCTGGCCGCCGGTGTCGTAGACGCGCAGGTCGACCTCGACGCCGTCGAGCTCGGCCAGCGCCAGGCGGGCGGCGTTCTCGAGGCTGCGGGCGACCGGCGCGGCGCCGGCATCCGATTGCGGCAGCAGCAGCGCCACCGGCACCGGGCCGCGGGCGGCCAGGCCGGGTCCGGCGGGCGCGAGGGCGGCGTCGCAGGCGGCCACGGTGAGGAGGGCGGCGGCCGCGACGGCGCGGACGGCCGCCTTGCGGCGGCGGAGGATACGGGCCAACATCTGGGTCTGGGCTCCCTTTGTTCCGGGAATGGGCGGGGATCCGGAAGGCCGCGCGGCCCTCCGGTCGGCAGCGCCGCGGACCCCCGGGCGCCGGGTGGTCGCGGTCCGGTGAAAAGGAGCGTAGAGCAGCGCCATGACGGATCCAAGAACCAATGCGACAGCGCCGGCGCCGGGGCTCTACCTGGTGGCGGTGCCGATCGGCAATGCCCGCGACATCACCTTGCGGGCGCTCGATCTTCTGGCAACCGCCGACCTTCTCGTGGCCGAGGACACCCGCAGCCTGCGCAAGCTCATGGAGATCCACGGCGTGGCGCTCGGCGGGCGGCCCTGCCTGGCCTATCACGACCATAACGGCGCCCAGATGCGGCCGCGCCTGCTGGCGGCGCTGGCCGAGGGCCGCTCGGTGCTCTACGCCTCCGAGGCCGGCACGCCGATGATCTCCGATCCGGGCTTCGACCTGGCGCGGGCGGCTCAGGAGGCGGGGCATGCGGTGACCGCGGCGCCCGGCGGCGGTCTGCCGCGAGCTCACCAAGCGTTTCGAGGAGGTGCGCCGCGGCAGCCTCGCCGAGCTCGCCGCGCAGTACGAGAGCGCCGCGCCCAAGGGCGAGATCG
>NZ_JBTLRM010000013.1:56162-97543 GCF_054482755.1 Roseivivax sp. CAU 1761
CCGGGCTTCGACTTGGCGCGGGCGGCTCAGGAGGCGGGGCATGCGGTGACCGCGGCGCCCGGCGCCTCGGCCGCGGTCACCGCGCTGACCCTCTCGGGCCTGCCGGCGGAGCGCTTCTTCTTCGCCGGTTTCCTGCCCAATGCCCGGGGCCAACGCGCCAGCGCGCTGTCCGAGCTGGCCGCGATCCCGGCGACGCTGATCTTCTACGAATCGCCCCGACGGCTGGCGGCGATGCTGGCCGCTGCGGCCGAGGCGCTGGGCCCCGAGCGCCCGGCGGCGGTCTGCCGCGAGCTCACCAAGCGTTTCGAGGAGGTGCGCCGCGGCAGCCTCGCCGAGCTCGCCGCGCAGTACGAGAGCGCCGCGCCCAAGGGCGAGATCGTGGTGCTGATCGGCCGCGGCCGTTCAGAGGATGTTAGCGAAGACGTGCTCGAATCGGCCCTGCGCGCGGCGCTAGCCGAAATGTCGGTGCGCGACGCCGCAGATCACGTGTCGCGCAGCTTCGGGGTGGCGCGGCGCCCGGTCTACCAGATGGCGATGCGGGTCAGGGACGATGCTGAGGGCTGAACGGGTCGAGGCCGGCGGCCGCGCCGAGCTTTCCGGCCGGGCCGCCGAGGCAGCGGTGGCGGCGGAATATGCCCGCCGCGGCCACCCGGTCGCGGCGCGGCGCTGGCGCGGCGCCGGCGGCGAGATCGACCTCGTGGTAAGCGACGGCGACGGGCTGATCTTCGTCGAGGTCAAGCGCGCCGCCAGTTTCGCCCGCGCCGCCGAGCGGCTGAGCGACCGGCAGATGCGCCGGCTCGGCGCCGCGGCGGCGGAATACCTCGCCGGAATGCCCCGCGGCGCGCTGACCCCGGCGCGCTTCGACGCCGCGCTGGTGGACGGGCAGGGCGCGGTCCGGCTGGTGGAGAACGCCTTCGGCCTCTGAGGCGTGCGGCTGCCGCGGCGGGAACCGACGCCGGCCGGCGGCGGTGCCGGCCGGCGCGCGCCGCGCGCCGTGCCGCGGCCCCGTGAGAGGCCGCCCGCGCGGGCGGAGACTGCGGCCCGTGACAGGCCGCCCGCACGAGCGGAGACCGGCGCCGATAGATAGCGGAGCCCTGGGCGCGGCGCGCCGGTGCAACCCCGTGCCCGAGCTGGTGCGCGAGGCGACCGACGAGCGGATCCCCGGGCGCGGCGCGCCGGTGCAACCGGGATCCCGAAGAACCGCCCCCGCGCGGGCGGAAACCCGTCGCGCCGGCCCGGCGGCCGGGGGCGCGTCGCCGCCCGCGCTGGGCCGCCCGGCGACGCCGTCCGCCGCCCGCCACTCGCCGCCCGGCCCGCAGGTTGCGGCGGTTGCCGCGGCGTGGCCCAGGGGTTGGGGACGGTCGCGCCGCCTCCGCCCGCGCCCCCGCCAGGCGCGCGGCCATTGCCTCGGCCGCCGGCATGCGCCATCTGTCCGGCAAGGACAGATGCGGAGACCGCCATGAAGATCGCCTTTCAGATGGACCCGATCGGGCCCATCGACATCGACGCCGACAGCACCTTCCGGATCGCCGAGGAGGCGCAGGCGCGCGGCCACGAGCTGTTCTACTACACCCCCGATCGCCTCGCCTTCGAGGAGGGCCGGATCACCGCGCGCGGCCAGGATCTGCGGGTCGCCCGCCAGCGCGGCGCCCATGCCGAGCTGGGCGAGATGCGCGCCGTCGACCTCGCCGAGTTCGACGTCGTCTGGCTGCGCCAGGACCCGCCCTTCGACATGCACTACATCACGACGACGCATCTGCTGGAGCGGCTGGGCCCGCACACGCTGGTGGTCAACGACCCGTTCTGGGTGCGCAACTCGCCCGAGAAGCTCCTGGTCCTGAACTTCCCCGAGCTCACCCCGCCGACCACCATCGCCCGCGACCTGGCGACGCTGAAGGCGTTCCGCGCGCGCCACGGCGACATCATCCTGAAGCCGCTCTACGGCAATGGCGGGGCGGGCATCTTCAAGCTGCATGCCGAGGACCGCAACCTGTCGTCCCTGCACGAGATGTTCACCGGCTTCTCGCGCGAGCCGCTGATCGCGCAGAAGTTCATCCCGGCGGTGACCAAGGGCGACAAGCGCATCATCCTGGTCGACGGCGAGCCGGTCGGCGCCATCAACCGGGTCCCGGCCGAGGGCGAGGTGCGCTCCAACATGCATGTCGGCGGCCGCCCGGAGAAGGTCGGCCTGACCGAGCGCGACCGCGAGATCTGCGCCACGATCGGCCCGATCCTCAAGGAGAAGGGCCAGATCTTCGTCGGCATCGACGTGATCGGCGACTGGCTGACCGAGATCAACGTGACCTCGCCCACCGGCATCCAGGAGCTCGAGCGCTTCGACGGCATCAACGTCGCGGCGCGGATCTGGGAGGCGATCGAGGCGCGGCGGCCGTGACCGGCGCGGCGCGGGCGCGGCGGTGAGCTGGCAGGCGCGGCTCCTGGCCTGGCCGATGCGGCTGCTGGTCAAGCCGCTGCTGGCGCGGATCACGCGGCCCGACGCCTTCGCCGCCGACGCCCACATGGCGACGCATCTGCTGCGCCGGCCGCCCTTCCTGCGCCGCAGCCGCGGCCGCGACGGGCTGTCCTGGATCGCCGCGGGAGAGACCCGGCCGCGCGCCGCGATCCTGTATTTCCACGGCGGCGGCTATGTCGCCGGCAGCGCCGCGGGCTACGAGGGGCCCTTGGGCCGGCTGTCGCTGCTCGCGGAGCTCGAGATCTGCGCGCCCGATTACCGGCTGGCCCCGGCGCATCCCTTTCCCGCCGCCTTCGATGACGCGGTGGCGGCCTGGCGGACGCTGCGCCGGCTCGGCTACCGCCCGCACGACATCATCCTGGGCGGGGATTCGGCCGGCGGCGGGTTGGCGCTGGCGCTCTTGGCGCATCTCTGCGGGCGCGGCACGCCGCCGCGCGCCGCCTTCGCCTTCTCGCCGTGGACCGATCTGGCGATGACCGGCGCCAGCCTGACCGAGAACCGCGCCCGCGACGCGCTGCTGCCGGCGGGGCGCATGGCCGAGGTGGTGGCGCTCTATCTCGGCGAGGCGGCGCGCGACGATCCCCGCGCCTCGCCGCTCTATGCCGAGTTTCCCGGCTGCCCGCCGGTGCTGCTGCAATACGGCGAGGCGGAGATCCTGCGCGACGATTCCCGCCGCATGGCCGAGCGCCTGCGCGGCTTCGGCGCCCGGGTGACCGAGGAGGCGCTGCCCGACGTGCCGCATGTCTGGCACCTGCTCGACGGCATGCTGCCCGAGGCCCGCGCCAGCCTCGAACGCGCCGCCGCCTTCTGTCAGGCCTCCTTCGCCGAGAACAGCCGGTAGCTCAGCGCCTCGGCCAGGTGCGGCCGGGTCACCGGGCCGCTGGCGTCGAGATCGGCGATGGTGCGGGCGACCCGCATGACCCGGTGATAGCCGCGCGCCGAGAGCCCGAACCGCTCCGCGGCGCGGCGCAGCAGCGTCCGCGCCTCGGCGTCGAGCGCCGCCACCGCGTCGAGCAGCGAGCCCTCGGCATCGGCATTGGTGCGCACGCCGTCGCGGTCGGCATAGCGCTCGCCCTGGCGCGCGCGCGCCGCCGCCACCCGCGCCGCCACCGCGGCGCTGGCATCGCCGGTGGCCGGCGCGTCGAGACCGGCATAGGCCACCGGCGGCACCTCGATGCGCAGGTCGAAGCGGTCCATCAGCGGCCCCGAGACCCGGCCGAGATATTCCTCGCCGCAGGCCGGGGCACGCGGGCAGGCACGGGCGGCGTCGGGCAGCTGGCCGCAGCGGCAGGGATTGGCCGCCGCCACCAGCTGGAAGCGGCAGGGATAGCGGCTGTGGGCATGGGCGCGGGCCACCATGACCGTGCCGGTCTCGACCGGCTGGCGCAGCGTGTCGAGCACGCCGCGCGGGAATTCCGGCAGCTCGTCGAGAAACAGCACGCCGTTATGGGCCAGGCTGATCTCGCCCGGGCGGGCATTGCGCCCGCCGCCGATGATCGCCGCCGGGCTGGCGGTGTGGTGCGGATCGCGGAACGGGCGCCGGCGCGAGATGCCGCCGGCATCGAGCAGCCCGGCCAGCGAATGGATCATCGAGGTCTCCAGCGCCTCGGCCGGCGAGAGCGGCGGCAGGATGCCCGGCATGCGCGCCGCCAGCATCGACTTGCCCGATCCCGGCGTGCCCACGAAAAGCAGGTGGTGGCGCCCGGCCGCGGCGATCTCGAGCGCCCGCTTGGCGCGTTCCTGGCCGCGCACATCGGCCAGGTCCGGTCCGAATTCCGGCGCCGTGACCTCGCCGGGGCGGCAGGGGGCGAGCACGCTCTGGCCGCTGAAATGGCGCACCACCTCGAGCAGCGAGGCGGCGCCGATCACCGCGCAGGCCTCGACCCAGGCGGCCTCGGCTCCGGAGGCGCGGGCGCACAGCAGGCTGCGCTCGGTCTCTGCCGCCGCGAGCGCTGCGGGCAGGGCGCCGGGCACCGGGCGCAGCGTGCCGTCGAGCGCCAACTCGCCCAGGGCCACCACGCCCTCGGCGGCGTCGGCGGGGAGGATCTCCAGCGCGGTCAGCAGGCCGAGCGCGATCGGCAGGTCGAAATGCGACCCCTCCTTGGGCAGGTCGGCGGGCGACAGGTTGATGGTGATGCGCTTCGAGGGCAGGGCGATCGACAGCCCGGCCAGCGCCGTGCGCACCCGGTCGCGCGCCTCCGACACCGCCTTGTCCGGCAAGCCAACTATGGAGAAGGCCGGCAGGCCCGGCAGGACCGCGCATTGCACCTCGACGAGCCGCGCCTCGACGCCCACGAATGCGACCGTGTAGGTCCGTGCGACCATCGCCCCGCTCCACTTCGACCGGGGATGGTGGGCGCCCGGGGTTACCGTCCGGTTAACGCTTCACCGACGGCCGCTAAGCCCGCCATGCGCGGCGGATTTCCATTGCCGAGCAGCGGTCCGCACTATGGCATATCGAAAGAAAGTCGAGGTTTCGCGCAACTTTTTTGCAACCAAGCGTCCGCTCGTCGCGTTTGCGCTTCATACGAGGTGCGACGGGCCGACCCTTCCGGGCACCCCGCGGACCTGACCCTGGGGAGCGACGATGGCATTGGATTCCTTTAACGATCAGACCCTTTCCCGCCGCGCCATGAAGGCCGAATTGCTGGATGCGGAAACCGAATTGCGGCTCGCCTATGCCTGGCGCGACGAACGCGACGAAGCCGCGCTGCACCGTCTCATCACCGCCTATATGCGCCTCGCCATCTCCATGGCCGCCAAGTTCAAGCGCTACGGCGCTCCCATGAACGATCTGATTCAGGAGGCCGGGCTGGGTCTGATGAAGGCCGCCGACAAGTTCGATCCGGACCGCGGTGTCCGCTTCTCGACCTATGCCGTGTGGTGGATCAAGGCGTCGATCCAGGATTACGTGATGCGCAACTGGTCGATGGTGCGCACCGGGTCAACGTCGTCCCAGAAGTCCCTGTTCTTCAACATGCGCCGCGTCCAAGCCCGGCTCGAGCGGGAGGCCGCGGCGAGCGGCGAGACGCTGGACCGGCACCAGCTGCGGCAGCTCATCTCGACCGAGATCGGCGTGCCGCTGCACGATGTCGAGATGATGGAGGGCCGGCTTTCGGGCTCTGACTATTCCCTCAACGCCACCCAGTCGGTAGACGAGGAAGGGCGCGAATGGATCGATGCGCTGGAGGACGACGCCGCGCAAGCCGCGGAGCTGGTCGAGAACAGCCACGACACCGAACGCCTGCGGGCCTGGCTGCTGAACGCGCTGAACAACCTCAACGACCGCGAGCGCTTCATCGTCCGGGAGCGCAAGCTCCGCGACGACGCCCGCACGCTGGAGAGCCTCGGCAACGAGCTGGGTCTGTCCAAGGAGCGGGTGCGCCAGCTCGAGGCCGCGGCCTTTGCCAAGATGCGCAAGGCGCTGGAGGCCCAGTCCCGCGAGGTGCACGCCTTCCTGTCGTGACGCTCCGCCCCCTCATCGCCGCCGGCCTGCTGATGGCCGGCGTTGCCGCGCAGGCCCCCGCCGCAGAATGGTCGGGGGCCGATATCGTGTTTTTGGGCGAGATCCACGACAATCCCGGCCATCACGCCCGCCAGGCCGAGATCGTGCGGGAGCTGAACCCGCGGGCCGTGATCTACGAAATGCTGACCCCGGAACAGGCCGAGCGGATCACCCAGGGTCTGGTCTACGACCCGGTGGCGATGGCCGAGGCGCTCGAATGGGAGGAGTCCGGATGGCCGGATTTCTCCATGTATCACGATATCTTCATCGCCGCTTCTCAGGCAGAGCATGAGGGCGCCGGGGTGCCGCGCGAGGCGGCGCGGGCAGCGCTCGAGCGCGGCGTCGCCGCGGCCTTCGGTACCGCGGAAGAGGCCGCGGCCTACGGGCTCGACGCGCCGCTGCCCGCAGCGGAGCAGGCCGCGCGCGAGGCCGAGCAGGACGCCGCGCATTGCGGCGCTCTGCCCGAAACTGCGCTGCCCGGCATGGTGGCGGTGCAGCGCCTGCGCGACGCGGTGATCGCGCGCGCCGCGCTCGAGGCCTTTCGCCGCCATGGCGGGCCGGTGGCGGTGATCACCGGCAGCGGCCATGCCCGGACGGATCGCGGCGCGCCGGCCTACATCGCGCGGGTCGCCCCCGAGGTCCGGGTCTTCGCGCTGGGCCAGGGCGAGGCCGGCGGCGGCGCCCCCGCGGGCGGCTTCGACCGGGTGGAAACCGCGGCGCCGGTGGCGCGCGGCGATCCCTGCGACGCCTTCCGCTGAGCGCAGCCGGCCCGCGCCGCCTTGTCCTCCCCGGGCGCTGCGCCTAGGCTCCGCGCGATTTGATGCGGGGGTGGGAACGTCATGCTGGCGGGCAAGCGGATCCTTCTGATCATCGGCGGCGGCATCGCCGCCTACAAGGTGCTGGACCTGATCCGGCGGCTGCGCGAGGCCGGCGCCGCGGTGAGCCCGGTGATGACCCGCGCGGCGGAGGAATTCGTGACCCCGCTCTCGGTCTCGGCGCTGGCCGGGGAGGCGGTGCATCGCGACCTCTTCGACCTGACCGCCGAGGCCGAGATGGGGCACATCCAGCTCAGCCGCGCCGCCGACCTCGTCGTGGTGGCGCCGGCCACCGCCGACCTGATGGCGCGGATGGCGCAGGGCCGGGCCGACGACCTTGCCTCGACGCTGCTGCTGGCGACCGACACGCCGGTGCTGCTGGCCCCGGCGATGAACGTGCGGATGTGGACCCACGCCGCGACCCGCCGCAACCGCGCGGTGCTGGAGGGCGACGGGATCGGCTTCGTCGGCCCCGAGGACGGCAGCATGGCCTGCGGCGAGTTCGGCCCCGGCCGGCTGGCCGAGCCGGAGACCATCCTGCGGGCGATCCGCGGGGCGCTGGGCGCTGGCACCCTGACGGGGCGCCGCATCGTCATAACCTCGGGGCCCACGCATGAGCCCATCGACCCGGTGCGCTACATCGCCAACCGCTCCTCGGGCGCGCAGGGCAGCGCCATCGGCGCGGCGCTGGCGGCGCGCGGCGCCGAGGTGGTCTTCGTCACCGGTCCGGCCAAGGTGCCGCCGCCGGCCGGCGTGCAGGTGGTGGCGGTGGAGACCGCCGAGGAGATGCGCGCCGCGGTGCTCGAGGCGCTGCCCGCCGATGCCGCGATCTTCGCCGCCGCGGTGGCCGATTGGCGCGTCGAGGGCCGCTCCGCCTCGAAGCTCAAGAAGACCGCCGGCGGCGCCCTGCCGGATCTGTCCTTCGCCGAGAATCCCGACATTCTCGCCGAGGTGTCGCGCCTTGCCGAGGGCCGTCCGCGCCTCGTCGTGGGCTTCGCGGCCGAGACCGATGACGTGATCCGCCACGCCACCGAGAAGCGCGCCCGCAAGGGCTGCGACTGGATCCTCGCCAACGACGTGCGCCCCGCCACCGGCATCATGGGCGGCAGCGAGAACGCCGTGACCCTGATCTCCCAGGATGGGGCCGAGGACTGGCCGCGCGCCGGCAAGGACGCGGTGGCGGCCCGGCTCGCCGACCGGGTGGCCGAGGCGCTGGCCGCTGCAGACCGGGAGGCGGGCGCATGAGCGGTGTCGAGGTGAGCTTCGTCTGGGAGGACGGTGCCGACCGCAGCTTCGGGCCGCCCAGCTACGAGACCGCGGGGGCGGCGGGCGCCGATCTGCGCGCCAACCTGCCCGATCGCGGCAGCCTGACGCTCGCGCCCGGCGGCCGCGCGCTGGTCCCGACCGGGCTGCGGCTGGCGCTGCCCGCGGGCTTCGAGGCGCAGATCCGCCCGCGCTCGGGCCTCGCGCTCAAGCACGGCCTGACCCTGCCCAACGCCCCCGGCACGATCGACGCCGATTACCGCGGCCCGCTCGGGGTGATCGTGCTGAATGCCGGCGCCGAGCCCTACACGATCGGCCATGGCGACCGCATCGCGCAGCTCGTCGTGGCACCGGTGGTGCAGGCCCGCTTCGCGAGCGTCGAGACGCTGGACGCGACGCCGCGCGGCGCCGGCGGGTTCGGCTCCACCGGGGCGGCCTAAGGTGGCGCTGGTTCTGGCCCTGGCTGCGCTCCTCTGGGGGCTTGGCGCCGTCCTGAAGGTGCCGCGCGCTGCCCGCGGCTACATGCTGGGCCTGCTCTTCCTGGCGGTGCTGGCGCTGCACCTGGTCCTGCCCGCCGGCCATCCCCTGCGCGCGGCCACCGGGGGCGCGGCGGCGCCCTGGCTGATCCTCGCGGGTGCGGTGGCGCTGGTGCTGGCCTACCGCGCCGGGCTGCGCCGGCTGCGCCGGCAGGCCGAGGCCCGCGAGGCCCGCGACGCGCCGGCGCCCGCGCGGCCCGGCGCCTTCGGCGCGGCCGAGCTTGACCGCTATGCCCGCCACATCGTGCTGCGCGAGATCGGAGGCCCCGGCCAGAAGGCGCTGCGCAAGGCCCGGGTGCTGGTGATCGGGGCCGGGGGGCTGGGGGCGCCGGCTTTGCAATACCTCGCCGCGGCGGGGATCGGCACCATCGGGGTGATCGACGACGATGCCGTCGAGAATGCCAACCTGCAGCGCCAGGTGATCCACCGCGACGCCGATATCGGCATGCCCAAGGTGTTCTCGGCCGAGCAGGCGATGCTGGCGCAGAACCCGCATGTTGCGGTGCGCCCCTATCACCGAAGGCTGACCGAGGAGATCGCCGATGCGCTCTTCGCCGAGTACGACCTGATCCTCGACGGCACCGACAATTTCGCCACGCGCTACCTCGCCAATGCCACCGCGGTGGCCCAGGGCAAGCCGCTGATCTCGGGCGCGCTCAGCCAGTGGGAGGGGCAGATCTCGGTCTTCGATCCGGCCCGCGGCGCGCCCTGCTACCGCTGCATCTTCCCCGAGGCGCCGGCCCCGGGCTTGGCGCCGTCCTGCGCCGAGGCCGGGGTGCTGGGACCGCTGCCCGGGGTGATCGGCGCGATGATGGCGGTGGAGGCGGTGAAACTCGTGACCGGCGCTGGCCAGCCGCTGCGCGGCGAGATGCTGATCTACGACGCGCTCTGGGGCGAGACCCGCAAGATCGCGCTGCGGCCGCGCGCCGATTGCCCGACCTGCGGCGGGGCGGCGCGCGTCGCCTCCGGCGGAACCTGAAAGATCAGGCCGCCGGCAGGCGCCCGGTCGCAACCTCGGTGAGGCGCCCGAGGATCCCCGTCCGGGCCGCCATGGCGCGCCGCGCAAAGGCCAGGATCTCGGCTGTCGCGTCGATGCCGCTGGCGCTCTCCCCGGCGCCGCCGAACCAGTGATGCGCGCCGGCCTCGGCGCGGACCAGCCGGCATCCGGCCCCGGCGCCGGGATCGCGGCCGATCTCCTCGGCGATGCGGGCGGCATTGTCGGCGTGCACCACGTCGTCGGCGCCGCCCTGCAGCACGAGGACCGGCGGCGGGACCGGGCGGATCGGCGGCAGGGCGGGCAGCGGCGCGTCGAACTGGCCGCGCATGGCGCGCCGGGCCGCGGGACCGTCGGCGGCGGTGCCGGTGGCGACGCCGGAATGCACCGCGATGCCGGCGAACAGCTCGGGATAGGTGCGGCGCAGCACCATCGCCATGGCGGCGCCGGCGGAGAAGCCGGCCAGCGCGATGCGGCCGTCGGGCAGGCCCAGTTCATACGCCGTGACGGCGATCATCTCGGCCAGGATGGCCGGCTCGCCGGTGCCGCGCATCTGGTGGCGCGGCCGGAACCAGTTCCAGCAGCGCAGCAGGTTGGCGCGGTCGTCCTGCTCGGGATAGAGCACGGCCAGGCCATGCGCCCCGGCGCGCTCGGACATCCCGGTCAGCGCGGCGAAGCCCTCGGCGGTCTGGGTGCAGCCGTGCAGCATCACCATCAGGCCGCGCACCGAGCGCCCCCGGGGCAGGTGCAGCCGGTAGGCCCGGGTTCCCGCCTCGCAGGCAAAGAGCGTGCCGGCGGCGGAGCGGGGGCCGCGCTGCGGCAGGCCGCGCAGCGCGATCACGGGGTCCCCCGCGGGGCCGGGGTCTGGACGGGCAACGGTGTCATGGGCGCGGAACTCCAGGGCCCGCCCGGGGCGGGACGTTTCTGCAAGCGCACAATCGGCGGCGCCGAATTGCTGCATTGCAGAAACGCGGTTTCCCGGCGGCTGTTCCCGCCGCCATGCCTTCCGCCGCGGCAGGCCCGAGGACCGGCCCGCAGGATCAGCAGGTGTAGTTCAGGCCGAGCCGGCCGCCATCGGCGTAGATCGTCTCTCCGGTGATGTAGCTGGCATCGTCGCCGGCCAGGAAGGCCACGATGCGGCCGATCTCCTCGGCCCGGCCGACGCGGCCCAGCGGGGTGCGGGACAGCACCCGCGCCATGGCCGCGGGATCGGCGTTCACCCCGGCCATCATCTCGGTGTCGATCGAACCGGGGCCCACGGCGTTGACGCGGATGCCGTGCGGCGCCAGCGCCAGCGCCGCCGCCTTGGTCAGCTGCCGCAGCCCGCCCTTGGAGGCGCAGTAGGAGGCGATGGCGGGGATCGCCACTTCGGCATTGATCGAGGACATGTTGACGATGGCGCCGGCGATGCCGTGGGCCACCATCGTGCGCGCGGCGCGCTGGGTGGCCACGAAGGGCCCGACGAGGTTGACGTCGAGCACCTGCCGGAACGCCTCCACCGGCATCTCGAGAAAGTCGGCCGGACGGGCGATCCCGGCATTGTTGACGAGGATGGAGACCGGTCCGACCTGCTCCTCCACCCGGTCGAAGAGCGCCGCGATGGCGGCCGGGTCGCCCATGTCGCAGACCTCCGCCACGGCATCGCCGCCCAGATCCCGCGCCGCTTGCCGCACCCCTTCGGCATCGATGTCGACCAGCACCAGGCGGGCGCCGCCCTGGGCCAGGGCGCGCGCGCAGGCCAGCCCGATTCCCCGTGCGGCCCCGGTGACGAGGGCGATCTTTCGGTCGGTCATGGGCGGTCTCCTTCGCTGCGTGGGGATGATCGGCCCGGCCGTGATGCCCGAACCGGGCCGGCGCGGCAATGTTTCGTCCGGGTCCGGTCCCGGGTTCGAATCTTTCAACCCTCAAGGGAATTTCGCAAGCCCGGCCCTGCGGAATTTACGCGGCGTCCGGTTTGCATCGGTTATGCTGGCAGGTGCAGACTCCGCGCCACCCGGCGCCGGCAGAAGACCAATGATCGGCGCCGCGAAAAGTCACATGGGAGGTCCAGTCACATGGCCAATCACCGTCTCGCGTTCGCCGTCTCGGCTGCCGCGATGCTTCTGGGCGGCGCCGTTTCGGCGCAGACGCTCGTCTATTGCTCGGAAGGCTCGCCCGAGGGCTTCGACCCGGCGCTCTACACCTCCGGCACGACCTTCGACGCCTCGTCGAAGAACGTCTACAACCGCCTCGTCGAGTTCGAGCGCGGCACCACCGAGACCGTTCCCGGCCTGGCCGAGAGCTGGGAGGTCAGCGAAGACGGCACGACCGTCACCTTCAAGCTGCGCGAGGGCGTGAAGTGGCAGGAGACCGACTTCTTCAGCCCGACCCGCGACTTCAACGCCGATGACGTGATCTTCACCTTCGAGCGCCAGCGCGATGCCGAGCATCCCTACCATTCCGTCTCGGGCGGGACCTGGGAATACTTCAACGCCATGTCGATGCCCGACCTGATCGAGAGCATCGAGAAGGTCGACGACTACACGGTGCGCTTCAACCTGACCCGGCCGGAAGCGCCGTTCATCGCCAACATGGCGATGGATTTCGCCTCCATCCTGTCGAAGGAATACGCCGACCAGATGATGGAAGCCGGCACGCCGGAGATGCTGAACCAGCAGCCGGTGGGCACCGGCCCGTTCGAGTTCGTGGGCTACCAGAAGGACGCGGTGATCCGCTTTGCCGCGCATGAGGACTACTTCCGCGGCGCCGCGCCGATCCAGAACCTGGTCTTCGCGATCACCCCGGATGCCAGCGTGCGCTACCAGAAGCTGCAGGCCGGCGAATGCCATGTCATGCCCTATCCCAACCCGGCCGATCTCGAAGCCATGCGCGGCGACGAGAATGTCGAGCTGATGGAGCAGGAGGGCCTGAACGTCGGTTATCTCGGCTACAACACCAAGATGGAGCCGTTCGACGATCCCAAGGTGCGCAAGGCGCTCAACATGGCGATCGACAAGCAGGCGATCATCGACGTGGTGTTCCAGGGCGCCGGCAAGGCGGCGACCAACCCGATCCCGCCGACCATGTGGTCCTACAACGACTCCGTCGAGGACGATCCCTACGATCCGGAAGCCGCCAAGCAGATGCTCGAGGAGGCCGGGGTCACCGACCTGTCGATGAAGATCTGGGCGATGCCGGTGCAGCGGCCCTACAACCCCAATGCCCGCCGCATGGCCGAGCTGATCCAGGAGGATTTCGCCCAGGTCGGCGTCGAGGCCGAGATCGTCTCCTACGAGTGGGGCGAGTATCTCGAGCGCTCGAAGGCCGAGGACCGCGACGGCGCGGTGCTGCTCGGCTGGACCGGCGACAACGGCGATCCGGACAACTTCCTCGCCGTGCTTCTGGGCTGCGACGCGGTCGGCGGCTCGAACCGGGCCCAGTGGTGCCACGAGCCCTTCGACGAACTGGTCCAGAAGGCCAAGGTGACCTCCGACCAGGAGGAGCGCACCAAGCTCTACGAAGAGGCGCAGGTCATCTTCAAGGAGCAGGCGCCCTGGGCCACGATCGCCCATTCGGTGGTCTTCAAGCCGGTCCGCCCGGAAGTGAAGAACTTCAAGATCGACCCGTTCGGCGGTCACATCTTCTACGGTGTCGAACTGGCCGAATGACCTGACGGGAGGCCGGCGCCTGCGGGGCGCCGGCCGCTGGGGGGGGGGGGGGGGGCGCCGCGTTCCCTGACCGCCCCCTCCCGCCCTTCCGATTACTTTCATGCAGACGCATCGCGGCTGACGGGGCAGAGTGTCCCGGCGATGCCATGCGTGCGCACCGCGATCCGAGGAGTTCCGGCCGATGCTACGCTTCGTGCTGTCACGCCTGGCGACCTTCGTGCCCACCTTTCTGGGCGTCACCATCGTGTCCTTCATGTTCATCCGCCTGCTGCCCGGCGACCCGATCGCGCTGCTTGCGGGCGAACGCGGCGTGAGCGCCGAACGCTACGACGAGCTGGCGGCGCAGTTCGGCTTCGACCAGCCGCTTTGGAAGCAGTATCTCGACTACCTCGCGGGCGTCTTCCAGGGCGATCTCGGCACCTCGTTCGTGACCAAGCGCCCGGTGCTCGACGAATTCATGGCGCTGTTCCCGGCGACGCTGGAACTGGCGGTCTGCGCCATCCTGCTGGCGGTGCTGCTGGGCATCCCGGCCGGCGTCATCGCCGCGGTGAACCGCGGCAAGTTCTTCGACCAGGCGCTGATGACCACGGCGCTGGTAGGCTATTCGATGCCGATCTTCTGGTGGGCGCTGCTGCTGATCATCGTGTTCTCCTCGGGGCTCGGCTGGACGCCGGTCTCGGGCCGCATCTCGCTGATGTACTTCTTCGACACGCCGACCGGCTTCATGCTGATCGACAGCCTGATCTCGGGCGAGAAGGGGGCCTTCCGCTCCGCCGTGTCGCACCTGATCCTGCCGACCATCGTGCTGGCGACGATCCCGCTCGCGGTGATCGCCCGGCAGACCCGCTCCGCCATGCTCGAGGTCCTGGGCGAGGATTACGTCCGCACCGCCCGCGCCAAGGGCCTGGCGCCGCTCCGGGTCAACGGGTTGCACGCGCTGAGGAACGCGATGATCCCGGTGGTCACGGTGATCGGCCTGTCGGTCGGCACGCTGCTGGCCGGCGCCATCCTGACCGAGACGATCTTTTCCTGGCCCGGCATCGGCAAGTGGATGGTCGATTCGATCTTCCGCCGCGACTACCAGGCGGTGCAGGGCGGTCTTCTCCTGATCGCCGTCATCGTGATGGTGGTGAACCTGACGGTCGATGTCCTCTACGGCCTGATCAACCCGAAAATCCGCAAGGGCTGACCGATGTCCGACGCAAGCTCCGCCTCCGCCCGCCGCCTCGTCCAGACGCCGCCCAGCCGGCTGCACGATTTCTGGCACTCCTTCGCCGAGAACCGCGGCGCGGTGTTCGGCCTGGTGATCTTTCTGGCCTTCCTGCTGGTCGCGATCTTCGCGCCGCTGCTGGCGCCCTACGCTCCCAACGCGCAGTTCCGCGACCACCTGCTGCAGCCCCCGGTCTGGGAGGCCGGCGGCTCCTGGGAATTTCCCCTCGGCACCGATCCGCTGGGCCGGGACATGCTGTCGCGGCTGATCCACGGCGCCCGCTTCTCGTTCTTCATCGGCGTCGTGGTGGTCGGCATCGCGTCGTTCTTCGGCGTCATCGTCGGGGTGATTTCGGGCTTCGCGCCGAAATGGGCCGACACGCTGATCATGCGGGTCATGGACATCGTGCTGTCCTTCCCGTCGCTGCTGCTCGCGCTGGTGCTGGTGGCGATCCTCGGGCCGTCGCTGATCAACGCGATGATCGCCATCGCCGTCGTTCTGCAGCCGCATTTCGTCCGCCTGACCCGTGCCGCGGTGCTCTCCGAGCGGACCCGCGACTACGTCACCGCGGCCCGCGTCGCCGGGGCCGGGCGGCTGCGGATCATGTTCAAGACGGTGCTGCCCAATTGCCTCGCGCCGATCATCGTGCAGGCCGCGCTGTCCTTCTCGACGGCGGTGCTCGACGCCGCGGCTTTGGGCTTCCTCGGCATGGGGGCGCAGCCGCCGACCCCCGAATGGGGCACCATGCTGGCCGAGGCGCGCGAATTCATCCTGCGCGCCTGGTGGGTGGTGACCTTCCCGGGCCTCTGCATCCTCGCCACGGTGCTGGCGATCAATCTCATGGGCGACGGTCTGCGCGACGCGCTCGATCCCAAGCTGAAGCGGAGCTGATCCATGGCGCTCCTCGAAATCCGCAACCTCTCGGTGGACTTCGCCACCTCCTCGGGGCCGTTCCGCGCCGTCGACGGCATCGACCTGAGCGTCGAGCCCGGCGACCTGATGGCGATCGTCGGCGAATCGGGCTCCGGCAAGTCGGTCTCGATGCTGGCGGTGATGGGGCTTCTGCCCTGGACCGCGACGGTGACCGCCGATGCCATGCGCTTCGACGGCCACGACCTGCGCAACATGAGCGCGCGGGCCCGGCGCAAGATCATCGGGCGCGACATCTCGATGATCTTCCAGGAGCCGATGTCGTCGCTCAACCCGTGCTTCACCGTGGGCTTCCAGATCCGCGAGAGCCTGAAGAAGCACACCGATCTCGACCGCAAGGGCCGCCAGGAGCGCGCCGTCGAGCTGATGCGGCTGGTGGGCATCCCGGCGCCGGAAAAGCGGCTCTCGGCCTTCCCGCACCAGCTGTCGGGCGGCATGAGCCAGCGCGCGATGATCGCCATGGCGCTGGCCTGCGAGCCCAAGCTCCTGATCGCCGACGAGCCCACCACGGCGCTCGACGTGACGATCCAGGCGCAGATCCTCGAGCTCTTGACCGGGCTGCAGGAAACCACCGGCATGGCGCTGATTCTGATCACCCACGACATGGGCGTGGTGGCCGAGACGGTGAAGCGGGTGCAGGTCCAGTATGCCGGCCAGAAGGTCGAGGAGCAGGAGGTCGGCGCGCTGTTCGACGACCCGCACCATCCCTACACCGCGGCGCTGCTCGCGGCGCTGCCCGAACGCGCCACCGAGCGCCGGCTGCCGACCATTCCGGGCGTCGTGCCGGGACAGTTCGACCGCCCCGAGGGCTGCCTGTTCTCGCCGCGCTGCCGCTTCGCCGATGCCCGCTGCAAGGCCGTCCAGCCGGTGCCGGCACCGCCCGAGATGGGCCGCGCGCTCTGCCATTATCCGCTGCTGAACGGCCAGCCCACCAACCGGGAGAATGCCTCGTGAGCGACGCCATCCTGCGCGCCGAGAACCTCCAGCGCCATTACGAGATCGGCGGCGGGGCGTTCCGCGCCGCCGCCACCGTCCGCGCCCTCGACGGCGCCAGCTTCGAGCTGCGGCCCGGCCGCACCCTCGCCGTGGTGGGCGAATCGGGCTGCGGCAAGTCCACGCTGGCCCGCGTGGTGACGATGATCGAGCCGCCCTCGGGCGGCAGCCTCGAGATCGAGGGCCGCGCCGTCGGCCCCAGGGGCGCCGCCCGGGACCGCGACCTGCGCGCCACGGTGCAGATCGTGTTCCAGGACCCCTACGGCTCGCTCAATCCGCGCCAGACCATCGGCGACACGCTGATGGAGCCGCTGCTGCTGAACCGGCCCGACGTGTCGAAATCCGAGCGCGAGGCCAAGGCGCGCGAGATGCTGCGTCTGGTCGGCCTCCGGGAGGAGCATTTCGAGCGCTACCCGCACATGTTCTCGGGCGGCCAGCGGCAGCGCGTGGCGGTGGCCCGGGCGCTGATGCTGGATCCGAAGATCCTCGTCCTCGACGAGCCGGTCTCGGCCCTCGACCTGTCGATCCAGAGCCAGATCCTGAACCTGCTGAACGACCTGCAGGAGCGCTTCGGGCTGGCCTACCTGTTCATCAGCCACGACCTGTCGGTGGTGCGCCACATCGCCGACGAGGTGATGGTGATGTATCTCGGACGCCCGGTGGAGACCGGCCCCAAGGACCAGGTCTTCGGCAATCCGCGCCACCCCTACACGCGGGCGCTGCTCTCGGCCACGCCGGTGGCCGATCCGCGGGCGCAGAAGAACCGCATCAAGCTCGAGGGCGAACTGCCCTCGCCGATGAACGTGCCGCCGGGCTGCCCGTTCAACCCGCGCTGCTGGAAGGCGACCGACCGCTGCCGCGAGGCCTTTCCGCCCTACGAGGGCGCCGAGCACCGCTTCGCCTGCTACCACCCCGAGGGCGACTGACGGCGCGGCAATCCGCGGCGATCTGCCCCCGGGGCCCGCTTTGGCCTTGAACCCCGGGGGCAAACCGAACACATCTTCGCCCCGTGCGAAAAAAGGGCGACAGGCGATGAGCGAGACCAGCCAGACCACAGCGATCCTGACGGGCATCAAGCCCACCGGGCACATCCATATCGGCAATTATTCCGGCATGATCCGCCCGACGCTGGACCTCTTCGCCGGCAATCCCGGCGGCCGCAACTATCTCTTCATCGCCAATTACCACGCCCTGAACTCGATCGGCGACCCGGCCGCGGTGCGCCAGTTCACGCACGAGATCGCCGCCTGCTTCCTGGCGCTGGGGCTCGACCTCGAGACCACCAGCTTCTACCGCCAATCCGACGTGCCCGAGGTCTTCGAGCTGACCCAGGTGCTGTCCTCGGTGACGCCCAAGGGCCTGATGAACCGCGCCCATGCCTACAAGGCGGCGGTCGACGCCAATGCTGAGAAGCCCAGCGCGCAGCCCGATGACGGCGTCAATATGGGGCTCTTCACCTATCCGATCCTGATGGCCGCCGACATCCTGCTCTTCGACGCCGACATCGTGCCGGTGGGCAAGGACCAGATCCAGCATGTCGAGTTCGCCCGCGACATCGCCGGCTACTTCAACCGCCGCTACGACACCGAGTTCTTCAAGCTGCCCGACCATTCGGTGCAGAAGGACGCCGAGGCGGTGATCGGGCTCGACGGGCGCAAGATGTCCAAGAGCTACGGCAACGTCATCCCGATCTTCGGGGAGCCCAAGAAGAACCGCAAGCTGATCAACAAGATCGTCACCGACAGCAAGCAGCCCGAGGAGCCCAAGGACCCCGACGCCTCGACCATCTTCCAGATGTACCGGGCGCTCGGCAATCCGGCCGAGGTGGCGCATCTGCGCGCCCGCTTCGAGGATGGCGGCATGGGCTACGGCGAGGCCAAGCGCATCCTCGCCGACAAGGTCGACGAACTCTTCGCAGAGGCCGGCGCGCGCTACCACGACTACCTCGCCGATCGCGGCGAGCTCGAGGCGATGATGGCGCGCGCCTCGGCCCGGGTGAAGGAGGAGGCGGCGGCCAAGATCGCCGCGATGCGCGACATCGTCGGCACCTGAACCCGCCGGGCCGCGCTTTCGCCTTACAGGTGCCGGAAAGCCGGGCTAGCCTCGGGGTCGCAACCACCCCGGGGAGAGACATGGCAGAGGATCCGCAGGGCAGGGCGCGCCGCGAGCCGGCAAAGGCGCAGGACGTGCGCCGCCGCCGGGTGTTCTACATCCCCGGCTACGATCCGATCCATCCCCGCCGCTACCGCGAACTCTACCGCAAGGAGGGCGCGGCGCAGGCGGCGATCTCGGGCTACGAGCTGAGCCTGACCGCGGCCGAGCCCGGCGCGCCCGGCGGCCGCTACGGCTGGTCGGTCGCGGCGGCGATGGAGGGCGCCGAGAGCACCGCCCGGATCGAGGTTCTGGTCTGGTCCGACATCGTGCGGCACAGCATGTCGCGCTCGATTCCCGCCACCTATGGCCAGCTCTTCCGCACCGCCTGGACCTATCTCGCGACCGGCACGCTGTGGCGGTTGATGCGGCTGCGCAAGGGCCCGGTGATCGCCGCGCTCTACCCGGTGGCGATGCTGCTGGCCCAGGCCGCGCTGGCGCTGGGGCTGGCCGCGGGCCTGCTGGCGCTGGCGCTGCGCCTCCTGGCCGACGGCCTCGGGACGGCGCCCGCGCTGGCCCTTGGCGCGCTCGCCGGCGCCGTTACTGCGGCCGCGCTGCTGCGCTGGTTCCGGCGCCGCGACAACCGCGTCTTCGCCTATTACCTGATGCACGATTACGCCTTCTCTGCGCGCTGGCGCGGCGCCAACCCGCCGGCGCTCGAGGCGCGGATGGCGGAGTTTGCCGACGCCGTGGCCGGAGCGCTGGCCGACGATGTCGACGAGGTGCTGGTGGTCGGGCATTCCTCCGGCGCCCATCTCGCGGTCTCGGTGCTCGCCGACCTGATCCGCGACGGCCGGGTGCCGGGCTGCGGCCCGAAGCTCGCCTTCCTGTCGCTGGGGCAGGTGGTGCCGATGCTGTCCTTCCTGCCCGAGGCGCACCGGCTGCGCGCCGACCTGCGGCTGCTCGCGGCCTCCGGCGCGCTGACCTGGGTCGACGTGACCGCCCCGGGCGACGGCTGCGCCTTCGCGCTCTGCGATCCGGTCGCGGTCTCGGGCGTGGCGCCCGAGGACAAGCGCTGGCCGCTGGTCTTCTCGGCGCAGTTCACCCGCAGCCTCAGCCGCGAGCGCTGGAAGGCGCTGCGCTGGCGCTTCTTCCGGCTGCATTTCCAGTATCTCTGCGCCTTCGACCGACCGCGCGACTACGATTACTTCCGCATCACCGCCGGGCCGCTCAGCCTCGCCAGCCGCTATGCCGGCCGGCCGGCCTCGGCCAGCCGCATCGACGCGGCGGTCTCGAAATACACCTCGATCGCCGCATGATCCCGCCGAAGCCGCCCGCCCGGGCCGCGCGGGTCTCGCTCTGGCGCCATGCAAGGCTGTTTCGCGCCGACATCCTCTCGGCCCAGCCGGCGCGGCTCTACCGCGCCTGGATGGCGGAGTTCCGCACGCCGTTCTTCCGCTCCTTCCTGCTCAACCAGCCCGAGCTGGTGCGCCTCGTGCTGCAGGAGCGGCCGGGCGATTTTCCGAAATCCGGCCGCATCGCCGAGGGCCTGCGGCCGCTCCTCGGCGACAGCATCTTCGTCACCAACGGCGCCGCCTGGGCGCGCCAGCGCCGGATCATCGACCCGGCCTTCGAGGGCGGCCGGCTGCGCGACACCTGGCCCGCCATGCAGGCCGCCGCGGAGGCCTTCGCGGCGCGGCTCGCGGCGCGCGCCGGGCAGGAGGTCGAGATCGAGGCCGAGGCGAGCCACGCCGCCGCCGACGTGATCTTCCGCACGCTGTTCTCGATCCCCATCGAGGACCGGCTGGCGCAGGCCGTGTTCGCCGAGTTCCGCGCCTACCAGCGCAGCCAGCCGCTGCTCAACCTCGCCGCCTTCGTGCCGCTGCCGCGCTGGCTGCCGCGGCCCTTCGCGCGCCAGACCCGGGCCAGCGCCCGGCGCCTGCGCGGCCTGATCGCCGAACTCTGCGTCCGGCGGCAAGACGAGATCGCCGCCGGCACCGCGCCCGACGACCTGGCCACCAAGATCATGACCAGCCGCGACCCCGAAACCGGGGCGACCTTCAGCACCGGGGAGATGGTCGACCAGGTGGCGATCTTCTTTCTCGCCGGCCACGAGACCTCGGCCTCGGCGCTGGCCTGGGCACTCTATCTCCTCGCCACCCATCCCGGCTGGCAGGACCGGGTCGCCGCCGAGGCCCGCGCCTGCGACGGCGGTTTCGCCGCCATGGCCCGGATGACGGCGGCCCGCGACGTCTTCCGCGAGACGCTGCGGCTCTACCCGCCGGTGCCGATGATGGTGCGCGAGGCCGCCCGGGCCGAGCGCTTCCGCGACCGCGCCGTGCCGCGCGGCGCGCAACTGGTGCTGAGCCCGTGGCATCTCGGGCGCCACGAACGGCTCTGGCGCGATCCCGACGCCTTCGATCCCGGGCGCTGGCAGGAGGCGGCGGGCCGCGCCTCCGCCCGCCAGGCCTACCTGCCGTTCTCCGCCGGGCCGCGGGTCTGCCCCGGCGCCGGCTTCGCGATGATCGAGGGGCCGCTGCTGCTCGCCGCGGCCCTGCGCGACCTCCGCGTCGCCCCGGTCCCGGGCAAGGTGCCCGAGCCGGTGGCCCATCTCACCGTGCGGGCCCGGCACGGCATCGCGCTGCGCCTCGCGCCCCGGGCGCAAGTGCCTGCTAGCGCTAACGATTAGCGCTAATTCGTGTCACGCCTCTAGGCCGGCCTGCCGGCATGGCGTAGACCGGGGGGCGAGGACAACACCAACACGAGGACGACCGCGAGCCATGGCCAAGGACATCGAGACCTTCCAGCAGATGAAGCAGCGTATGGCGACCGGGCAGGGCTTCATCGCCGCGCTCGACCAGTCGGGCGGCTCCACTCCCAAGGCGCTGCGACTCTACGGCGTCACCGAGGACCAGTATGACGGCGAGGAGGCGATGTTCGCCGAAATCCACGACATGCGGACCCGGATCATCACCGCCCCCTCGTTCACCTCCGAGAAGGTGCTGGGCGCGATTCTCTTCGAGCGCACCATGCGCGGCGAGGTCGAGGGCCGGCCCACCGCCCAGGCGCTCTGGGACCGCCGCGGCATCGTGCCCTTCCTGAAGATCGACAAGGGCCTGTCGGAGAAGCTGAACGGCGTGCAGCTGATGAAGCCGATGCCGGGGCTCGAGGAGCTTCTGGCCGAGGCCCGTGGCCACGGCATCTTCGGCACCAAGGAGCGCTCGGTGATCCACGAGGCCGACGCGAAGGGCATCCGCGACGTGGTGGCGCAGCAATTCGAGGTCGGCCGGGTGGTCACCGGGGCCGGGCTGGTGCCGATCCTCGAGCCCGAGGTCGACATCCATTCCGGGACCAAGGCCGAGGCCGAGGCGCTCCTGCGCGACGAGATCAAGGCCGGCCTCGACAAGCTGGCCGAGGGCTCGGAGGTGATGCTGAAGCTCACCATCCCCTCCGAGCCCGGGCTCTACGACGTGCTGGCCGACCATCCCCGGGTGGTGCGCGTGGTGGCGCTTTCGGGCGGCTATTCGACCGACGACGCCTGCCAACGCCTGTCGCAGAACCCGAAGATGATCGCGAGCTTCAGCCGCGCCCTGACCGAGGGCCTGTCGAAGCAGCAATCCGACGCCGAGTTCAACGACGCGCTCGGCGCCAACATCGACAAGATCTACCGCGCCTCGATCTGACCGCTCGCCTTCTTCTGAGCGAAAATATCCCGGGGTGAATTGAGGGGGACGCCGGGCCGAGTAAAAAGGGGGGGCACCCCCCCCCCCATGCTCCGGGCCGCACGCGTTCTGCGGCCTCTCGGAGCAAGGTCCCCTGCGCGGCGCAAAGCCCGCAGGCCGCCGCGCCTCGCCGGGCCGCCCCCCGGCCCGGCGATCTGGTCGGTTCTGCGCTCAGCTTCGATGTTCTTCGGGTCCGACACGATAAACCAAGAGGTTCCGCGGTCGGGATCGCCGCGCCGCGGCCCGTCGCCGCGCGGCTCCGCATGTCACTCGAAACAGCGCGACAGGGCTCCGGCGGCCTGTCCCGTCCGCGCCGCGACCGGTGAGGGGCCTCGGCCCCTCACGCGTCCTTGCAGAGATCTCAGCCGCCGGCCTTGGCCAGCGCCTGGTCGAGATCGCGGATCAGGTCGTCGGCATCCTCGATGCCGATCGAGAAGCGCACCACCTCGGGCGCCGCGCCCGCCGCGCGCTGCTGCTCCTCGCTGAGCTGGCGGTGGGTGGTCGAGGCGGAATGGATCACCAGGCTGCGGGTGTCGCCGAGATTGGCGACATGGCTGAACAGCTCAAGGCTGTCGACGAGCCGCATGCAGGCCGCGTAGCCGCCCTTCAGCGCCACCGTGAACAGCCCGCCGGCGCCCTTCGGGCAGATCCGGGACATGCGCTCGCGCGAGGGCGAGGAGGGCAGCCCGGCATAGGTCACCGCCGCCACCGCCGGGTGGCGCTCGAGCCAGGCGGCGATCTTCTCGGCATTCTCGCAATGGCGCTGCATCCGCAGGCTCAGCGTCTCGATCCCCATCAGGGTGTAATGCGCGGCCTGCGGGTTCAGCGTCATGCCGAGATCGCGCAGGCCGACCGCGATGCCGTGGAAGGTGAAGGCCAGCGGCCCAAAGGTCTCGTGAAACTTCAGGCCGTGATAGGCGGGTTCGGGCGCGGAGAGCGACGGGAACTTGTCCGAGGCCGACCAGTCGAAGGTTCCCGAATCGACCACGCAGCCGCCGGTGACGGTGCCGTTGCCGGTCAGGTACTTGGTCATGGAATGCACCACCAGCGTGGCGCCGTGCTCGATCGGGCGGCAGAGATAGGGCGTGGCCGAGGTGTTGTCGACGATCAGCGGCACCCCGGCTTCGGAAGCGATTTTCGCGGCGGCGTCGAGATCGGTGACGTAGCCGCCGGGATTGGCGATCGATTCGCAGAAGATCGCCCGCGTGTCGTCGTCGATCGCCGCGGCGACCGCTTCCATGTCGTCGAAATCAACGAACTTGGCCGACCAGCCGAAGCGCTGGATGGTCTGGCTGAACTGGGTGATCGAGCCGCCGTAGAGCCGGGTCGAGACCACGACGTTGCGTCCCGGCCCCATCAGCGGGAACAGCGCCATGATCTGCGCCGCGTGGCCCGAGGAGCAGCAGATCGCGCCGGCGCCGCCCTCCAGCGTCGCCATGCGCTCCTGCAGCACCGACACGGTCGGGTTGGTGAGGCGGGAATAGATGTAGCCCACCTCCTGCAGGTTGAAGAGCGCCGCGGCGTGGTCGGCATCCCGGAACACGTAGGCGGTGGATTGGTAGATCGGCGTCTGGCGCGCGCCGGTGGCCGGGTCGGGCCGGGCGCCGGCATGGATCTGCAGGGTCTCGAAGCCGTAGCTCGGGGTGTCGGTCATGTCCTCTCCTCCGCGGTTTTGCGCCACGCTAGCGGCGCCGGGGAGGCACGGCAACGCGGTCTCAGCGCATCCAGAGTCCTTCCCGCTTCAGGCGGTTGCGGACGGCCTGTTCGCGGCGGGGCAGGGCGTCGCGGTCGAACAGCGCCCGCGCCCTGGCGCCGCGGCCCTGGTAGACCATGCGGCGGATCGGCTCGTGGGATTTCAGCAGCGCCTTGACGCGGTTGGGCGCGGTGATGCGCTCCAGCAGCGCCACCACGGCCGCGTCCTCGCGGGCATAGAGCAGCGGCAGGGTGCGGTAATGGCACGAGGTCCGGCCGTCGATCCAGCCCGGCGGCAGGGCGTCGCGGCCGCCGCCCAGGGCGTGGATCACCAGCGGCAGCGCCACCTGGTCGAGCCAGGGGTCGAGGCTCTGGCAGACCAGTTCGGGGGGCGGGTCGTCGCGGATCGCCAGTGCGGTGTCGAGAAAGCACCGGCCGAAGATCCGCGGGCAGCGGTAATGGAAGTAGCCGGCATTGAAATAGAGGTAGCGCTGCCAGTACTCGTCCGGCCAGCTCGGGTCGAGCGAGCTTTCGAAGTCGAGCCCGAAGCGGTCGTAGAGCGCCTTCCAGGTGGCGGTGTAGCCCGGCCCGTAGAGCTCGATCACCGGCCAGGTGCCCTCGCGGCGGAGCGAGGCGGTCGGCCGGTCGAAATCCACCGGCAACTCGTCGAGCGAGCCGAGGATCAGCGTGTCGCTGTCGAAGAACAGGAAGGGCGCGCCCTCGGGCAGCGCCAACAGCGCCTCGATCTTGTTGCCGTAGGGATAGGCGGCGCCGAAATGGCGGCTCTCGAAGGGGAGGAGGGTGGCGCCGCATTCCTGCAGCAGGGCGCGGATCTCCGGCGCGATGCGCGGATCTTCGGGCCAGAGCGGCCCGGGCTGCGGCTCCGCCACCACCAGGCGGAAGCGTTCCGACGTGCCGCTCGCGGCCAGCGACAGCGCGAAGAGCGCGGCCTCGTATTGCAGCCGCCCGGCCTGCGCCACGATCAGCACGTCGACGCGCGGCGCGGTCACGCGCGGCGCGCCGCGGCAGGGTTGCGCGCCGGCAGTCCGGCGCGGGGCAGGGTGGTCGGGGGGATCAAATCTCGATCGCCGTCATCACCTCGGGCTCGATCACCTCGACCCCGGGCAGGCCGTCCTTCAGCACCTCGGCGGATTGCTCAAGGAACGGGAAGGAGCGGTAATGGTAGGGGATCACCGTCTTGAAGTCGAAAAAGGTCTTGGCCGCATAGGCGGCGCGCTTCATGTCCATGGTGAAATGCCCGCCGGCGCAAAGCAGGCCGATATCGGGCTGGTGCAGCGCCTGGAACACGCCCATGTCGGCCATCACGTCGGTGTCGCCCGAGACGTAGATCACGTGCCCCTCGGCGGCGATCATGTAGCCGCATTCGGTGCCGACGCCGACCGGGCCGTTGGGCCCCGCCATGGTCGAGGAATGGGTGGCGTTGACCATGGTGATCGCGATGCCGCCGAGATCCACGGTGCCGCCCTTGTTGAAGCCGGTGACCTCGATTTTTTCGGCGCTTTCCCAGTGCATCATCAGGTCGAACTGGCCGATCACCGGCACCGAGAGCTCCTTGGCCAGGCCCACCGCCTCGTCGGCATGGTCGAAATGGCCGTGCGTCAGCAGGATATGGGTGGCGCCGGCGATGGCCTCGGCGCGGCGCTCGTCGGGAAAGGTCGGGTTCCCGTTGAGCCAGGGGTCGAGCAGGATCACCTTGCCGCCGATCTCGAGGCGGAAGGAGGCATGGCCGAGCCAGATGATCTTCATGGAATGCGTCTCCTCGTCGCTGATGCCTTCATGGGTAGTGCGGCGCCCCGGCGCTGTCGAGCGCTCCGGCCCGCGCCCGCCCATGCGCTTGAAGGCCGCCCCGCGCGGCGCTAAACGCAGGCCCGAGACCGCGACACAGACGCGACAGAGCGCGAGAGGAAGGCCCATGTCCATCGACACCGAGACCGCCCGGCGCGTGGCGAAGCTCGCCCGCATCCGGGTCGAGGAGGAGGCGCTGCCGGCGCTGGCGCAGGAATTCAACACCATCCTGGGCTTCATCGAACAGCTCCAGGACGTCGATGTCGACGGAGTCGAGCCGATGGTGTCGGTGACGCCGATGCGGCTCAAGCGCCGCCGCGACGAGGTGACCGCGGGCGGCGATGCCGCGCGCGTGCTGTCGAATGCGCCGGATGCGCGCGAGGGGTTCTTTGCCGTGCCGAAGGTGGTGGAATGAGCGACGCGACCGAGATGAAGATCGCCGAGGCGCGCGACGCCCTGCGCCGCGGCGAGATCACCAGCACCGAGCTGACCGAGGCCTGCCTCGCCAAGATCGAGGGCGCTGACGCGCTGGGCGCCTTCGTCCACAAGACGCCCGAGAAGGCGCGCGAGATGGCAAAGGCGGCCGATGCCCGGCTGCAGGCCGGTGAGGCGCCCGATCTGTGCGGCATCCCGCTCGGCATCAAGGACCTGTTCTGCACCGAGGGCGTGGCCAGCCAGGCCGCCAGCCGCATCCTCGACGGCTTCCGCCCGGAATACGAATCCACCGTAACGTCGCAGCTTTTCGGCGACGGCGCGGTGATGCTGGGCAAGCTCAACATGGACGAGTTCGCCATGGGCTCGTCGAACGAGACCTCGACCTACGGCCCCGCGGTGAACCCGTGGAAGCGGCAGGGCGACGCGGCGCAGCTAACGCCGGGGGGCTCGTCGGGCGGCTCGGCCTCGGCGGTCGCGGCCGGGCTCTGCCTCGGCGCCACCGGCACCGATACCGGCGGCTCGATCCGCCAGCCCGCCGCCTTCACCGGCATCACCGGGGTCAAGCCGACCTACGGGCGCTGCTCGCGCTGGGGCATCATCGCGTTTGCGTCCTCGCTCGACCAGGCCGGGCCGATGACCCGCGACGTGCGCGACGCGGCGATCATGCTGAAGGCGATGTGCGGCCACGACGCCAAGGATTCGACCTCGGCCGACCTGCCGGTGCCGGATTTCGAGGCGGCGCTGTCGGGCGACATCCGCGGCAAGGTGATCGGCATCCCGCGCGAATACCACATGGACGGCATGCCCGAGGAGATCGACGCGCTCTGGGCCGAGGGCCGGGCGATGCTCGAGGCCGCGGGGGCGAAGATCGTCGACATCTCGCTGCCGCACACCAAGTACGCGCTGCCGGCCTATTACGTCATCGCCCCGGCCGAGGCGTCGTCCAACCTCGCGCGCTATGACGGCGTGCGCTACGGTCGCCGGGCCAAGCTCGCCCAGGGCGACGGCATCACCGAGATGTACGAGAAGACCCGCGCCGAAGGCTTCGGCCACGAGGTGCAGCGCCGCGTCATGGTCGGCACCTACGTGCTCTCGGCGGGCTATTACGACGCCTATTACAACCGCGCCCGCAAGGTCCGGACCCTGATCAAGAAGGATTTCGAAGACGCCTTCGCGCAGGGCGTCGACGCCATCCTGACGCCGGCCACGCCGTCCGCGGCCTTCGGCCTGGGCGAGATGCAGGACGCCGACCCGGTGAAGATGTATCTCAACGACGTCTTCACGGTGACGGTGAACCTCGCCGGCCTTCCCGGCATCTCGGTCCCGACCGGGCTCGACCGGCAGGGCCTGCCGCTGGGCCTGCAGCTGATCGGCCGGCCGTGGGAAGAGGCCGACCTGCTGAATGTCGCCTACGCGCTGGAACGTGAAGCCGGCTTCGTGGCCAAGCCCGAGAAATGGTGGTAAGGCGCAACGCCGCTACCGAAGCCCGTGCCTGAGAGGGGTGCCATGCGCTATCATCTGGTTTCCGCCGTCGTCGTCACCGCCGCGCTGGGCGCCTGCGCGCCCGCCGTCCCGGACAGCGGGGCCGGCTTCGACGCCTATGACGAGGGCCGCCGCGCCGCCGTCGATGCCGAACTCGAGGGCCGCACCGATCCCGCCACCGGACGCAGCGCCGCCGCGGCGCAGAGCCCGGCGCCGAGCGCCGCGAGCGGCGGCGCCGGCGCGTCCGGCGATGTCGATGTCGCCGAGATGGCCGCCGCGGCGCTGGCCCGCGAGCAGAATTCCGGGCAGAGCCCGGTCGATGCGTCGCCCGGCAACCCGGCGCCGGCCATCGCGGCCACGGTGGGCGGCATGTCCGCCGAGAACGATTTCGACGCGGTCTCGGGCGAGCGCTCGATCGAGGAAGACGCCCAGATGATCGCCCAGAACCGGGCGCAGTATCAGGTGGTGGAGCCCACCGCGGTGCCGTCGCGGCCCAACGGCGCGGTCAGCATCGTGGGCTTCGCGCTCTCGACCTCGCACGGGGTCGGCGAGGCGCAGTATTCGCGCTCGGCCTTCGCCACCAAGAAGCGCGAGGAGCGCAACTGCGCCGCCTACGGGTCCGCCGACCTGGCCCAGGAAGCCTTCCTGGCCGCCGGCGGCCCGGAGAAGGACAGCGAGGGGCTCGACGCCGATGGCGACGGCTTCGCCTGCGGCTGGAACCCGGCGCCGTTCCGGAAGGCCCGGGGCTGACGCCGCTTTCGCATCCGAGCCCCAATCACGGGCCGCGGCGCGGCGGCGCCCGGCCCGACCACGTGGTCCTGCACTACACCGCGATGCAAAGCGCCGAGGCGGCGCGCGACCTGCTCTCGAGCCCCGAGGCGCAGGTCTCGGCGCATTACCTGATCGCCCGCGACGGCCGCATATGGCAGCTGGTCGACGAAGGCGCGCGCGCCTGGCATGCCGGGGCCGGGCGCTGGGGCGGCATCGACGACATGAATTCCCGCTCCATCGGCATCGAGCTCGACAATGACGGCGTGTCGCCCTTCGCCGCGCCGCTGATGGACGCGCTGGAGGCGCTGCTTCCGGGCATCCTGGCGCGCTGGCGGATCGCGCCGGCGCGGGTGATCGGCCATTCCGACATGGCGCCGGGGCGCAAGATCGACCCGGGCCCGCGCTTCGACTGGGCGCGGCTGGCCCGCGCCGGGCTGGCGATCCGGCCCGAGCCGCGGGCGCCGGGGGAGTTCTGGCGCGACGCCGCGCGTTTCGGCTACGACCCGGCGCCGGAGCTGCGCGATGCGGTGCTCGCCGCCTTCCGGATGCGCTTCCGGCCGCGCGTCGCGGGGCCGCTCGACCGTACCGACGCCGCGCTGATGGCGGATCTGGCGGCGCGCTGGCCGGCGGCCGAAGCGGCCTATTCCACCTCGTAGGGCAGCACGCCGCGGCGGTCCGGCGGGATCGTCAGCTGGCGTTCCAGCGGCGGCACCGAGCGCTGGTGGCAGGCCTTGCGGTCGCAGATACGGCAGGAAATGCCGATCGGCTCGAAGGCGCCGTCGCGCCCGAGGTCGAGCCCGTCGGCATAGACCAGCGCCCCGGCATGTTTGACCTCGCAGCCCAGCGCGATGGCGTAGCGCCGCACCGGCGCGCCGAAATGGCCGCCCGGCTTCGAGACGTCGCGCGCTAGGTTGACGTAGCGCACGCCGTCCGGCGTCTCGGCCAGCTGGCGCAGGAAGCGGCCCGGCGTCTCGAAGGCGCGGTGCACGATCCAGAGCGGGCAGGCGCCGCCATAGCGGGCGAATTGCAGCCGCGTGGCGGAATGCCGCTTGGTGATCGTGCCGGCCTGATCGACGCGGACGAAGAAGAACGGGATGCCCTTGGCGCCGGGGCGCTGCAGGGTCGAGAGCCGGTGCGCCACCTGCTCGATCGAGGCGCCGAACCGCGAGGACAACAATTCCAGGTCGTGCCGGGTCTCCTGCGCCGCGGCGAGGAAGTCGGAATAGGGCATCAGCGCGGCCCCGGCGAAGTAGTTGGCGAGCCCGATCTTGGCGATGGCGCGCGCTGCGTCGGATTGGAAGCGGGCGAAGTCGAGCGTCGCCTCGAGCAGGTTCTCCTGGTCGAGCAGCGCCACCTGCAGCAGCATCTGGAAGGTGCGGGTCTCGGGCGGGGCCAGCGCCGACAGCGTCAGCGTGCCGCTTGCGGCGTCGAAGTGGCGCAGCGGTCCGCTGCGCTCGAGCCGCACCTCGATGCCGCGCCGCGCCAGCCGGCGCACCACCGCGCCGGCGAGATCGGCCTCACCCTCGGCCAGCCGGCCGTAGCGCTCGGCGGCGCGGTCCACGGCGTCGACGTAATTGTCGCAGTAATGGAAGAAGTCGCGCACCTCCTCCCACGGGCTGGGCTGCAGCTGCGCGCCCTCGCGGCCCAGCGCCTCGTCGAGCGAGGCCAGCCGTTCATGGGTCTGGCGGTAGGCGCGGTGCAGTTCGAGGAAAGCCCGGGCCAGCGCCGGCGCGTTGCCTGCGGTGAGCCGCAGATCCGCCAGCGCCGGGGCCTCGGCGAAGATCGGGTCGGTCAGCGCCTCGCGCATGTCGGTGACCAGCCGCTCGGCATCGCCCTGGCCCAGTTCGGTGACGTCGAAGCCGAACTCCTGCGCCAGCGCCAGCAGCACGGTGGTCGAGACCGGCCGGTTGTTGTTCTCCATCTGGTTCAGGTAGGGCAGGGAGATGCCCAGCTTGCCGGCGAACTCCTTCTGGGTCAGGGCGAGCCGGCCGCGCAGGTCGCGCAGCTTGGCGCCGGCATAGAGCTTCTGGACGGGCATGGCGGGTGACTTTGCGACTTCGCTGGGGGCTGGGCGCGAGTTTGCAGATTTCTGCCACGGCGTCCAGAGCCCCGGCGCTCGGGCCAAGCGCAGGCGGCTCAGGACTGCGCGCGGCGGTCGAGCTGCGCCTCGCGCAGGATCACCACGGCGATGGCGGCGACGCCGCAGATCCCGGTGGCGAATTGCAGCCAGAGCAGCGGCCAGGGCCCGGTGCCGGGATGCAGCAGCGCGCCGGCCAGCGCCGAGAGCGCGGCGCCGCCGCCGATCATGATCGCGCCGGCCAGCCCCGAGGCGGTGCCGGCGAGATGCGGCCGCACCGAGAGCGCGCCGGCGGTGGCGTTGGGGATGGTCATGCCGTTGCCGAGCCCGACGAAGCACATGAAGCCGAAGAAGCTCAGCGCCGATCCGGCGCCGGCGGCGAAGACGCTCATCGAGGCCAGCACCCCGATGGCGTTCACCAGGGCCCCGGTGAGCACCATGCGGTTGACGCCGAAGCGCATGGAATAGCGGCCCGACAGGAAATTGCCGGCCACGTAGCCGAGCGCCGGCGCGCCGAAATAGACGCCGAGCCGCGCCGGGGCGAGGCCGAACACCTCGGAGCCCACGAAGGGCGCGCCGCCGAGATAGGAGAAGAACGCCCCCGAGGAGAAGGCGGCGGCCAGTGCATAGCCCCAGAAGCGCGGGCTGCGCAGCAATTCGGGATATTCGCGGAACTGCGCGCCGAGGGTCAGCCCGGAGGGCCGCGCGGTCTCGCCCAGGTCGCGCCAGGTGAGCCAGATCAGCGCCAGGCCGAGGATCAGCAGCAGCCAGAAATTCGCCTCCCAGCCGAACAGCTGGTCGAGCCCGCCGCCGATCGCCGGGCCGATCATCGGCACCACCGCCATGCCCATGGTGACGTAGCCGATCATCGAGGCGGCGCGGTCCTGCGGGACCATGTCGCGGACCACCGCCCGGCCGAGCACCATGCCGGTCACCACCGCCGCCTGGACCATGCGGAAGGCCAGGAAGACGTAGACGTCGCGCGCCACGAGGCAGCCGAGCGTCGCCAGAACGAAGATCGCCAGACCGGCGAGGATCACTGGACGCCGCCCGAGCTTGTCCGAGACCGGGCCGATGAAGACCTGCAGAACCGCGTTGACGCCCAGATAGACCGCCACCGAGAGCTGCACGAGCCGGTATTCGGTGTCGAAATGCTCCGCCATGGCGGGCAGGCTGGGCAGGAAGATGTTCATCGCCAGCGCCGAAAGCCCCGACAGGAGGATCAGCGTGACGATGTGTGGCGGGGTGGCGCGGTCGAGAAACCGGACGGCGGGAACGCTCTGCATGGCAGAGGGATAGGCGCGGCCGCGGGATCTGTCCATGCCAGCGCCCCGCCGGACCGGGTTTGCGCGGCAGTCGGGCGCCGATTTGCGATTATGCAATCTTCATTCGGACGTGTTTCCCGAGTTTGCAAATTTGCCGGAAAATTCTTGAGGCCCGCCCCGCGCCCTGTAAGGTCCGCGCCAATTGACGAAGGGAGCGGGTCATGAAGGACATCCTCGAAGAGCTCGAGCACCGCCGCGCCGAGGCGCGGCTGGGCGGCGGACAGAAGCGCATCGACGCCCAGCACGCCAAGGGCAAGCTGACGGCGCGCGAGCGGATCGAGCTGCTGCTCGACGAGGGCTCGTTCGAGGAATTCGACATGTTCGTCGCCCATCGCTGTACCGATTTCGGCATGGAGGACAGCCGGCCCTACGGCGACGGCGTGATCACCGGATGGGGCACGATCAACGGCCGCATGGTCTATGTCTTCTCCCAGGACTTCACCGTCTTCGGCGGCTCGCTCAGCGAGACCCACGCCCAGAAGATCTGCAAGATCATGGACATGGCGATGCAGAACGGCGCGCCGGTGATCGGGCTGAACGATTCGGGCGGTGCCCGCATCCAGGAGGGCGTGGCGAGCCTCGCGGGCTATGCCGAGGTCTTCCAGCGCAACATCATGGCCTCGGGGGTGATCCCGCAGATCTCGGTGATCATGGGGCCCTGCGCCGGCGGCGCGGTCTATTCCCCGGCGATGACCGACTTCATCTTCATGGTGAAGGATTCGTCCTACATGTTCGTCACAGGCCCCGACGTGGTGAAGACGGTGACCAACGAGGTGGTGACCGCCGAAGAGCTCGGCGGCGCCTCGACCCACACCAAGAAGAGCTCGGTCGCCGACGGCGCCTTCGAGAACGACGTCGAGGCCCTGGCCGAGGTGCGCCGGCTGGTCGACTACCTGCCGCTGTCGAACCGCGAGAAGCCGCCGGTGCGGCCGTTCTTCGACGAGCCCGGCCGCATCGAGGCCTCGCTCGACACGCTGGTGCCGGAGAACGCCAACACCCCCTACGACATGAAGGAGCTGATCGAGAAGGTCGCCGACGAGGGCGACTTCTACGAGATCCAGGCGGAGTTCGCCAAGAACATCATCACCGGCTTCATCCGGCTCGAAGGCCAGACCGTGGGCGTGGTGGCCAACCAGCCGATGGTGCTCGCCGGCTGCCTCGACATCGATTCCAGCCGCAAGGCGGCGCGCTTCGTGCGCTTCTGCGACGCCTTCGAGATCCCGATCCTGACCTTCGTCGACGTGCCGGGCTTCCTGCCGGGCACCGGACAGGAATATGGCGGCGTCATCAAGCACGGCGCCAAGCTGCTGTTTGCCTATGGCGAGGCGACGGTGCCGAAGGTCACGGTGATCACCCGCAAGGCCTATGGCGGCGCCTATGACGTGATGGCCTCGAAGCACCTGCGCGGCGATTTCAACTATGCCTGGCCCACCGCCGAGATCGCGGTGATGGGCGCCAAGGGGGCGACCGAGATCCTCTACCGCTCGGAGCTCGGCGATGCCGAGAAGATCGCCGCGCGGACCAAGGAATACGAGACCCGCTTCGCCAATCCCTTCGTGGCGGCCGAGAAGGGCTTCATCGACGAGGTGATCCAGCCGCGCTCGACCCGCCGCCGGGTGAGTCGCGCCTTCGCCGCCCTGCGCGGCAAGAAGCTCTCCAACCCGTGGAAGAAGCACGACAACATTCCGCTCTGAGCGGATGGCGGGGGCGGGCCGCGGGGCCGGCCCCCGGGCCCGGAGCGCGCCTAAGACATAAGTCTTGATCGAATTCCGAATCGTGGTATCACAATTGAGACAAGTTCAGGAATCCAGCAGCTTCCCGCGCCGCGTGCCCGAAATCCGGGCAGGCCGCGAATCGGGTCGCGGAACACGGGTCCTGACCAAGGATCGGGCGATGGGTCGGCGCGAGGATTGCGCGGATCGTGACGCCCCATCGAACGCGGGGACGACCCGCATTCTCGCAGCCCTGACGGGAGGAGCCCTTTCGAGGGGTCGGGGCTGCACCCCCTCATCCGCATCGCATCAAAGGCCCGGCTCCGGCGCAGGGCGGTCGCGCGTCCAGGCACCGGCACGGCCCGGCAGGGCGCCCGCGACGGTCGCGCCGACCCCGTGTCAAGACCTTGTCCCCGGAGCCGTCCGCACGGCCGCTCGCGGCGCCGTGAACCCCCTTGAAAACACGCTGTCCGGAAAAGGATTCCGGATTCCGAAAAAACTTCGGAACACACCGGATGTAGAGGTGATGAACGCAGTTCGCCTACATGTTGTGTTTTTCACTACGAAAACCACCCGGTGTGAGGCTTTCGAGACACAGGGCGCGGGTCGCGCTGGGGCCGCATATCATTCCCTTAGGAATTCCGATAGCTTGGGGCTTGGTCGCAAATTCGTGACTGCTACTATGTTAGAGGGACGGTGCGTGCCGCGTGCGCGTTCGCGTGCCTTGAACACAGACAGGAGACAAAGATGTCCAAGAGCATCAAACTGCTTGCCATGTTCGGTTTCGTCGCAACGCTCGCTGCGTGCGGCCAGCAGGAAGAAGAAGAGTTCGTTGTGGTCGAGCCCGAGCCGATCACCGCGGAGCCGGTCTACACCGGTAAGTACAAGTAAGCGACCTACGGGGCGGGCCCTCGTAGGGTCCGTCCCGCTTCCGGGCCTGTCGCGGTCCCGTCCCCGGACGGAGGCCCCCCGATGATCAAGCACCGCGGCTTTCCCGGGCGTCTGCCCGGCAGCGATTTCCAGTTCACCATCCGGCGCGCCAATCCCAAGGGCGCCACCCCGATCGTCCGGCGCGAGCGCTATGCCGATCGCCGGGCTGCCGACCGCCGCGCCGACACCTATTTCGTCGCCGCGCTCTGGCACTTCTTCGGCTCCGACCCCTTCGAGCGCGGCAATCTCGATGCCGGCCGCCTGTCCTGGCTGTTCGGCCGCGAGGTGCTGCCGGTCGACGATCCCTTCGATCCGACCTCCTATGAGGCGCTGCTGGTTCTCGACGAGGGCGCGGCACGGGCCAGTTTCCCCGACGCCTTCGATCCGGACATTTGGGCATGAACTTGCCGAGCGCCCCCGATTCTGCGCGGGTTCGGGCCGATCATCGGGCCGACCGCGGCGCGGGCTTGGCCAGCGGGGCGCGCTCTGGTTCTGTCAGTGTGTCCCCAGATTGCGGGGCTCTTGCGATCGGAGCGCTCTTTTCGGCGCTCCTCTCACACCGTAACCCTTCCCCTACCGGGCGGCCCGGACCTTCCCCTGTCCGGCCGTCCGGGTCTTTCCGTGTGCGGCCTCGGCCGGGTGCGGGGGTCCGGACCGGCGGCGCTTCGGCGCTGTCTGACCGGGGCGGGAACATCACACCGGCACGATGCGTTTGTCGTGCATATTGTCGAGCGGAACGAAGGGAGCATCCCTCATGCGTAAGAATGTCAAACTCACCGCGGTGCTCGCGCTGGCAGGCTTCGGCCTGGCGGCCTGCGAGTCCAGCGATCTCCCGCGTGCCGGCATGGGTGCCGGCGCAGGCTACCTCGTCGACCGCGCAACCGGCGGCGACGGCACCATCGGTGCCGCAGTGGGCGCAACGGCCGGGGTCGTCTGCGACGACGTCACGCCGCGCTACTGCAACTAAGACGTTCGCGCCGCAGGCTTCCCCGCGAAGCCTCGGACGCCAAGGTTTTCGGCCATCGGAGCTCACGGCTCCGGTGGCCTTTTTCGTGTCCGCCGCGCCCCGGGGAGCGGCGCCCGCGGACCGGACTTCCGGAAAGGGACGGAGATGTTCAAGAAGATCCTGATTGCCAACCGGGGCGAGATTGCCTGCCGCGTCATCAAGACGGCGCGCAAGATGGGCATCGCCACGGTCGCGGTCTATTCCGACGCCGACAAGCTGGCGCTGCATGTCGAGATGGCCGACGAGGCGATCCATATCGGCCCGGCCCCGGCCAACCAGTCCTACATCGTAATCGACAAGGTGATGGCGGCGATCCGCGAGAGCGGCGCCGAGGCGGTGCATCCGGGCTACGGCTTCCTGTCGGAGAACCCGAAGTTTGCCCAGGCGCTGGACGCCGCGGGCGTCGCCTTCATCGGCCCCCCGGTCAAGGCGATCGAGGCGATGGGCGACAAGATCACCTCCAAGAAGATCGCCCAGGAGGCCGGGGTCTCCACCGTGCCCGGCTATATGGGCCTGATCGAGGATGCCGAGGAGGCGGTGAAGATCTCGGCCGAGATCGGCTACCCGGTGATGATCAAGGCCAGCGCGGGCGGCGGCGGCAAGGGCATGCGCATCGCCTGGAACGACCAGGAGGCGCGCGAGGGCTTCCAGTCCTCGAAGAACGAGGCGGCGAACTCCTTCGGCGACGACCGCATCTTCATCGAGAAGTTCGTCACCCAGCCGCGCCACATCGAGATCCAGGTGCTGGCCGATCAGCACGGCAATTGCATCTATCTGGGCGAGCGCGAATGCTCGATCCAGCGCCGCAACCAGAAGGTCATCGAGGAGGCGCCGAGCCCGTTTCTCGACGAGACGACGCGCCGCGCCATGGGCGAACAGGCCTGCGCGCTGGCCAAGGCGGTGGGCTATGCCTCGGCCGGCACGGTGGAATTCATCGTCGACGGCGAGAAGAACTTCTACTTTCTCGAGATGAACACCCGGCTGCAGGTCGAGCACCCGGTGACCGAGCTGATCACCGGCGTCGATCTCGTCGAGCAGATGATCCGCGTCGCCGGCGGCGAGAAACTGTCGATCACCCAGGACGACGTGACGCTGACCGGCTGGGCCATCGAGAGCCGGCTCTATGCCGAGGATCCCTATCGCGGCTTCCTGCCCTCGATCGGCCGGCTGACGCGCTACCGTCCGCCCGAGGAGGTGGCCGCCGGCCCGCTTCTCGAGACCGGCAAGTGGCAGGGCGACGCGCCGGCGGGCGAGGGCGCGGTGCGCAACGATACCGGCGTCTTCGAGGGCGGCGAGATCTCGATGTATTACGACCCGATGATCGCCAAGCTCTGTACCTGGGGCCGCGACCGCGCCACCGCCATCGAGGGCATGCGCAACGCGCTCGACGGCTTCGAGGTCGAGGGGATCGGCCACAACCTGCCGTTCCTCTCGGCGGTGATGGACCACCCGAAATTCGTCGCGGGCGAGATGACCACCGCCTTCATCGCCGAGGAATATCCCGAGGGCTTCAACGGCGTCGAGCTGGGCGAGGACGCGCTGCGCCGCATCGCGGCGGCGGCGGCAGCGATGAACCGGGTGGCCGAGATCCGGCGCGCGCGGATCTCCGGCACGCTCGACAACCACGAACGGCTGGTGGGCGATGCCTGGAACGTGGCCCTTCAGGGCAGCGATTTCGACGTCGCGGTGGCCGCCGACCGCGACGGCGCGACGATCCGCTTCGCCGACGGCGCCGAGATGCGGGTGCAGGGCGACTGGACGCCGGGCGACAAGCTGGCCCGCATGCGGGTCGACGGCGCCCCCCTGGTGCTCAAGGTCGGCAAGGTGCCGGGCGGCTTCCGGCTGCGCACCCGCGGGGCCGATCTCAAGGTGCATGTGCGCACCCCGCGGCAGGCCGAACTGGCGCGGCTGATGCCCGAGAAGGAGGCGGCCGACACGTCCAAGATGCTGCTCTGCCCGATGCCCGGGCTGGTGGTGAAGCTGCATGTCGGCGAGGGCGACGAGGTCCAGGAGGGCCAGGCCTTGGCCACCGTCGAGGCGATGAAGATGGAGAACATCCTGCGCGCCGAGAAGAAGGCCACGGTCTCCAAGCTCAACGCCGCCGAGGGCGACAGCCTCGCCGTCGACGACGTGATCATGGAGTTCGAGTGAGGCGATGCGGCGCGGCGACGCCCTCCCGCGCGGCGCTGGCCGGGACCCTGCGGTCCCGGCTCAGCCGCGCGGCGTGCCGCGCCGGTCGCGGATTTCCTGCTGCCGGAGCGGCAGCTTGTCGATCGAGCGCGACAGCTCGCGCACGTCCCAGGGCAGGGGCTTGCGGAGCACCCGGGTGCCGTCCTTGTCGATCAGCACCAGCATGAAGCCGCGCGGCCGCAGGGTGCGGCGGATCTCGGAGCGCGCCGCCGGGTCGGCGTCGGTCAGCACCACCACGTCGCGCTCGGCCAGCGCGTCCAGCCGCTGGGTGATGAACTGCATCTGCTGGACATATCGCGGATCGGCCGGGCTGTCGGCGAAGACCACGACCGGGCGTTTGAGCCACAGGAACTCGTCGAGGCTGCGCTCCGCGGCCGGCAGCACGATCTCGTCGGTCTGGGCGGCATCGGCGGCGGCGGCGGGCAGCGGCGCGGCGAGGGACAGGGCAATGGCAAACAGGAATGCACGGGTCATGCGGTCGAATATAGGCAGGCGCGGCCGGCTTGCCCAAGCCGCGAGCGCCCGCGGGCGGAAAAATCTTTGCGAGCGCACGGGCGCTTGGCCCGCCGCGACCGGGTCCTGACATGCGCATCGTGCTGCATTCCGGCGCCCATCGCTGCGCCACGACCAGCTTCCAGCGCTACCTCCGGGCCGCACGGCCGGGCCTCACGGAGGCCGTGATCTGGACGCCGCGGGAGCTGCGGGCGGGGCTAATGGGCGAGGTCGGACACGATCACGAGACCGAGACCGACCGCCGCCGCCTCGCCGCCGCGGTGGCAGAGGCGCGGGCCGGGGGGGCGCGGCTCCTGCTGGCGAGCGACGAGAACATGCTGGGCACGCCGCGGCACAACCTGCAGCGCCGCGCGCTCTATCCGCAGGCCGGACGGCGCATGGCGCGGATCGCCGCGGCCTTCGGCCCGGTGGCGCGGGTGGCGATCCAGATTCGCGCGCTCGACGCCTATTGGGCCTCGCTGCTGGCCTACCTGGTGGCGCGCGGCGCCGCGGTGCCCGACCGCGACACGCGGGCCGCCATTCTGGGCAGCGCCCGAAGCTGGCGCCAGGTGATCGAGGAGGTCGCCGCGGCGGTGCCCGGGGCCGAGATCGTGGTGACCTGCCACGAGGGCTTCGCGGCGCGGCCCGAGGCGCTGCTGGCGCTTTTGGGCGACGGGGCCGCCCCCCGCCCGGCGCGGCCTGGACAATATCGCGCCAACGGCTCGCCCGATCTCGCCGCGCTGCGCGCCCTGGTGGCCGAACGCGGCGGCGATCCCGGGCGCCTGCCCGCCGGCACCGGCCGCTGGCGGCCCTTCGATGCCGAGGCCGCGGCGCTGCTGCGCGAGGCCCACGACGCCGATCTGCAATGGTTGCGGGACGGGGCCTCGGGCCTTGCCCGGCTTGTCGAGACACCGGAGGCCGTCCGCGCGGAACCCGCGCCGGCCGCCGCGAACAAGGGAGTAGAGACATGAGCGATGCGAAGGCGGCCTGGCGCAAACAGGCCGAAAAGGAACTGCGCGGGCGCGGCCCTGACGACCTCGTCTGGAAAACCATCGAGGGGCTCGACATCCAGCCGCTCTACACCGCCGAGGACATCGCGGGTCTCGACCATCTCGGCACCCTGCCGGGGATCGAGCCCTTCACCCGCGGCGTCCGGGCGACGATGTATGCCGGCCGGCCCTGGACGATCCGGCAATATGCCGGCTTCTCGACCGCCGAGGAATCGAACCGCTTCTACCGCAAGGCGCTGGCCGCCGGGCAGCAGGGCGTGTCGGTCGCCTTCGACCTTGCCACCCATCGCGGCTATGACAGCGACCACCCGCGCGTCGTCGGCGATGTCGGCAAGGCCGGGGTGGCGATCGACTCGGTCGAGGACATGAAGGTGCTGTTCGACGGCATCCCGCTCGACCAGGTGTCGGTGTCGATGACCATGAACGGCGCGGTGATCCCGGTGCTGGCGAGCTTCATCGTCGCCGGCGAGGAGCAGGGCCATTCCCGCGCCGTGCTCTCGGGGACCATCCAGAACGACATCCTGAAGGAGTTCATGGTCCGCAACACCTACATCTACCCGCCCGAGCCCTCGATGCGGATCGTTGCCGACATCATCGAATACACCTCGAACGAGATGCCGCGCTTCAACTCGATCTCGATCTCCGGCTACCACATGCAGGAGGCCGGGGCGACGCTGGTGCAGGAGCTGGCCTACACGCTGGCCGACGGCAAGGAATACGTCGCCGCGGCGATGGACCGCGGCATGGACGTGGACAAGTTCGCCGGCCGGCTGTCCTTCTTCTTCGCCATCGGCAAGAACTTCTTCATGGAGGCCGCCAAGCTGCGCGCCGCGCGCATGCTCTGGCACCGCATCATGACTGAGATGGGCGCCAAGGATCCGCGCTCCAAGATGCTGCGCACCCATTGCCAGACCTCGGGCGTGTCGTTGGCCGAGCAGGACCCCTACAACAACGTCATCCGCACCGCCTACGAGGCGATGTCGGCGGTCCTGGGCGGCACCCAGTCGCTGCACACCAACGCGCTCGACGAGGCGATGGCGCTGCCCACCGACTTCTCCGCCCGGATCGCCCGCAACACCCAGCTGATCCTGCAGGAGGAGACCGGGGTCACCAAGGTCGTCGATCCGCTGGCCGGCTCCTACTACGTCGAGAAGCTGACCCACGACATGGCCGAGAAGGCCTGGGAGATGATCCGCGAGGTCGACGAGATGGGCGGCATGACCAAGGCGGTGGCCTCGGGCATGCCGAAGCTCCGCATCGAGGAGGCGGCGGCGATGCGCCAGGCCCGCATCGACCGCGGCGAGGACGTCATCGTCGGCGTCAACAAGTACCGGCTCGAGAAGGAGGACGACCTCGACATTCTCGACATCGACAATGCCAAGGTGCGCGAGGCCCAGGTCGCGGCGCTGGAGCGCATCCGCGCCGGCCGCGACCAGGCGGCCTGCGACGCGGCGCTGAAGGAACTGGAACGGCGGGCCGGGGAGGGCGGCAACCTTCTCGAGGCCGCGGTGGAAGCGGCGCGGGCGCGCGCCAGCGTGGGAGAGATTTCGATGGCGATGGAAAAGGTGTTCGGCCGTCACCGGGCCGAGGTGAAGACCCTCGCGGGGGTCTACGGCAAGGCCTACGAGGGCGACGAGGGCTTCGCCGCGATCCAGAAGGCGGTGGAGGATTTCGCCGAGGAGGAGGGCCGCCGGCCGCGCATGCTGGTGGTGAAGATGGGCCAGGACGGCCACGACCGCGGCGCCAAGGTGATCGCCACGGCCTTCGCCGATATCGGCTTCGACGTCGATGTCGGCCCGCTCTTCCAGACCCCGGAGGAGGCGGCGCAGGACGCGGTCGACAACGACGTGCACGTGATCGGCATCTCGTCCCAGGCGGCGGGGCACAAGACGCTGGCGCCGCAGCTCGTGCAGGCGCTCGAGGCCGCCGGCGCCGGCGACATCCTGGTGATCTGCGGCGGGGTGATCCCGCAGCAGGATTACGCCTTCCTCAAGGAGGCCGGGGTGAAGGCGATCTTCGGCCCGGGCACCAACATCCCCGAGGCGGCGCAGGACATCCTGCGGCTGATCCGCGAGGCCCGCGCGGCGTGATCGCTGCGGGGCGGCGCGCCGTCCCCGCCGCCGCACCGTGGATCAGGCCGGCGGCCGACCGGGCCCCGGGCGGCATCCCCTGCCGTGCCGGTCGCGCTCGCGGCGACGCCGACGCTCCGGCGGCGGCCCGGGCGCGATGTCCGGATGCCGGCGCGGGGAGGCGAGCCATCCCCACCTCAGCAAC